>CALBNP010000098.1 GCA_937896505.1 uncultured Bacteroidales bacterium | reverse complement strand
CATCGGCATCCGCATTGAAAACGACTTGCTCATCACCGAAGGCGAACCCGTCAACCTATTTGAAGGCTTGCCGATTGAAATTGAGGAGATTGAGGCGGCAATGAATAAATAACTATATTTGCAATCTAATTGAAACAACAAATACGAACGATATGTTTACAAAAGACGTTTATTCTGGCCGTCGCGCCACACTTAAGCAAATGATAAAGAGCGGTTTGGCTTTCTTCCCTGCCAACAACGAAGCTCCTTTCAACTACCCTGACAACACCTATATCTACCGTCAGGACAGCAACTTCTCCTACTTCTTCGGGCTGAATCATCCCGATATGGTCGGCGTCATCGACTTCGAGACAGGCGATGAAATCCTTTTCGGCGTTGATGTAACTATCGACGACGTGATTTGGTGCGGTCCACTGCCTTCGTTGAAGGAACAAGGCGAACAGATCGGCATCACCGATTGCCGCGACTTCAACCATTTTGGCGAATACCTCCAGCAAACCATCGCCAAAGGACGCAAAATCCACATGCTGCCTACCTATCGTGGCGACACCCAGATTCAATGCGCCAACTGGCTGAATGTGAACGTAAATAATGTTTCCAGCTTTGTCAGTCTGGAACTCATCAAGGCCGTCATCGCGATGCGCGAAGTGAAAAGAGAACTCGAAATCGCCGAGATGGAACGCGCTGCCAACACCGCCTACTACATGCACACCACAGCCATGAAGATGTGCAAGCCGGGCATGGTAGAACAAGAAATCGTCGGCGTAGTGGAAGGTCTCTCGCTTTCGGGCGGCGGTCCCGTCTCGTTCCCTGTCATCCTCAGTGTTGACGGACAGACCTTGCACAACCACGGTCACCACAACGTGCTTAAAGAAGGCCGCATGATGGTTTGCGATGCCGGTGCCGAAACCGAGAACTACTATGCTTCCGACTTCACCCGCACCACGCCTGTCGGTGGCAAGTTCAACCAACGCCAACGCGAGATTTACGAAATCGTGCTGAAAGCCAACCAGGAAGTGGCTGCCAACACCCGTCCCTACATGCCTTACATGGAGATGCACACCCTCGCCTGCCGCACCTTGATTGATGGACTGAAAGGCGTCGGCCTGATGAAAGGCGACACCGAAGAAGCCCTGATGGCGGGTGCTCACTTCCTCTTCATGCCTCACGGCCTCGGTCACATGCTCGGCATGGACGTGCACGACATGGAAGGCCTCGGCGAGACCTACGTCGGCTACGACGACATCACACCACGTTCCACCAAGCAAGGCTTCAGTTGCCTGCGTTGCGGCAAGACCTTGAAACCAGGCTTCGTGGTCACCGATGAACCAGGCATCTACTTCATTCCTACCCTTATCGACATCTGGAAAGCCGAAGGCAAGCACAAGGATTTCATCAACTACAACAAGCTGGAAACCTACAAAGACTTTGGTGGCATCCGCATCGAAGACGACCTGCTCATCACCAACGATGGCTGCCGCATCCTTGGCAGACCCATCCCAAAGACCGTCAGCGAAGTGGAAGACATGTGCGCCCAAGGTCGCGAATGGATCAAAATGAGCGGATTATATTGATTCCAACACTTTTCACATACGAAAAAAGCGAGGCAAAACCTCGCTTTTTTTAAATCTATTTCGACTTAGATGAAACAAATAACAATGTCATTCCGACCAAAGGGAGAGAATCTATTGCTATTTGTTTCACCTTTCAAAAAGCCTATAGATACACTCCTTCGTCGGTATGACATAGGCTTTTTGTGAAAACTTAATCAGAACTCCATCACCAATTTCAGGTTCAGGTAACGTGGCGTCAGATAACTCGGCACCGAATACGAAATGTTATCGACATTCTTCACCCAAGTATAGGAAATCGTGTTCGGGATGTCAAGCAAGTTGAACACTTCGAGGCTCAAATACATGTTCCTGACATAATTGAGCGGATTGCCCTTTCTGAAGCTGCTGCCTTCGTTGATGAGTTGTTTGGTGAAGCCGATATCCACACGACGGTAGGGAGTGAAATTCCTGTAAGGATAATACCAAGGCTGGTCTTTTCTGTTGACAGGCATGCCCGTGCCAAACGACAAGGTCATATTGACAAGCCATGTTGGTGCAAACGGAATGTAGTCTTGGAAAAACAGCGAGAAACTGACTAATTGGTTAGACGGGCGCACATGCCAACCACCAGCAACCGTGTCGGCTACATCGGCGTCATTGTGATTATAGAACGGCAGCACATTTCCCTTGTCATTCACAAGATAATAGTCGCCACGGATGTCTTCTTCGGTACGCATGATGGAAAGGCTCGCCCAACTGTCGATGCCCTTCACAAACTCGCCGTTCACCTTGAAATCGAGGCCCGTGGCGTAGGCGCGTGCCGATTGGTCGGCATAATAGCGGATGCGCACATCGTCGATATCGTAAGGAACCACATGGGTGAAATACTTGAAATAAGCCTCTGATGTGAGAATGAATGGACGGTTCCAAGCACGGAACTTGAAGTCGTTGCCTAAAACCACTTGATATGACTGCTGCGCCTTGGCATCCTTATAGAGGCTGCCATCCATGTTGCGAATCTCGCGATAGAAAGGCGTCTGGTTATAGACGCCGCCCGAAAGACGATACACCACTTCACGGCCTTCATATTTCGGATTATAGGCAATGCCTGCACGCGGACTCACATAAACCTTATGGTTGTAGCCCCAATAATTGGCACGCAAGCCGCCAGTCACCACAATTTCACCTTCGTTCTTGCAGGGTATCGTCCACGAATTCTGGATAAAGCCATCCACGTTATTGATTGACAATATATTGTTGGCCTTGCTGCAACTGTTCAAAGTGATGTCGGGCAATACATCCGGATAGACGCCGATGATGTCAGGCGGGTTGGGCAGGTTGTAGCCAGCCGAGTCAATCACTTGCCACTCGTCAACCACGTCATCCACATTCTGATGTTGGTAGCGCAAGCCCCATTTCAGCAGACACGAGCCAAACTCGTAGGTGCCTTTGTGGTCAATATTATAAACCTGAGCGTAAAACGAATTGCGGGCATGTTTCAAGTGCGTGCCAACATCATGATTATCAATCAACTGACCTGACGTTTCGCTGCCCAACGACGATTCGCGCTGGCCAAGGAAATACTGTCCGCAGATATCGAAAGTCTCGGTTTCGTAAGTCGAATAGGCCGAGGCAATCCATTTCAGATTCAAGTTATGCGAAGGCTTGTAGGTAAGGGTGAAAGCACCCATCCCATTGGTGAAGTCATCCACTTCGCGACCTTCGAAAAAGATATGCAGGCGGAAGGCCTCGTTGATGGTACCAAAATCGGTGGTCGCCGACTGCGGAACGAGGGCATAGTTGTTTTTCGAGAAATAACCCAGCAGCGACATTTCCCATTTCTCATTGAGATTATAGTTGAAGAGTGCCTGACCGTCAGCAAAGTTGGGTCTGTAATAGCCTTTTGTGTTCATCAGGCTCAAGGCCAGAGCCGTATTCTTGTAACGTGCGCCCACCAGATAGCTGAACTTTTCGTTTTTCGAAATGCCTTCGACATGCGCATCGGCACCCAAAAGGCTCAAAGCCAACGAGCCAGCCATTTCGCGCGGACGTTTGTAGGTGACATCGAGCACCGACGACATCTTGTCGCCATATTCGGCAGCGAAGCCGCCCGCCGAAAACTCGATGTTCGACACCAAGTTCGAGTTAACGAAACTCAGACCTTCCTGTTGTCCTGAACCGACCAGGAACGGACGGTAAATCTCTATTCCATTGACATAGATAAGGTTTTCGTCGAAATTGCCGCCACGCACTCTGTACTGCGAGCTCATCTCGTTATTGGAAACCACGCCCGGCAAAGTCTTCACCAGGTTCTCGATGCCGCCGCCCATCGAAGGGAGCAAGGTCGCCTTCTTGGCATCAAGGCGCGTCAGGCTTGAGGCATCCACCGCGCGGTCGCTGATGACGGCATCGGGCAGGTTGGTGGAAGTTGAAACCAGCACCATGTCCAACTTGCGTTTCTCGCCACGACGGAGCTTCACCGAAACCTGCTTTTGGGCATAGCCCACAAAAGAGCAATATACCTTCAAGGTAGTGTCGGCGGGAACCGAAATCTCGTAGTAACCCTTTGAATTGGTGGTTGCGCCAAACGAAAAGTCAGGGACAACTACATTGGCCAATTCGATGGGATGGTTCTGTTCGTCGAGCACCTTGCCGTAAATCAATGCCGAATTGCCCTGTTGGCCAAAAGCCACCACAGAGACGAGAAGCAACAATAAGATGAATTTTGCACGCATGGAACTATAACAAGATTAATATCGAATTATTGTCTAGCAAACAGTGAAGCCAAAACAAAAAAAGCCGCTGCGCAACGCACAGCAGCTATATTTTTCGCTCACATTCGCGGAATTACCAACGGCTGAGGTTTCCCTTTTCCGAAGCATTCATAAGGGCAGCATAGATACCCTTCTTGTCGATGGTGCGGAGACCAGCGGCTGTAACTTTCAGGACAATCCATTCATCCCATTCCGGAACATAGAACTTCTTGATTTTCAGATTAGGTTCAAAGGTTCTCTTGGTTCTCTTGTTTGAGTGAGAAACGTTGTTACCGGTAACAGTCTTTTTACCTGTGATTTGACAAACTTTTGACATGACTCTATTCCTTTATATTTAACAATTGTCTTTTCTAACGGGCTGCAAAAGTAGAAAAAATTTCGTTACAAAACCCATATCCGCTAAATTTTCGGCAAAAATAGGGAAATTAATTCAAAACGACCACTTTATATTCCTTTCCAAATATCATCATGATAGGGATTTGCGTATCTTTGCAGCCTCAAACCATATTAATTAATGATTATAGAAGATTTAAAAGTGGCGAAATTGGTTTATACCATCCAGGCCGACGACGCCAACGGCGAGATTTTGGAAGAAGCGACCTACGGACAGCCTCGCGTCATGATGTTTGGCGTGGGCCGCGTTATGAAGAGCTTCACCGACGGACTCAGAGGTCTGTCGGCCAACGAGGATTTCGAATTCACCATCAAGCCGGAGAATGCCTTTGGCTATCCTTCGGAGCACAACCGCCATCCGCTGGCCGGACACAGCCTCTTCGTGAAAGGGAAAGTGCTCGAGGTGCGCGACCCTTCCATCGAAGAGATGAACCAAGAGGTAGAACGCCGCATGGCCGAAAACCACCATTGCCACCACTGCCATCATCACGAACATGGCCATTCGTGCGAAGACGAAGGATGCGACTCATGCCATAATTAATCCCATGAATCAGAAAATCAAAGACTTATATCAGAAGCACAGGAACTTCATCTTGTATGCAGTTTTCGGCACCATCAGCACAGGTGTGGATTTCTGCATTTTCTGGATTCTCAAGAATTTCCTTCCCTATCAGGTGGCCAATGCCATCAGCTTCCATGCTGGCATCCTGTGCAGTTTCCTACTCAACAAGAACATCAATTACAAAGTTGAAAATCGCATCCTGATCCGGTTTTTGGTCTTCTATCTTGTACAGCTGTTAGGATTAGGCGTCAGTTCATTGACCTTGAACCTATTAATCGAAAGTTTGGGATTCAACGCCTTGCTGGCTAAGGGATGTTCGGTCTTGACCGTCGCCTTGATTCTGTTCCTTCTCGACAACTTCATCACCTTCCGGAAAAAGGATTCATAATCTCAAAACCACATACAATGTCAATCGAAGAAATAAAAGCCTATTGCAACGACCCCAAGAACCAGAGTGTGGTTGACGTTGGGCTTTTTATCGTGCTGATTCTCAGCTTCCATTTCCTATATTTAGGTTGGCAGGCCTTGGGTTATTGGCCTATCAAGGGAACCATCGACAAGCTGATGCTTTGGGCTGTCGATATGGCCTACAACCAGTCGTGTTGGTTGTTGGAAAACGTTTTCCACCTCGACCTAACCACCATGAGCGACATCCGACTCATCGCTACGCCAAACAACGAAGGCGGCTGGGCACGCGTCATCATTGCACCCGAATGTGCCAGCCTCAAGCAATGGCTCCACTGGCTTTTCCTCATGCTGCTCTTCCCCGGACCTTGGAAACACAAGCTTTGGTACATACCCGCCGGATTGGTCATCGTGGAATGGACCAATGTGTTACGCATCTGCGGTGTCCTCATGATGCAGATACCCTGGCCCAACAGTTTCCACCTCGCACACGACTATATATTTAAGGTGTTCTTCTACCTCGTCATCTTCCTCATGTGGGTGATCTGGGTGGAATGCTTCAAAAATAAAACAAAAGAACCACATAGTCAACAAACCACATAGTCAACAATCTCAAACTCAACTACCATGGAATATCCAAATGCAATCATCTTCATCCTCGATGCCGGCGGCACGGGGTTCAAGTTCTCAGTCATGCACAACGCTCACGAAATCATCGAGTCATTCACCATTCCGTCAGCTGCTCCAACCTTGGAGGAAGTGCTAAAGAAAATCATCGATGGTTTCCATCAATGCGAAGAAAAATGCGGTTCGAAGGCAACAGCCATCAGCTTCTGCTTCCCCGGACCTGCCGACTATCCCAATGGCATCATCGGCGATTTGGCCAACTTGCCTACATTCCGCGGTGGTGTGGCATTAAAGCAAATGCTTGAAAACGAATTCAATGTACCGGTATTTATCAATAACGACGGCGACCTGTTTGCCTACGGCGAAGCCCTCGGCGGCTTGCTGCCCGAAGTGAATGCGCTGCTCGAGCAGCAAGGCAACCCGAAACGCTATAAGAACCTTCTCGGCGTCACCTTGGGCACCGGCTTCGGTGCCGGCATAGTTATAGATAAGGTGTTGCTTCGTGGCGACAACTCGGCAGGCGGCGAAATCAACCGTATGCGCAACCCACTCTATTCGAACACCAGTGCCGAAGACAGCCTCAGCATCCGTGCCGTGCGCCGTGTGTATGCACGCGAAGCCGGCATCATCTTCGATGCGGCACCCGAACCCTTCGACATCTATAAGATTGCCAAAGGCGACATCGAAGGCGACAAGGAAGCCGCCATCAAGGCTTGGGACGAAATGGCTGTCGCCTTGGCCGACGTGCTTGCCAACGCCATCACACTGATCGACGGACTCGTCGTCATCGGTGGCGGATTGTCGGGAGCCTGGCCCATGTTCATGCCGAAACTCATCGAAAAGATGAACGAACCATTCACCGATTTCAATGGCAACGAACTGTCGCGCATGGAAATCAACGCCTTCAACCTAATGGAACCTGACGCAATGATCAAGTTCACCGAAGCCAAGGGAAAAATGATAAAAGTGCCCTTCAGCGACCAAGAAGTGTGGTACGACCCTCACAAGAATATCGGCGTCGCCGTCACCAAACTCGGCACCTCGTCGGCGGTGGCCATCGGTGCATATGCCTATGCCATTCATCAACTCGGACTGAGATAATTTCACTCCACGACACCTATCATTCTGACATTCAAAAACAAAAAACTTATCAACAAATTGTGTTGATAAGTTTTTTAGTTAAAATCGTTTTTTCTATACCTTGATACCCGCTTCTTTTCTAATTTCGCAGTTCAAATGGAGAAGAGAAAAAACCTATTGGGTTTTAATCTAAAACACTAAATATCAGCACAATGAAAACGAAGCAATCTCAACAATCGTTTGAGGAAGATCTTTTTAGCGGCATTCAAGAGGCCGGTCAGACCAAGGAGACCGTGTCGGAGCACGACATGCTTTTGGAGTCGCGCAAAAACACTTCTTTCGATGCCGAAAAACTCGAGCATCAAGAGGATGTCCAGCTCATCGAAAAGGAAGAAATAGAAGGGAAGAAAACCATTGAATCGGCTTCCACTGAAGCTCCAAAAACCTACCAGAAATATCCCATTGACGAGGTGAAGGCCGCCGCCAAGGAGTATTTCCATGGCGACTCGCTGGCAGGCGACGTGTGGGCCAACAAATATGCCCTGAAAGACAGCGATGGCAACATCTACGAGCTGACTCCCGACGAGATGCACCATCGTATCGCGCGTGAGATTGCCCGCATCGAGAAGAAGTATCCTAACCCGTTGTCGGAAGACGAAATCTACCAAGTGCTGAAAGATTTCCGTTACATCGTGCCGCAAGGCAGCCCGATGGCCGGCATCGGCAACGACTTCCAGATCTCCTCTCTCTCCAATTGCTTCGTCATCGGCAACAAAGGCTGCTCCGACTCCTACGGCGGCATCATGAAGACCGACCAAGAGCAGGTTCAGCTGATGAAACGCCGTGGTGGCGTGGGTCACGACCTGTCGCACATCCGCCCCACCGGCAGTCCCGTGAAGAACTGCGCCCTCACCTCGACTGGCGTCGTGCCTTTCATGGAACGCTTCTCCAACTCCACCAAGGAAGTGGCGCAAGACGGTCGCCGCGGCGCCTTGATGATGAGCATCAGCATCAAGCACCCCGACTCGGAAGCCTTCATCGACGCCAAGATGGCCGAAGGCAAAATCACCAACGCCAACGTGTCGGTGCGCATCACCGACGAGTTCATGCAGTGCGTGAGAGAAAACAAGCCCTTCATTCAGCAATATCCTATCGATTCACCCACTCCGAAATATACCAAGGAAATCAACGCTCGCGACTTGTGGAACAAGATTATCCACAACGCATGGAAATCGGCCGAGCCTGGCGTCCTCTTCTGGGACACCATCACCCGCGAGTCCATTCCCGACTGCTATGCCGACCTTGGCTTCAAGACCTTGAGCACCAACCCATGCGGCGAAATCCCGCTTTGCGCCTACGACAGCTGCCGCCTCTTGGCCATCAACCTCTACAGCTATGTTGACAACCCCTTCACCCCTGAAGCCCGCTTCAACCACCAGCTGTTCTCAAAGCACGTGGGCATTGCCCAACGCATGATGGACGACATCGTCGATCTCGAAATCGAGAAAGTCGATACCATACTGAAGAAAATCGAGGCCGACCCTGAAGATGCCGAAGTGAAACGCATCGAGGTGAACCTTTGGAAGAACATCAAGGAAAAGTGCTTGCAAGGCCGACGCACCGGCATCGGCATCACTGCCGAAGGCGACATGCTGGCCGCCTTGGGCAAACGCTATGCCTCCGACGAAGCCATCAACTTCTCGACCGAAATCCAGAAACTCTTGGCCTATAACGCTTACCGCTCGTCAGTCAACCTGGCTGAAGAACGTGGTGCCTTCCAAGTTTACGACGCCAAACGCGAAGAGAACAATCCGTTCATCAAGCGCATGCGCGCCTTGGACGAAGACCTCTACCAGAAGATGCGCCGCGTCGGTCGCCGCAACATCGCCATGCTCACCATCGCACCTACCGGCTCGGTCAGCCTCTGCACACAGACCACTTCGGGCATCGAGCCTGTGTTCATGGTAGTGTATAAACGCCGCCGCAAGGTGAATCCTAACGACAAGGACGTCAAAATCACCTTCACCGACAGCGTGGGCAACGCCTTCGAAGAATACAACGTGTTCCATCACAAGTTCCTCACCTGGCTACAAGTAAACGGCTACAACGTAGAGGAAGTGATGAACTACGACGACGAGAAACTGAACGAAATCATCGCCAAGTCACCTTATTATAAAGCCACCTCCAACGACATCGACTGGGTGAGCAAGGTGAAGATGCAAGGCAGCATGCAGAAATGGGTTGACCACTCCATCAGCGTCACGGTAAACGTGCCGAAGGAAACCACCGAAAAGCTGGTGAGCCAGATTTACCAAACTGCTTGGGAAAGCGGCTGCAAGGGCATGACCATCTACCGCGACGGCTCACGCGACGGCGTGCTGGTGTCGAAAAATGAGAAAAAAGAAAATGCCAAGGACGGGAAACGCCCCGACGACATACACGAAACCACTGCCCCACCACGCCCGAAAGAGCTGGAATGCGATGTGGTCCGCTTCCAGAACAACCACGAAAAGTGGATTGCCTTCGTCGGCAAACTGCACGAGAAACCTTACGAGATCTTCTTGGGTAAGGCCGAAGATTTCTACCTGCCTCCTTACGTCGAGAAAGGCACCATCATAAAGGAAAAGAAAGAAAGCGAAATGTCGCGCTACGACTTCAGCTACACCGACAAAGGCGGCTACGAAGTCATCATGCAAGGCCTGTCGCGCTCGTTCAACAAGGAATATTGGAACTACGCCAAGCTGATTTCCGGCATCCTGCGTCACGGAATGCCAATCCAGTATGTGGTCGAACTGGTCCAAAACCTCAATGTCGAAGAAGACAATATCAACACTTGGAAGAACGGCATCGTGCGTGCCCTGAAGAAATACATTCCTGACGGCACCATCGACGA
Source organism: uncultured Bacteroidales bacterium (assembly GCA_937896505.1). Lineage (GTDB taxonomy): Bacteria > Bacteroidota > Bacteroidia > Bacteroidales > F082 > Limimorpha. Next base: position 30,477 of record CALBNP010000098.1, on the reverse strand, counting down.
AAAGGAAAAATGCCCACATTGCGGCGAGAAGCTCGTCTTCGAAGACGGCTGCAAGCACTGCCGCAACTGCGGCTACTCAAAGTGTGGCTAACCACGAAACAACAGTTGTTTTTTTTATCTTCATAATGGTAGGTCGCCGAAGTGATTCGGCGACCTTTTTTTCTCAAGAACTCATCTCTGCATAATCAGGCAAATGGTCAAAAGGGGAAAGGACACCATCGTTCGCATGAAAACAATAACACTGCAGGCCATTGAAAAGCAACAAGAAACGAGGTTGTAAAGCCGAATAATAGCGAACCGCTTGGTCAAAAGTCTTTTGCGTTATTTTCACGGTCTGGGCCTTGCATTCGACAATCATCAGCGGACTGCCGTCAGCGGCAAACACGACAGCATCGCAACGCTTATCCAAACCATTCACCTTGACAGAATACTCAACCGCCAACAATCCCGCAGGAACATGAAGGTTTTCCACCAAGAGATACAATATCTTCTGACGCACTTCCTCTTCGGGCGTGAGCGCAACGAAACGCTTGCGTAAGGGGTCGAAAACCAAGGTCTTGCCCGATTCTATCTTAGTCTTGAACCATTCCATAAAAGAAAAATTGAAGGACAAAGATAAGCTTAATTCTCCAGATTTCAACATGCAGAATCTAGAATAATGCTATTTTTGCCAAAATTTCAAAAAATGAAAAAGTCCATCATCTTTCTTTTATGCCTCATTGCCATCGCATGCAACCGACCATCCGACCCATTGTTCGGAACCTGGCAAGCCACCAAAGTCCATGTGAACTTCGATATTAAGCACAATACTCCAGAAATGATAAAACAAATCGGCGAAATGGAGAAACAGAATCGTATCGACATCAAATCAGACTCGACATTGACCTTTGTCAGCAATGGCTACACCCTCGAAGGCCAACTCAACCTGTCTTCAGACGGCAAGCTGTTTTGCAATGGCGAGTTATTCGGCATTTGGAACGATGGGAAAATCACGACCAAAAACCCATCACCTTTCGGTGAGATTACCGTAGAATACACCAAAGAATGAATCTAGAGTCTGTTTTGGCTTAGGTGAAACAAATAACAATGTCATTTCGACCATAGGGAAGAAATCTATTGTTATTTGTTTCACTCAAAAAAAGCCTATAGATACCTTCCTTCGTCGGTATGACATAGGCTTTTTTTGAAAAATCAAAACAATCACTTACTGCTGCTCCACCATCTTCAGGCTATAGATGATGGATTCAAGCTGGAGTAACTGGTTGCGCTTCTTCTGGTTGGGTTCGTAATAGTAGCCTTCAACCGTGACGAGATTGCCAGAGCGATCATCAGCAAAGGTGTATGACACAAAAGGACCCCCCATGTAATCGTTTTCGACGCGCCACATGCCACGCATCTCTACCGCATAACCGGCTGGAAAATCGGGGACATAAGTCAGCAATGGTGGCACAAATTCAGCCTCGGTGCTCATAAACGAGCCTTCTGACGGACCAGGAATGTATTTCTGCATCATCATGTTTCGCACGGCCACAAGGCTCTCGACATTGAATTGAGCCGTGTCGAGATAAGGGGTCTGATATATCACGATACACGCACTTGAGCGCTCGAGTTCCTTACGAATCCACATGAAATCGGGTTCATTCTTGGCGATGTAGAAGCCTTGAGGCAAAGTGAGCTCGAAACCCATCTTCTTTGCTATTGCATTGCAGATGTCGTTGTCAACCGAAGGGCGGAACACACTCATGATGCGCTCGCGTTCCACCTGTCTGTACCATAATTCATAGACATCTTTCTGTTTTTCAAAAAGTTCAACCCAAGCCGAACGCGAAGGGGCGGTAATCTTCACATAGCGCTGAGGCGCTGCCCAAAGGTTTTCAGCTGTTTCGGCTTTCGCCTTTTCAATGTTAGGGTTGATTTCGACCTCAAGAATGCACTTGTGCTTCTTGAACATATCATTGAAGCCACTCACATTGATGTGAGCCAATTCGTTCATGGCCTCAGGCTGGGGCAGTCCATATTGATAATCAAGGAAATAGTGGCGAATGGAATCGCCAATCATTCCGTTCCATTGCTCATCATTTTGGGTCACGACAAGAATTTCGGAAGTGCCGCCTGCCGAGCGGTCTTTCTTTGGTGTAACCGCCTTTTCGTCGCAAGACGACATCGCCAAAACAAGCAGCAATGCGGCAGCAAAAAACATATTTCTTTTCATAGTAATAGAGTTATTTATCGATGGAATAACGCATAATCGCGCAGTTTATTTCTTGATTTTCAGCTTTTGGCCAACTTTAATCGTATTGCCTTTAATGCCATTCCATTTGCGCAGTTGGGCCAACGTACACTTGTACTTATTGGCGATAGAACTTAGCGTATCGCCTTTCTTCACCACATGGGTCTTTACTGAACCCGACGCGTTGCCCGAACTCTTTTGGTTCGAAACCTTCGCGATTGGTCCCCCCGAGCGGTAAATGGTAAGTTTTTGGTTCGGCGTAATGACATCCTTTTTCAAATTATTCCAGTTCTTGATATTGGCCACCGTCACACCATATTTCCTTGAAATGCTTCCAAGGCTCTCGCCTTTCTTCACGGTATGAGTGAAGCAGTCGCTCACCTCTTTCACCTGTTCGACGATTTCCTCGCGCTTCTTTTCCGCCTTCGAAGCATACGAATAGATGCTGTCTTCGAGCTGCACAAAGCGCAAAGCATATTTCGAAGGCAAGCGCAAAGGATAATACATTCCCTCAGCAGCTGGAATGATTCTCTTAGTGAACATCGGGTTGAAAAACTCGATGTCGGCCATTGGGACACCAACCACCTCGTTGATTTGGTCGAAATGGAGGTAATCATGCACCATGACGGTATCGGTTCCGTGCATCAACAAGCCAGGATTGGTGGGATAAAGATTGTGCTCGGTAGCATAGTTCATCACATAGGTAACTGCAATGAAAGCGGGCACATAGCCACGCGTTTCCTTGGGCAGATAAGGCCAGATGGCCCAATAATTCCTGACGCCCTTGGCTCGCATGATGGCCTTGTTGACCGTTCCGGGACCCGAATTGTAGGCCGCCAACACCAAGAACCAGTCGTCGTAGCGTGCATAAAGGCTCTGCAAATACTGACATGCGGCATCGGTTTCAAGCATAGGGTCGAAGCGCTCGTCAACCAAAGTGGAGACACGCAATCCGTAATCCTTTCCCGTAGCCTGCATGAACTGCCAAAGTCCCTTGGCACCAGCCTTCGAACCCGCGACGGGATTCAGCGCCGACTCGATGACGGCAAGGTATTTCAGCTCCAAAGGCAGGTTGTATTTGGCAAGATATTCTTCAAAAAGCGGAAAATAGACGTATGAAAGTCCCAACACACGACTCGTTAACTGACGACGGCGATTGGCATACAAATCGATGAACGAACGCACGTGGCTGTTGTAGGTAAGCGGGATGGTGGTTTCGCGTGCCAAAGTCTCAATGCGCTTGGCATAAACACTGTCGGCAAACTCGGGCACCTCGTCGCGGTCATATCCATAAAGGTTGAGCACGGCGGTGTCGATTTCAATATACACATCTTTAAGATAGCTGATATTGCTAATCAAATCCAGCATTTCCATCACTGTTGATTCCTCGACAACGGCCTTGCCAGAATTGAGGTCCTCGATTTCTTGTATGTCGTATTCGTTATTAAGGCTATCAGGGTCGGAGTATTGTGCAAAAATTCCACAAAAAGGAAAGAAAATCAATAGGATAAGGTACAAATATTTCATGATCGAAAAAATGATTACTTAAAGAAATAAGCAGTAATAATGGTGCAAAAGTAGTAAAAAAAATGGAATTTTTGAAGAAATGATCTAATATCTCCCATGACTACTTGAATCCAATTTCAGGAAAATGGCAAGCATGATAGTGAAAGCGAACAAGCTTGAACCACCATAGCTCAAGAAAGGAAGTGGTATTCCGATTACAGGCACTAGGCCGATAGTCATACCTATATTGATGGCAAAGTGAGTAAAAATGATGCCAGCAATTCCATAGCCATAAACACGTGCAAAAGTGGTTTTTTGGCGTTCAGCCAAATAGATGATTCTCATCAGCATGGTCAAATAGAGCAACACTACAATAGAAGTACCTTTAAAGCCTCCCTCTTCGCCTACTGTACAGAAAATGAAATCAGTATGCTGCTCAGGAACAAAGTCATATTTGGTTTGAGTGCCCTGCAAGAATCCTTTGCCCCAGAAACCGCCCGAGCCGATGGCAATCTTCGACTGGTGCACATTGTAGCCTGCATCCTTAAGGTCTTCCTTCATGCCCAAAAGCACTTCGATACGGACACGCTGGTGATCCTGCAAAACGTTATTGAATGCAAAATGCACAGAAAACACAAAGGCAAACATGAAAGCGAAAACCATAACCATCTTGCCTATGCCACGCTTTTTTGTGATAATATAAAACGCCAAGACAAGGAGGAACAACGATCCAAGCACGATATATATCACCTTTTGAGACCATATCAGCGTAAAGATAAACAATGCCACAGCAACCACACCAAGCACCATGATAGTTCCCGAATAAGGCAAACCCTCGCGATAAAGCAAGAGGATGAACGATGCGAACACGATGGCCGAACCCGTATCATTCTGCATCAGCACCAAAACCATCGGTAAAAAAATCAAGGCAATGGTGATGAACCTCGATTTTCGCTGAGTCAGACTGACGTCATTACCATCCAGATAAGAAGCCACCGCCAACGCCGTCGCCATCTTGGCAAATTCGGAAGGCTGCAACTTGATACCTGCTCCCACATCGATCCATGAAGTGGCACCTTTGGTTGCCTTCCCGTAAACCAGCAGGACAGCAAGGGAAACCATAATCAGCAAATAGAAGACAAAAGAAAACGCCTTGAACACCTTATGGTCGAACAACAAAATGAAGAAACCGAGAAGCAAAGCACAACCTATCCAAACCAACTGCTTGCCGTACACCTGCGACATGTCGAAAATGGAAGGATGCATCTCGTCGTATTTTGCCGAGAAGATACTGAACCATCCTATTAGGACGAGAGTAAAATACACCAGCAGCAACACCCAATCGACCTTGCCGATGGAACCCCCTTTTGAACCATTATCATTAATGCCGTAACTCATCTCTCTTTAGAATATTTAATTACACCTTCAAGCATGCGTTGTTCCAAATCGGTTCGCTTCACTTCGTCAGTAAGGTATTTCTCAATCATCAACGAAGCTATGGGGCCGGCCCAAACAGCTCCGTAACCACCATTCTCAACGACTACCGAGATGGCAACCCTCGGATTGTCCTTTGGAGCAAAAGCGATGAAGTTAGAGTGATAATTGCCGTGAGGATTTTGCGCGGTACCAGTCTTGCCACATTGTGCCAACTCGGCCACTTCAAGACTTCGTGCCGTACCTTCTGGACCAGAAAAAACAGTGCGCATTCCGTCCTTCATAGTCTTGAAATACCTCTTTTCAATGCCCGTTTCGACTCGCGTGGTCATAACTTCAGGAATTGCAGTGGTATCGCCAAAGCATTTGATGAGGTGCGGTGGATAATAATAACCCTCGTTGGCAATGGTTGCAGCAATGTTGGCCAGTTGCAAAGGTGTCAGCAGAACCTCACCCTGCCCTATACCAAGCGAGCGAATCGTTACTGAGTTCCATTGGCCGTTATACATCTTGTCATAATACTCGACTGTCGGGATATTGCCCGGTCTCTCGTAGGGGATGTCCGTGTCGAAAGTATGTCCAAGGCCCATCTTGTAGGTCATATCCTTCCAATACTGGTATCCTTTTTTCACACCACCAAACCTCGGGTTGTTGATGGTGGTCTTGAAAGCCTCGTAAAAATAAGGATTGCACGAATTCATGATGGCATTGGCGAAATCAGGTGCACCGCCATGATGGTGAGTACATTTGATAGGTAACGAACTTGGGCCATTGCAGCTGAAGACCGTGTTAGGGGTAATGCTGCCGCTTTGCATGGCGATGAGGCCGACCACGGTCTTGAAAGTTGAACCTGGCGGATAAGTTCCGGCAGTAGCGCGGTTGATGAGAGGCTTCATCGGATCATCCTGCAACTCCTTGTAGTGAGAGCCACGTTGGCGACCCACGAGCAAATTCGGATCATAGGTCGGACTACTGATGAAAGCCAGGATCTGCCCCGTAGAAGGCTCAATAGCCACAACTGAGCCCACCTTGCCATGCATAAGCCTCTCGCCATAAGATTGCAGGTCGGCATCCATTCCAAGGTAAATATCCTTGCCTGGCGAAGGATCGGAGTCGAGTTTGCCATCCAGATAGCTCCCCATTTCGCGATTGTGGACATCAACCATAAGCACCTTTTGCCCTTTCACACCCCGCAATTCCTTCTCGTAGAACTTTTCAATGCCCGACTTGCCCACATAATCGCCTTGCTTGTAGTATCTATCGTCTTCAGGCTGGGCATCAAGCTGCACTTGGCTCACCTCACCGATATCGCCCAAAGTGTGGGCAGCAATGGCACTGGGATAATGCCGGATGGTACGCGTCTGGAAATAAAAGCCCGGAAAACGGCGCAACACTTCGGCAATGTGTGCATAATCCTCCTTCGAGATCTGGGCAAGGAAAACCGACGACTTGATGGAAGAAAAGCTCTTTGCCGCCGTGATACGTTCAACATACAAATCTTTAGTAATGTTCAGCAATCGGCAAAACTCGAGTGTATCGATGTCTTTGGCCTGCTTCGGAACGACCATCAAATCATATACAGCTTCGTTAAAAACAAGCAGCTCACCATTGCGGTCGTACACCTTCCCACGCGCTGGATATTCGGTCACATAACGCAAGGCATTATTTTCGGCCAATTCCTTATAATGCTTATCGACAACCTGAAGCACGAACAGACGGATGATAAAAACCACAGCCGTAGCGATGAAAATGCCCATTACAACGAATCGTCTGTCTGTCAGGTTCTTATTACTCATTATTATGTTTTTTCAAGAGAAGGCAAAGGTAAACATTATTTCATTTGAGCGGAAGAAGACCAAGAAAAAAAAGAAAAAGCTTTCCATACGCTCAAATTTCCTTATATTTGCACAATTTTTATCACTATGAGAAGATTATTCTATTTCATCATCTTATCTTGCCTTGTAGGATTCACTGCTTGTAACCACAAAGAAGCCAGCAAAGCAATCATTCATCGCGATTTCTACCAAACGGTTTGGGAACGCTTTGACTATGTCAAAAACACGATAGACATCAAAGAAGAAACCACTTTCGATCTATCCCTAGATATCAGCTTCACCGACGACTATCCATACAACGACTTTTCGATGGTGTTTACGGTTTTCGACAGCTACGGCAATCCTTACCGCAGCAAAGCATACAAATTCAACCTGAAAGATAACGAAGGCAACTGGAAATCGGAAAAGAAAGACGGTTGCTACACCTTCAGTCTTCCCATCAACCAGGCTTTGCAAATCACCGATGTCGGAACCTATTGCTTCCAGGTTGAATATCGTATGCCCATCACACCTATTGTGGGCGTAACACAGCTTTCACTTGTCAACAACAACTAAAACAATAACGTCATGAAGGTTTATCAAGGCAACATCAGAAATTTGGCTGCAATCCTTTTATTGGTAATGGTTTTTTCATCCTGCGTTCCTCGCAAGAAGATGCTTTATCTGAGAAATCCCGACATGGTTTCGGAGACGATTTCGAAAGACTATGTGAACGAACGCAGCATCAACTACAAGCTTCAGCCTGGCGACAATCTATACATCCGCGCCCTCAATTCGGTTGACGAAAGAAGCGTTGCCACGCTTAATGGAGAAAGCCTATCACGTTCTGGCAACTACCTAAGCAACGACGCTAGCATCTATCTCAACTCCTACACACTGGACGAAGAAGGATGCATCGAGTTGCCTCTTACCGGCAAAGTGGAGCTTAAGAACCTTACGGTTGAAGAAGCCAAAGGCAAGCTGCAGACAGAGTTGAACAAATATGTGAACGAGACCATGCTCATCGTCAAGATGTCGAATTTCAACCTCACCATCCTTGGCGAAGTGAACAAACCCGGCATGTATAAAGTGTATCAAACACAAATCAATCTATTCGAAGCGCTGTCGATGGCTGGCAATGGGACCACCTTTGCCAAGAACAATGCCGTGAAAATCATCCGACAAACCCCCAAAGGCTCCGAGATAGTAACTGTGGATTTAGGCCAAGCCGACATTCTCGAATCACCCTATTATTACCTGAAGCCCAACGACATCATCTATGTGGAGCCACTACCCATGAAGCAATGGGGCTTCAGCACCTTCCCCTACTCCACCGTGATTTCAATTGTCACCCTGGGTATCACGCTATTCACCTTATTGAAAAAATAATTCATCCAAACAAACAAAAACATAGCATCCCATGTCAGACGAGAAAAAATACAAGCCTCAAGCCAATAGCGACGATCAGTCGGTTGACATCAAAAGCATAATATTCAATTGCCTAAGTCATTGGTATTTATTTGTCATTTCAGTAATCATAGCCTTAATTGCCGGCTTTTTCATCAATCGATACAAAGACAATATTTATCAAACAACAGCCACGGTACTCATCAAAGACGACCGGTCAAGTTTCGACCCGACTTCCATCATGACCAACATGTCATACAGCAACATGCAGAACATCGAAAACGAAATGACAATTCTCAAGTCATGGTCGCTTGTCGAGCGTGTGGTCAAAAAGATGGGAATTGAAGTCACTTATATGAACAAAGGACGAATTGCAACGGTTGAGATGTACAAGAATGCGCCTTTCGATGTCGAATTCGACCGTACAGTCCCCCAATCGGTGAACTTGGTTTATGAAATCGATTTCCTTGACAATGGCAAAATCGCACTCAAGGCAACAAGCGAAAACCATTCCGTTTATGACTTTGTGCTTTGCCAGACCATAATGAGCCGTCCAGAGGTCATCAATATCGAAGGCGAATACAAAGAAGGCGACTGGATCGACAACGGATTCAACCGCATCCGCATTGTGCTCAACGACCGTTTCGACCCCGAAAACAAGCCCACAACAAAGATGTCTTTCTGGCTCAACAGCTATTCAAGCCTTGTGAAGCAGATGAGAAGTTTCTCGGTAACGCCCACATCGAAGCAATCGTCAATTGCCACAATCGTCATGAATGGCACCAACAAGCAAAAGATTGTCGAATTCGTCAACATGCTGATGATCGAGTATATCAACAGAGGACTGGAAAAGAAAAATCTCGTCTCGGAAAACACCATCAACTTCATTGACCAAGAACTGAGCGGCATCCAAGACTCGCTGAACCGCTCGGAAATCGACCTGAAAGACTTCAAATCGACCAACGACCTCATGAACTTAGACGTGCAGGCCACACAAGTTTACAGCAACTTGAAAGCTCTCGAAAAAGAACGTGCCGAAATGCTTGTCAATGTTAAGATTTACAGGCAACTACAGACATATATCCAAAACCAGATAGATGACCCTGAGAACCTTGCCGCCCCAAGCACCATGGGCATCAACGACCCATTGCTGAACAAACTCGTCGTTGACCTCGTTACGCTGTCGCAAACAAAGGCCACACAACTGCTCACCCAAACCGAGCAACACCCTCAAGTTGTGAAAATCAACGAACAAATCGTGACTGCCAAGAAGACCCTTCTCGAAACCGTCAACAACCTCGTGAGCAATGCACAGATGGGGCTCGACGAAATCAACAAACGAATTGCACAAGCTGAGACGGAAGTCCGCGTCCTTCCCGAAAAGCAACGCCAACTGGTCAATTTCCAGCGCAAATACGATTTCAACGACGACACCTACAAATACCTGATGCAACGCCGTGCCGAAGCACAAATCATTCGTGCCTCCAACACACCTGACAACGAAATCATCGACGAGGCACGCCTTGATACCGTCATCCGCGTTGCGCCCCGCACCGCTATCAACTACCTCATCGCACTCATCATCGGCTTGCTCGTTCCTGCGCTCTACTTATTCCTCAAGGATTTCTTCAACGTATCTATCAACGACCGCAAGGAAATCGAGAAACTCACCGATTTTCCAATCATTGGGCAAATCCCACTAGTCACATCCCAAAACCCGTGCGTGGTCATCAACTCGCCGAAATCGCCTGTATCCGAAGCCTTCCGCTCGATACGAACCAACGTCGAATATATCACTCAAGGCAAGCCCAAGAGCACCATCATGATTACCAGCGATACGCAAGGCATCGGAAAGACCTTCAACAGCATCAACATAGCATCGGTTTATGCACTCTACGGCAAGAAAACCATATTATTAGGCTTCGACATGCGTAAGCCGAAACTGTTCCAAGAATTAGGCTTGACCAACAGCACAGGTCTCAGCTCGTTCCTCTCAAATAAGGACACTCTCGACAACATCATCCAAACATCTGTCAAAACGCCAAACCTCGACATCATCACAAGCGGTCCTATACCTCCCAATCCAGCCGAGCTCATTGCATCCGACAAATGCAAGCAACTCTTCGATGAACTGAAGAAATTATACGACTACATCATCATCGATACGCCTCCTTTGTGTCTCGTTACCGATGCATTCCTGCTGATGAAATATATTGATGTCAACTTGTTCATCGTTCGCCAAGGCATAACCAACAAGAATATCTTTGGAAGCATCATCCAAGACCTCGCCAAACGCAATCTAACCACTTCCATCATCATCAACGGCATTACTGCAGGCAGTGGCTACGGATACCGTTATGGCAGTTACAAATATGGCTACGGATATGCCTACGGATATGGAAACTACGGCAAATACGGCTACGGTACAGGATACTATGGCAATAGTTACTATGGCGAACAAGACAAAAAGAAAAGCCGCAGACGCATAAAAAAAACCAAGCATAATTGATTCATCAAAAAATGAGCGACAATGAACTAAAACAATGGTATGCACTTTATGTCAGGTCGCGAGCCGAAAAGAAAGTCGTAACGCAACTTGAAGACCTTGGTGTAGAGGTGTTTTTGCCACTCATCACCCGAATAAAGCAATGGAGCGACCGCAAGAAGAAAGTCGAAGAACCATTGTTCAAGTCGTATGTCTTTGTGCACTCGACCGCCAAGCAGCACATCCCGATACTCAACGTATATGGTGTAATCAAGTTCGTAACCTTTGAACACCAAGCCGTTGTGGTACCCGAGAACCAGATTATCGCCATCAAACGCTACATCGACGACTTCGACGAGAAGGAACGCGAACTTACCAATGCCGAACTGCAAGTTGGCGACATGGTGCGCATCACCAACGGCCCCATGCAAGGCCTGATAGGACGGCTCCATTCGGTGAAAGACAAACGTCAGCTCATCGTCTATATCGAAGCTGTCGGGCAATACCTCCCCGTCAGCATTTCGCGTGCCAAGGTTGAAGCAATAAATGTAGCCCAAGAAGAAAAAAGAATAGAATAATAAAATAGAATCTCGAGAATATGAATGCAGAAAACAAAGACAAAAAACCTATCTGGCAATATGCAGTTCTCGCTGCACTCTTGATTGCCATCGTTGCTATCATTGTACTCCTCGTCAATCTCTCGGCGAAAAAAAGTGCCTTAAAAGACCTTGAAGCCGAAAAAGAGTTGCAGCGCATCGATTTCCAGACCGAAGTCGATAGCCTCATGCGCGTCCACAACGAACTCAAGGAAAGCTATGGCGAACTGAGCTTGGAACTGGCCGAAAAAGACAGCATCATCCAGGCCGAAGCCGTTGAAATCCAAAAACTTCTCGATTCGCAGTGGGACTACAACCGCATCAAGAAGAAAGTAAGCACACTGCAAGCCATCTCACAAAAGTATGTGCGCCAAATGGACTCACTCTATACCGTGAACCGCGAACTGGTGGCCGAAAACGAACGCATCCGCGAAGAATATCAAGGCGAAGTGCGCAAGAACAACAACCTCACCAGACAAGCTGAAGAACTGACCAATAAGGTGAACGTGGCCGCAACAATGAAAATCTACAACCTGTCGGCAAATGCCATCTACTTTAAAGGCGGCACACGCGAGGCTGAAACCAACAAAGCCAATCGCGCCGAGCGCATCAAGATTGACTTTACCTTGGCACAAAACGACCTTGTGGATGCTGGCACCAAGGTGTTCTACATCCGTATTGCCGACCCAACCAAGTCAGTCATCTGCAACCAAGGCGACGATTACTCATTCGAGTCGAACGGCGAAACGCTGCAATACACTGAAAAGGTTCGCATCAGCTACGACAACAAGGAAGCCAACGCCTGCGCCTATTACATCAAGCCATCCAACATCCAGTTCATGTCTGGCTATTACTTCATCGACGTCTATGAACAAGGTGGAAAGCTCATCGGACAAACTTCTTTGGAACTTCGATAAACCGAAATCTGACAACAGCAAGAAAGCCAGCCCGAAAGGTTGGCTTTTTTCATTGCAACACCGCTTTCAGCACCTCATGCGATTGGAAACTCTTCATCACGGGGGCATGAAGCCGCATGAAAACCATCAAGCCATCCATCAACTCACGCCGCTGATTCACATTGAGTTGAATTGAACAGGCCTCATCAATACCTCTGCCCATGAATTGGAACAGCAATGCCGAAGCCGATGCTCCCAAATAATATGGATGAACAGGATAGTCGGGCGCAAACATGCCTTCCATCATGTCGAAGCAAAAACCTTCAGAATAGCCTGCCTTGGGATAGAAACCCAAGAAACGCGTCAACTCAAGAGTGAAAAACAATGGAAAATTAGCGAAACCGTTCTCCACCAAATCGAGCCATTGCAACGACTTGAGCACAAATGAATACAAGTCGTCGTTTTGCTCCTGTCCTACCACTGTCTTCGAAAGCAACTCGCTGACAAACATCATTATGGCACTCTTGTTCATCTCGAAAGGTAGCGACTGATAAGTATAATCCAGTTGTACGTCTTTCAGATAGCCCAAGGCATTGCCATTGGGTTTGCCCGCTTCCACATAATCAATAATGCTGAGTGGTTGGAAAAAAGCCGCCCTATTTTTCGACGAGTGGCTGAATGCACCTTTAACCATATAGGACTTCATGCCAAAGTCACGAGTGAAGACTTTGACAATCAGGCTTGTGTCGCCATAGCGAACCGTTTGGATAACGATACCTTGAACCTTATCGTTCATCAGTTCATAATCAAAATCTTGGTTGCCAAGCGGGCATCGCCATCTTTGGTGCTGGCATAGATGAGATATACACCTGGGCTGACCTTGCGTCCGTCGATAGTAGTGCAATCCCACACCGCTTGTCCGCCATCAGAAACCAATTCGGTGACAAAAGCACCATCGGCGGTGGTAATACGCACAACCGAATTGGCGGCCAAGCCCTTGATGCCCACATAGCCCGAATAATCAGGGCGCACTGGATTAGGATAAGCAATCACGCCAGAAGGTGTAGGATCGGGAGGCGTGACCTCGCCACGATAGGATATCACTCCGCTACTAGTGCCAAAGAACACCTCTCCGTCGTCGCTGATGGCCATGGTCGTCACCGAGTTCTCAAGCAATGGGCTGTTGCTGGTGTTGAAAAAGTGCAATTGAGTGGGTCGCGACGAAGTAGGATTCTTGAGCAGATAGACACCCGACTCGAGAGCAAACCAGATGTTGTTGCCACCATCAACAGCCATGGAAAGCACGCTAGAATTGGCAAACAACGGGTCGGCCTGTCCCGTACCATCGTTCCTTTCAACCAAAGGACAAGTGGCAGCATAGGAACTTGTGGTGAACAACTTTCGTGTGTCGCTGAAATAACATGGACCATTATCAGTGCCCACCCATACATAGCCATTGCCATCAACCGCCAAGCAATTCACAGCACCTGGCAAATTGCCAGCACTTGCAGCATTGTTAAGCGTTACGACCTGGTCGTCGGCAAGATTGTCTAAAGTGCCATTGTCATTAAACACGATTATCTTGTTTTCAGCCCCGCTGCGGCGGATAATCCACTTGTAGTCGTTGCGGTCGATGAGCATCACGCCGATATCGATACTGCTCAAACCACCACCTAAATGATAGGAATGCCAAATTCCATTGGGTTCCATCACCGAAAGCAGACTGGGCGAACCCGTGTTGGCTGCCCAAAGGTTGCCCTTGCTATCGAATCCCAAACCACTGATATTCGTAAGGTTCGGGTCTTGGCTCCAAGGCTGGAGCGTACTGTTTTCAGGATTATAGACCTCAACCAGTTCATCGCCCTTAAACTTCAGGATGCCATCGCCCCAAGTTCCAACGTAAGTCACCGAAGGGTCGAAAGGGTTGGTAGCTGTGCAAACGAAATCGGAATAAGGGTTCAAATCCGGATTCTTGTCGCGGTTGATGATAGTCCACATGCCATCGTAACGCGCCACGCCGTCTTTCATATAAACCTTGCCCCAGTTGGCAGCATGACCGCCCGTAGCCAGCCACACCTGGCCACCACCCGATTTCAGCTCGAACACATTCTTCGAAGCCGTTCCGTTTGGCAACACGTTTGTGGTGTTCCAGGCATCATAGGTCATCAACATGCCGCGCTTGGTGTCGCCAATCCAATAATTCTTGGCATCGTCAACAGTAGCAGCAAGCGGTTCGATGGAGGAACCATCAGGGGAATAAATCAAAAGAACACGATCCATGTTCTTGTCGAAGACTGAGACGTTATATCGGTTCGTCATCACCAGAAGGTCGCCCACCGCACGCAACTGACGTTTTTGTGACACATCCTCCTTTTCATAATAGCCCCAAGTGTTTCCATCGAGCACAAAAAGCGTATCCATATTGAAACCACCATCGTAATTCAGATACATCTTTCCGTTGAAAACCTCAAGTTCGGTATAATCCAGATGTGGATGAATCAAACTGCTATCGAAATGCCAAGCCGAATAGTTCGCCAAATTGGGTGCATCGAGCGAAGCATAATAGACGCCATCGTCAGTAGAGGCATAGATACGACCGTTATAGAAGGCGATGTCAGTAACATTCACTGCACTACCTTGGCTGCCAATGTAATAGGTATCCTTCACCTCTTCGCGCTTCAGGTCGAAAACCACGATGCCGAAACCGCAGGCAACATAAGCCAAATCGCCATCAAAAAACACATTGTTGATTGTCTTGTTACCCAAGATGCTCTTGTCCTTGATATCACTCATATTCTTGATATTCAAGTCTTTGTCAATCAAGTCAACATTACAGTTCGCATAAGCCACAAACAATTTGCGCTGGCTTTGGTTATAGCGGATTTTGCTCACACCGATGTCCGACAAGCCGTTCACCTTATTCAAGATATTGATGGAATTGTCTTCTGTATCGTAGTAGAACAGCTCATAGTCGGTAGCGGCAAACACTTTCTTGCCAAATACCTCAACGTCAATGACTTTCTGATAAGGAAGGTGCGTGCGCCAATGGCCAATCGAAATGCCATCCTGAGCAAAAAGATTCCATGAACTGAGCAAAATTATGCCTATAAGTGTAAAGATTCTGAAACGATTCATAATAATACGATTTGGGCGGTAAAAATACGAAAAAACATTGTTTGAACGCAGTTTGACAACTTTTATTGTTGCCATTCCATAAATACAAAAACAAAAATCGCAAGCACTTTGTTTACAAGTATTTGCGATTCAATCAAGTAGCCCAACTAGGACTCGAACCTAGATTTAAAGTTTAGGAAACTTCCGTTCTATCCCTTGAACTATTAGGCCATTTGCGCGGCAAAGATAGTAAAATTCTGCATTCTCAATTCCTATTCTGCATTCAAAATTAATTTCTAACTTTGCACCCAATACCAAACTCAATCATCATGAAGAAATTGCACAACCTCATCAGCAAGGCACAGCTTCTCACCTTGGTCATTCTCATGTCGGGTCTCAGCGCCATGGCACAGTTCGACCGCTATTTCGAGGAAGCCTCATTGCGTGTCGATTACACTCTCACAGGCGATGCCCGAAACACCACCTTCGCCCTGAAGGAACTCATCCGCGAACCTTATTGGAGCGGATCGAAGACCAACCTCATCGACAACCTGGTGTTTGGCAACTACTTCGTGAAAGTGTTTGAGGCAGGCACCGATAACTTGCTGTTCTCGAAAGGCTACCAAAACCTCTACGGCGAGTGGCAAACCACGCTCGAAGCCAAAGAACTCGTGAAGAGCTTCGAGGAATCGGTCATCGTGCCATTCCCGAAAGTGAAAATCGACATTGCGCTATACTACAAGAACTGGGACAACGAGCTCATTGAAGGCTACCGCTTTAGCGTCTCTCCCGACGACTATTTCATCCGCAAGGCCGACCATCTGGACCTGCCCGTCTATGATGCCTGGATTGGCAATGCCGACATCACCAAGGCCGTCGATATCGTCATCCTTCCCGAAGGCTATACACAAGCCGAGATGGGTAAGTTCGTGAAAGACTGCGACTTCTTCGTCGAAAGTCTGTTCGGCTATGCGCCTTACGACCGCTACCGCAACAGCTTCAATGTGCGTGGCGTGATGGCACCATCGGCCGAATCGGGCTGCACCATGCCTGGCGACCACATCTACAAGAACACCGTCATGCGCTTCAGCTTCTGGACCTTCGACTCGGAACGCTACTGTATGAGCACCGATAACCGCGACATTCGCGACCTCGCCGGACAAGTGCCTTACGACCAGATCTACATCCTCGTCAACACCGAGAAATATGGCGGCGGTGGCATCTACAACTTCTACTGCTCGAGTGCGGCCAGCAACGGCTTCTCGTCGGATGTCATCATCCACGAGTTCGGACATGGTTTTGCCGGATTGGCCGACGAATACTACGACGATGCCGGTGGCTACGACGAGTTCTACAACCTGAAAGTGGAACCTTGGGAACCTAACATCACTACACTCGTTGATTTCAAGGGCAAATGGGAAGACATGATTGACGCGAAAACGCCTGTCCCGACACCACGCGAGAAGAAATTTGAACAGACAATCGGCATCTTCGAAGGTGGAGGCTACGAGCCGAAAGGTGTTTATAGCCCGCACATGGAATGCATGATGAAGAGCTTCCGCCAACACGAGTTCTGCCCCGTTTGCCAACGCGCCATCGAAAGGATGATTCTTTATTATTCAGAATGAATTATTTAGACATCATCATCGCTATTATTCTATTCCTCTTTGGATATAGAGGGTTCAAGAAGGGACTCGTCGTCGAACTGGTTTCCTTGGCCACCTTCGTGGTAGGCATTTGGGGTGCCATGCGATTCTCCGACTTCACTGCCGCACGCCTTTCCGAATTCATGGAAATCAATCCGAAATACATCAACACCGTAGCTTTCATCCTAACTTTCATTCTTTTGGTGATTTTGGTGAATGTTATTGGGAAACTCGTCACGAAGTTCATCAAATCGATGAATCTGAGTTTTGCCAACAAACTCGCGGGCTGCATTCTATGTGTTGCCAAAGGTGCCTTGTTGTGCAGCCTTATGATGATGGTGCTCAACAACCTCCAGATTCTAGGACTGATAAAAGAAGAAGTGAAACAGGAATCGCTGATGTATCCCTATATCGAGAAATCGGTGCCTTACATCTATCAAGGCTTCGATTTGGTGAAAGATGCTGTGAAAGAGTTTAACGAATCGCTGCACGAAAACGATTCTATTGCTGTTCCTGAGCCGACTCCGGAGATTGTTTGATTTCGCGTTCGGCACGAGCCTTCAGATAGCAAGCACGGCATAAGGGTTCATAACTCTCAGTCTCGCCCAACACGACCAGCTTATCGCCAGCGATGGTTCGGTGCGAATACTGTGCCTGTCCGCCACAACGCACACAGATAGCGTGCACCTTGGTCACATCTTCGGCGATGGCCATCAGCTTGGGCATAGGTCCAAACGGGTTACCCATGAAATCCATATCCAAGCCAGCCACGATGACACGCACGCCTTGGTTAGCCAATTGCTGGCACACGTTAGGAAG
Source organism: uncultured Bacteroidales bacterium (assembly GCA_937896505.1). Taxonomy (GTDB): domain Bacteria; phylum Bacteroidota; class Bacteroidia; order Bacteroidales; family F082; genus Limimorpha. The sequence continues at coordinate 12,530 of CALBNP010000098.1, read as the reverse complement.
CTCTTCATCAAGAAACTGCGCTTCATCTATTCCGATGACATCCACGTCGTTAGCATAGAAAAGAATTTCCTGCGCACTTTCCACTGGGATGGAATGCAACGACGTGGCATTATGCGATACCACATCCTCATCGCTATAGCGCGTATCGACGCCCGGCTTGAAGATTTCTACCTTCAGCTTGGCAATTTTGGCACGCTTCAACCGACGAATCAGCTCCTCCGTCTTGCCAGAAAACATCGAGCCACATACTACTTCTATCCAACCTTGCGTTCTATTGTGAGAATCTTTTTCGAGAAACATAGCTTCCGCTTTTAGATTATTTGTACTTTTATCGCAAAAATAAAGATAATTCAAATATGAACGACAAATTCGACAACCAAAAAGAAACATTAGTCTCTTTAAGTCACGAAATCAACTTGTTACAGCAGCAAGTCAAATACCTTTTAAGGAACGGAAAAGCCGCCGAACTGCTCGATTTGGATGTGCTGATGAACCGCACACACACCATATATGACATGATTTGCTCCATCAGCGTAGGCGAAAACGATGAAGAGCAAGACTTCGACATCGATCCAGAAGCCCTAACAGCACTCTTTGGTGGGATGGGTGAAGATGATGAGGTGATGAGTGATGAGGTGATGGGTGAGGAAGTGATTGATGAGGAAGATGCGGCCGCTTCGCGTCATTGCGAGGAGGAACGGCGAAGCAATCCAGAAGAAGAAATAGAAGAAAACACCGACGAGAAGTTTGAAGAAGAGAATATTGAAGAAGAGGTTCCCGAAACAGATGAGATTCAAGAACCAGAGGAAGAGCCCGTCATCGATGACATTCCTGAAATAGAGGAAGAAGGGCGCTTCGAATCCGCTCAGCAGCCCGAAGAGGAGGAAGAGGTTCAGCAGTCCGAGGAGGAGAAAGAACCTATCGCTGAAGAAGAGAAACAGCAAGAAGGTGATGAATTCGGGTTGTTTTTCAGATTTGAAGACATTCCTTTGAGAGAGGGGAAAGTGGAAAGTGGAAAGTTTTTAAGTGAGGAAGTGGAAAGTGGAGAAGGACGCTTCGACTACGCTCAGCGGCCTGAGGAAGAGGAAGTGATTGAGGAAGAGCAACACCTTGGATATGAAAGGACTCCTGATATGGTTTGGGACTTTGGGCCAAGTGAAAGAGTGGAGAGTGGTGAAGTGGAGAGTGGAGAGTTAGAAAGTAGTGAAGTGGAAAGTGGAGAGTTAGAAAGTGGTGAAGTGGAAAGTGAAGTCGTTGAAGAGATTGACGGCAAGACTGTCCATTTCATAGAAGAGGTTTCAATCGATAAGATTCCCGAAAAAGACCGCGTCGAAGGCGACAACTTGATTACCGACAACCCGTTCGAGATGCCCGCCATGGAAGATGGCAGTCCGTCATACGGCAGTTATTTCGAGAAGGACGACATGGGGTTTGAAATCAGCAGCAGCGAGACCCTCGGCGAAAGCATGATTGACGACGATAACTCGCTGAATGCAAAATACCAACATACCCCAGTGAACGACCTGAAGACAGCCATCGGACTCAACGACAAGTTCCTTTTGGTCAACGAGTTGTTTGGCGGAAGCATGGAGAAATACACCAAATCTATCGACAACCTAAACGACCTGAAGACCCTCAATGGTGCCATGATCTACCTCAACGAGCTGAAGGTGGAACTGCAATGGAACAGCAGCAACGAAGCCTACAAGAAACTATGGACTTTGGTGGCTCAAAAGTTCGAAGGACAATGAGAAAAGCCATCACAACGCTGCTCGTCTTGCTAAGTCTCTGCACTTTCGCCCAAGACAGGCAATACGCACTTCGCATAGTGGAAGACCTATCGTCACCCGCCATGCAAGGTCGTGGTTTTGTGAACGATGGCTGCAAAAAGGCAGCCTATTATCTGGCTGACGAGATGGAGAAATTAGGGCTAAGTGAAGTTCAGTTGCAGAAATACTCCTTCCCCATCAACACTTTCCCTGGAAAGATGAAAGTCAAAGTGGATGGAAAAACACTTACGCCAGGCTACGATTATGTCGTCCATCCAAAAAACAGCGGACAAAAATCCACCTTCGATTTGGTTTGGCTTCCCGACACCGTCACTTGTGAAGCATCAGTCTATCAGTTGATTGACACCACCTCTCTCGACAAGAAAATGGTCGTCTTCCCGACCAAGATGGAGAACCGCTTCAACCGTGGCGTGAAAGGCATCCACAATGCCATCTTTCTTCGCGACAAGTGCTATTGGTTCACCTCACACAGCCTTCCCGCCCATCAGGATTGCAGGCTGATGATACGGGCTGATGCCTTGCCAAAAGATGCCCAACGAATCAAGGTTGACTTCCAGTCGAAGTTCATCGACGATTTCGAAGCCTACAACGTCATTGGCTGTATCCCAGGAAGTGCCGAGCCCGACAGCACCATAGTGTTCACCGCCCATTACGACCACCTTGGGAAGATGGGCAAGCAAGCCCTCTTTCCGGGAGCCAACGACAACGCAACCGGCACTGCCTTTGTGATGAGCCTGGCCCAATACTATGCCCAGCATCCCGAGAAAGCACACTATACCATTTGGTTCATCCTACTCTCAGGCGAAGAAGTCGGACTGTTTGGTTCGCAACACAATGCAGAATATCCAAGCTTCGATCTCGACAAGACACGATTACTCATCAATTTCGACATGGTAGGCACAAGCAGCGAAGGCATTCAGATGGTCAACAGCACGGTGTTTCCCGAAATCACACAAGTGATGCGCGAAGTGAGCGCCGAGCACAAATGCGTGGAGACTATCAAAGACCGCGGCGAGTCGTGCAACAGCGACCATTGCCCTTATTACCAAAAGGGTGTCCCTGCCCTATTCATCTATACCTTGGGGAGCGAAAACAACGAATATCACACTGTGACCGACACGCCCGACAAGACCCAATTCACCGCCTACGAAGGCTTCTTCGAATTGATTACGAAAACGGCGGAACGCGCCAACGAACCTATCTTTAACAGAAAACCATAACAATCATGTCAAAACTATATTTGGTCCCAACGCCTATCGGCAACATGGAAGACATCACCCTGCGTGCCATCCGCATCCTGAAAGAAGTGGATGTGATTCTAGCAGAAGACACCCGCACCTCAGGCAACCTGCTCCGTCACCTCGACATCAGCAAGCCGATGACGGCCTTCCACATCCGCAACGAACACCAAGTTGTAGAGCACATCGCCGACCGTATCGAAGCGGGCGAGACGATGGCCTTGGTCACCGATGCCGGAACGCCAGCCATCTCCGACCCAGGTTTCCTCTTGGTCCGCGAGTGTGTGAAACGTAACATCGAGGTGGAATGCCTGCCTGGCGCCACCGCTTTCGTGCCTGCCTTGGTCAATTCGGGATTGCCAGCCGAGAAGTTCATCTTCGAGGGCTTCTTGCCCCACAAGAAAGGCCGCCAGACCAAATTGAAAGCCGTTGCGGAATATCCCTACACCACGATTCTATACGAATCGCCCTTCCGCTTGGTGAAGACCCTGCAACAGCTGATTGAAGTCTGCGGTCCCGACCGACAAGTATCGGTTGCTCGCGAATTGACGAAGATTCACGAGGAAAACGCCCGCGGAACCCTTGCCGAAGTGCTGGCACATTTCAGCCAAAAAGAAGTGAAAGGCGAAATCGTCATCGTGCTGCAAGGCACCAACGAAGTGGATGAAAATGAAGATGATTCAGCCTTGGAAGGTGAAAACTAATATCTGCCACCAAAGGCAAATGAGATTCTGAAGGAATAATCGACGACAACACCTTTTGAATAATAGTTAGGCATGTAGTTCACCACATCGACAGCCGAGATGCCAAAACTCAAGTTGAGGCCATAGATGGTCATGCCCACTGCCCCGCCAGTGTAAAGTCCACCGGAACGGAATTCCTGGTTGCCATAAGCATACCTATTCAACGGAATTGCATAACCTACGCGTCCTTCAACAAAAGGCCTAACCGGTCCACAAGGTACCGAAAAACGCAAGTTGCCGTAGAGGGGAACCGAGCGAAGATAATCGCGATAGGCATAATATGGATTCCTGTAATAAGTGGAATAGAACTCGGCACCCATACCAATACTCGTGACGTGACCTACCTGATATTCGGCCATGGCTCCAACCGTATAATGGACCGGAATCCGATGCCAGAACAGACCACCAAAATCGCAGGTGCCCAAGTCGGCAAGGATATGGAAACGGAAATCGCCCATAGTGGAAGGCACTTGTTCGGTGCGGACTTGGCGATAAGGACGATGCCGGTATTCACGCGCCGGAACCTCACGATAGCGACGATGACGATATGGAGCTTGTGCATTTATATTAATGGTCAACGACAAAAGCAATGCAAGGGATAACAGCAGTTTCTTCATTTCAATTCAAATTTAATAACATTGAAATTGAAACAAATATCATACCAAAATGCCATCAATCCTTTTGCTTCACGCGAATTCTTCTCACCAAGTCGAAAAGCAAGCCCGTCGGACAGAGGAAACGGCACCATGCGCGGTTGATGAAAAGCGAAGCAACCAAGATGATTACGGCAAACACCACACTATAGATAGTGAGGCTACGAACGCTGAACACGCTGAAAGGCTCGAAAAAGACCAAATTGGTGATGATGCCCAAGGCAAGCAAAACCAAGATAACCAGCAGATACAGTTTCCTGATTATCAAAAGAATAGTCACAAGCTTATTTGACATTTTCACCTTTTTCTTGCATGCCTTTCCCACCATTTCCTGCAAGGCACCCATCGGACAGAGATAGGTGCAATAGAACGCTTTCCCGGTGAACAGTGGCAGCATGACGGCCAAAAGTGCAATCAACACAAACACCCATTCCGTTGCAAGCGAAAGACCATTGGTGAGCCAACCGTAAAACAGATAGAACGACATCATCGCATCGCGCCAGAAGCCAAGGATAAGGATGGAAAGCAGCAAAGTGATGAGGCGCAAGGTCTTGGTCTTCTGCGGGATAAAGAAGCATACCAAGGCCATGACCACGACCAGCAAGATGCAGAGGTTGGGCCAAAGTGCGCTGTTGTCAGTAGCCTCGGCGACGCTTTGCCGCGACACCACTGCCAGACGCGCCTTCAGGCTGTTCTGTATGCCCCTCGACGAATAGGTGGCACCGCTGACGGCATCGACATCTTTCTGCAAGGCTTCGTCAACCGTGAGGCCGTTCCACGACTCAAAGAAGCCGGCATTGGTCACGCTCTTGAGGAAGCCTGGCGTTTCGCGATTGGCCAAAATCCTGACTTGCATGATCTTTCCTTCCTTGTCGAGGGCGATGATCAAAGGCGTGGGTCCAGCATAGCCCTTGATGCCATCGGAATAAGGCGACGAGAGCAAGACAGAGCCAACCGTCTCATTCTCGGCATTTTTCACTACAAAATAGGAAGTGTCGAGCAGCTGCACCTGTTGTGCATCGGGAAATAAGTCATGGATTTCGGAAAATTCGATGGTTGGAAGGCTTTCGTCGGCCTCGTCATTTTCCTTATTGAAAATACACACTGCAACGACGGCAACTAAAGCCGCCAAAATCAACCAATTAAGTATTCTGTCAATCGTTTTCATTTCCATCAAATTTTCAGCAAAGTTATAAAAAAGAGAGACATGAATTTTCTTGATTTCACAAAACCTTGACAAAACTAGTTTGATACGATGTTAAAACTCGCAACCACTCGTTTCCTTCGGCAAACTTCGTTAACTTCCAGCAAGTCCCTAAGTCTAATTGTCCCTAAGTCCACAAGTCAATGCTTCGGCTCCGCTCAGCAGCCACCGCTCAGGGAACAGTTCAGCATCCCACAGTCCCTAAGTCAAATTGTCCCTCAGTCCCTAAGTCAAATTGTCCCTAAGTCTAATTGTCCCCAAGTCTAATTGTCCCCAAGTCAAAAAAGTCACCCAATCCACCAACATTTTCTCAAAAACCCCTATCTTTGTGCCCAAATACAACACAAGAATCATGTTAGTCATCGGCATAGCAGGCGGTTCGGGTTCGGGAAAGACCACCGTCGTCAAGGAATTGGTAAATCAACTGCCTGAAAACTCAGTATCAGTCATTTCGCAAGACGCTTATTATTACGACAACGGTTTCCGCACGCCTGCGGAGAAGAAGCAAATCAACTTCGACCATCCCGATGCCATCGAATGGGACCTGCTCATCGACCACCTCGACCGCCTGAAAAACGGCGAGACGATTCCGATGCCAATCTACACCTACGTCACCTGTGCGCGCTCCGAGGAAGTGATTTATGTGCATCCCACCGAAGTCATCATCGTGGAAGGCATCATGGTCTTGACCAACGAAGAGTTGCGCAAGCGCATGGACATCAAGGTGTTTGTCGATACCGATGGCGACGAGCGCCTGATGCGCATCATCCGCCGCGACATTGCCGAGCGTGGCCGCACCTGGGAAGACGTACTGCGCCATTACCAGACTTTCGTCAAGCCCATGCACCAGCAATTCATCGAACCGACCAAACGCTCAGCCGACATCATCTTGCCACGCGGCTCAAGTCCCGTGGTGATTGACATTTTGGCTTCGCGAATCAAGATGCAGCTGGGGAAATGATGGCAGGCAACGTGTCGAAACTCTAACAATAGAAGAATCTAGCACAACGAATGTGACAAAGCGTTGGTTTCAGAGAGAAACGACATTCGGAGTGTTGAAATGTGCAAGATGTGAAATAATCTGGCACTCCAAGTTTGAAAAAGTTCAGGGTTCAGAATCGTCCAATACTATATGTGTCGGAAAGTGTTGGATTTAGGGAAAAACGGCACGGCGAGTGTGAAAAAGTGCTGGATTTAGAACAATCTGACATAATCCAGAACTTAAAATTACTTGTACAAGTGATTTTGGTCTTTTACGGTAGTCTAAAAGAGAGTTTTCATGTGATTTTAGCATGTTTCAATTGCAGAAAAGAGTATTTCTACGTGATTTGTGTCTGTTACATGGGCTGAAAGACTGTAATCAATCGTTTTTTACACTTATTTACCTGTCAGCACAGATAAAAACAATAAAAACACTTTGTCATCAATCAATTTGCTAGGCAATTATATGCTTTTTGACCTATAATGCTTTCATACTTCGATTATGTTGTTCTCCATATTAGGTCAAGTGGATTTTTTTGAAACAAATCTATAACCAATCTCTCATTAATCTTTTTTCTTCTTTCCTATCCGATTCCCCCTAATCGGGGGTCATCGGGTTTCGCATCTCTGATGCTCTTGAGGCAAAACCAAACATAGTGCGTATTCTGATTCGGCTTCTTACTTCGATTGTCTTTTTTCATCAGCGATTGCTTTTTTCAACCGCGAATATTACGAATTCGGCGAATAGGAATCCGCTTCGCATATTCCTTGACTTCGCCGAGGATTCTCTGATTCCCGCTCTGCGTCCGGCAGGCAGGGCTTTGCATTAGCAAGGCCCATTCGTGCAGATTTGTGCTATTCGTGGTTCTTTTTATCAGCGTCCGCCAGGCAAGGGATTGCGTCAGCAAGGCCACATTCGCGTGATTCGCCCGATTCGCGGTTCTTTCTCTACGTCCGGCTAGAAAGGACACTACAATTCGATTTGTAACCACGATGTTTTTTCAACCACGAATTTCGCGAATTTTCACGAATAGGGAATCCGCTTCGCGTATTCCTTGAATTCGTCGAGGATTCTCTGATTTCCGCTCCGTGTCTAATGTTTGGGCATAAAAGTATATAGATGTCATTGTTTTTTTACTCCAACACCTGTTGGTGCATTTGAAAATTTTTATTTTTGCACTTCGAACTCTCCCCGACGGCGTGTCGTGTGGCAAGTTTGATGTGCATCATCCGTCCGTGGTGCCCTTGTGAGAACTCTAATGCAGTGGACGGCTGCATCCGAAACACAATCTTTATGCAACAAACCTATCAAAACCAATCGCCTTTCGAAGTATATGCTGCCGCAGAGCGCATGTTGAGATTCATGGAAGGATGCGAACTTGATGAGCCTTTGACCCGATGGAAGGCCGAACTTGACACGGCTAATGAAAACTTGATGGACCGTATATGCGACAGGTCAAAGAAAATCGGGCTTAAAGACCAGGCTAACGCCTTGCTCAAGTGCATCGTGAGCATCAGGCTTTTGGTGAAGTCGTGTCTGGCCACAGGCGATGCCGATTTGGTGGAACATGCCAAGGCGGTCGAAAGGATTTTGAACAGCTATGTCGGTTTTCGACACATGTGTATAGCGAGCAAGATGACGAACTCGGAACTCATGCTGTACAAATTGACGACACCAGAGATGTTGCTTCATGTTGAAGCCATACCCGAATTGTCGGGCCGCTTGTCGCTCCTCGAGCAAGCAAGAGAAGATGTGTCGAAGCGCCGTGAAGAAATGGTAGAATCTGCTGTTGCAGCAAAAAACAGCCCGCAATTGCAGTCTTTGAAGCGCAATGTGGCGCAGCTGATGAACAAAATCGGTGACTATCTAAAAGCCATGTCGTGTGTCGATGCCGAAGCCTATGGCCCCATGCTGAGAATGTTTCAGCTTATCCTAAGCGACCAGGCCAAGAGGCGCAAGGTTGCACTAAGAAGGAAAAAGCAGAGGATGCAGAAAAAACAAGATGCCTCGACGGTGAAGATGACTAAGAGCGTTGTAGAGAAAAAGGATGAGGGATTGGATGCGGAGATGGGGGAAGGATGAATGTAATGGAGGATCTTGCAAAGATGATGCTATCAAATCGAAACAACCGGCTATTGATTATGACGAAATTGAATAGAACCTTTATGTTTTTTCCCTATTTTTACCGCTTCAAACACCTCATCTGCTATGCAAATCTTTCAGAAAAATATTCTTAGGAAATACACCGAGAGCCTAAAACCTGACCGAATTGAGAAAAGCTATCGTCAATTTGCGGATTACTTCCTCAATCCCGAAAGGCAGGAAAACATCAGAAACAGCAAGGAAGAACAATTTCAGGAAGGTTTCCTTCGGGAATTGTTTGTGAATATTCTGGGATACACGCTGAACCCTGACCCTGATTTCAACCTCATCACCGAGAAGAAGAACGAGACCAACAGCAAGAAAGCAGACGGAGCGATTTTGGCAGATGGAGAAGTCGTAGGTGTAATCGAGCTGAAAGACCACAAGACAACTGACTTGGGGAAGGTTGAGGCTCAAGCGTTCAACTACAAAAGCCAACACAAGGACGCTGTTTATGTTGTGATTTCCAACTTTGAGAAACTGAGGTTTTATATTGACAATGCCGTTGATTTCGAGGAGTTCGACCTGTTCCGTCTCACTAAAGACGATTTTGCACGGCTTTGGATTTGCTTGGCATACGAGAGCATAGCCAAGAACCTGCCTAAGCAAATCAAGGAGGCAAGCCTAAACAACGAGGAACAAATCACCAATGCACTCTATAAGGACTATTCCAGCTTCAAGCGTGAGTTGTTCGAGGATATATTGAAAAACAACCCAACTGACGATATAGAGCACAAAATCCTACTATTCAAAAAGACGCAGAAACTCCTCGACCGGCTGCTGTTCATCTTCTTTGCCGAGGACAGGGACCTTTTGCCACCCAACTCCATCATGCTCATCATCGAGCAATGGGAGAAACTGAAGGACCTGGATGAATACCAGCCGTTCTACAACCGTCTGAAGAAGTATTTCGGCTATATGAACACGGGATTTCAAGGAAAGAACTTTGAAGTGTTTGCCTATAACGGCGGACTTTTCAAACCTGATGAAATCCTTGACGGACTGATTATCACAGATGAACTTCTCGTAAAGTATTGCAAGAAACTATCCGACTACGATTTTGCTTCGGATGTCGATGTGAACATCCTCGGCCATATCTTTGAAAACTCATTGACCGAAATCGAGGAAATCACCACAAAACTGCAGCAGGGAGAAGCACCCTCGATAAGCAAGCGTAAGAAAGATGGTGTTTTCTATACGCCACAATACATCACCAAATACATCGTTGAAAATACGGTTGGGAAACTCTGTAAGGAAAAGAAATCGGAACTTGGAATCGACGAAAGCGAGTATTTTGCTGATAAGAAAAGGCAGTTATCGACAAAGAAAACCCTAATCCAAAAATTGGATGCCTATCGTGACTGGCTGTTGCAAATCTCCATCTGTGACCCTGCCTGTGGCAGCGGAGCATTTCTTAACGCAGCCTTGGATTTCCTCATGGCCGAGCACAAGCTGATTGATGAAATGCAAGCCAAGGTTGCTGGCGAAAGCATCGTGTTCCAGAATGTTGAAAATTCCATCCTCGAAAACAACCTTTACGGTGTTGATATCAATGAAGAGAGTGTGGAGATTGCCAAGCTCTCGTTGTGGCTCCGTACCGCAAAACCGCATCGGAAACTCAGTTCGTTGAACAACAACATCAAATGCGGCAACTCGCTGATTGACGACACTAAGGTTGCTGGCGAAAAGGCATTTTGCTGGGAGAAGGAATTCCCAACCGTGTTTCGTGAGAAGAAAAAGCTTCCTTGGCACATCACTACGGCCGTACACGACAGCCGTACCTCCGACCGGATGATAGAATACAAAGTGAGGCAACTGCGCGACCATGGCACACGCCCCTATCCGGAACCGATGTTGCTGAGTGAGCAGGAAGAAATCATCATTACGGAAACCGTAGCGAAGATTGTGGCAGAGGACAAGCTGAATGTATTGGCCTATAATATCTGTTTCGACCACATGCACTTACTGCTCGTGTGCGAGGAGGAAGAAGTTCCGAGAATTGTAGGAAAGATAAAGTCGATGACGGCGAGAGCCGTAAATATCGCTATGGGAAGAACCATACCGATGGCGGAAACCGAGACGGCGGCAGCTAGGACGGCGGTAGCAACAACGGGCCACGATCCGTTGTCCGTACCCGCCGCCGAGAACCTGCCGGACGAGACTGCCGTGTCCGATACCGCCCCCGAAAAAAGACCGAAAAAAGACCGTACGCAATGCTCGCTGTGGACACAAAAATTCGGTTGCACACCTATAAGGTCCCAAGAACACCTCTACAATGCCATTGCCTATATCCAAACCAACCGCGAGCACCACGACCTTCCGCCCCTCGATGTGGAATATCCACACTGTGTCTCCATCGACGAAGCTTTCCGCCCGGAATATTCTGGCGGCTTCGACGTGGTGATTGGCAATCCACCGTATGTAAACATTGCTAATATTCAAAACGAACAAGAAAGAAGTTTCTATCAAAAACACTACATAACTGTAAAGAATAAAAGTGATTTATATAGTATTTTTACAGAGAAAGCAAAATCCATTCTTCGTCAAAAAGGTTTGTTAGGTTTTATTTTCTCGAATAGTTGGATGGGAACGGATAGTTTTTCGAAGTTTAGAGATTTCTTGGCTAATGATGTCCATGTATATAAGCTGGTCGAATTACCTCCTGGAGTTTTTGAAGATGCAACGGTGACTACAGTACTATGTTTCTATGAAAACTCACATCCTGTTATTGGTGATGATATTGAAATATATACATGTGTAAATCAAGAATTTGTTAAAAAAGACTTTATACTTTCACGTCAACAAATCTTACAAAACCCTAATACTTCTTTCTCTTTTGAAAGAACAATTTCTTTAGAGAAAACCAACAACCGAAAATTAGGTGAAATCGCTTCATTTTCTTTAGGAATCAAAACAAGTGATGATGCAAGATTTGTTTTTAGTGAACCAATAGATAACACCTGTTATAAATTTATAAGAGGAAGGAATATTTCCAAATGGTCGTTCCCTTTCAATAAGGAGTGGCTATGGTATCAGCCAGCTTTGATATGTGAAAAACCAGGAGGACGGCCAAGGGTACTAAAGAATTTCTTGGTAGATAAAAAAATAGTCATTCAAGACATTGCAACTGAAATTACGGCAACTATTGATAAGGAGAAGTATCTGTGTAATGATACTTTGAATATCATATTTGACTTAGTGGATGGTTTTGAATTTGAATACATTGTATGTTTGCTAAATTCTCGATTGGTCAATATTTGGTTTAAGAAACTATTTCCTGCTGGTTTGCATATAAAAACCAATCAATTAGAGCAAATTCCCATTCCCGTGATAACTTTTGAAGACCAACAGCCCTTCATTGTTCAAGCCAATCAAATGCTCTCACTCAATCAGCAACTTCATCAAAAGCGCCACCGTTTCATCCATCGTTTGCAGGAAAGTCTTGGCATTCAGAAAGTCACCGCTGCATTGGAGTGTTTCGATAAAACTGATTTCAAGACCTTGCTTTCCGAACTGAAGAAGCAGAAAATCAGCCTCACGCTCACCCAAAAGGACGAATGGGAAGACTATTTCAACCAATATAAGACGGATTGTAACGCCCTTTCCGCTCAAATTGCCGCCACCGACAAACAGATTGACCAAATGGTGTATCAGCTTTACGGCCTGACGGAAGATGAAATCAAGGTTGTGGAAGGAGAGTAATAATCTAAAACACTAATAATCAAATCTTATGACAAACACTCAAATCAAAGACGAAATCGTCAGGTTGTTGAAATCA
>CALBNP010000097.1 GCA_937896505.1 uncultured Bacteroidales bacterium | reverse complement strand
CGCTTCCTACGCCGAGGAAACCGCCGAACATGATAGTCATGCCGTCCTGAACTTTCTCGACGGCTTGTTCTAATGTAATCTGCTTATTCATAATTTGTTATGTTTAAATAATTAAATTTTGTATTATTCATTGAAGTCTGCAAATTTACTGATTATTTCTTATTAAACAAGGTTTATATCTTATATATTTTAATAATAAAAAAAAGCCGCTGAAAATCAGCGGCTCACATTTCCTTGAATCCAAATCAGTTGTTCATCAAATCAACCCTTCCAATCAGTCCGGTATTGACCGTTTCGAAGGCTGCGGAAAACGCCTTGATGTATTGGAGCACCGATGCGCTCGGGCTTTGGTTTTCGCTTTCTTCTGCGAATGCTGCCTTGATGTCGGCAAACAGGTTTTGGTCATAAATGGATTCGGTAAGATTCTGAGTAGTGTTACAATTCATAGGCAAATCGTTTTGTTTGACTTTGCCATGATAACGCAGTCTTTCCGCGATTATTGCAACACCATGAAATATTTTTTCCCGAAACCCAGAATTTGTTTTGATTTAGGCGAAACAAATAACAATGTCATTTCGACCGCAGGGAAGAAATCTATTGTTATTTGTTTCCCTCAAAAAAGCCTATAGATACCCTCCTTCGTCGGTATGACATAGGCTTTTTTGAAAAATCAAAACAGATTCTCAAAAAGACATCACCATATCGTTGGCGGCAATCATCTTGCGCATGTTCAGAATGGCGTAGCGCATACGTCCCAAAGCCGTGTTGATGCTCACATTCGTGACCTCGGCAATATCTTTGAAACTCATGTCGTCGAAGATGCGCATGCGAAGCACTTCGCGCTGATCCATAGGCAGATACTCAATCATCTTATGGAGATCGCCATAGACTTGTTCCATCACCATGCTTTGTTCGATTGACGGGTCGGTGACGGGTGCATTATCCACAAAACTGTAGTCTTCGCTTGTCGATTCCACCATCGGGATTCGGGTTTCCTTGCGGAAATAGTCGATGACGAGATTGTGGGCAATCCGCATGGCGAAGGGCACGAAACGACCGTCGTCGTCATACTTTCCAGCCTTGACGGTCTGGATGATTTTCAGGAAGGTATCTTGGAAGATATCATCAGCCAACTGCTTGTTTTTCACAAGCGTCATGATGTAGGAATAGATTTGATTCTGATGACGGCTAACCAATAAATTAAAACTCGTGACATCGCCATTTCTATAGCTGTCAACCAATTCCTTGTCGGATTTTACTATTTCGGACATAACGGCCCCCTTTTTTATGCAACTGAATGCGTGTTAATTAGGGTAAATATCTGTCGATAGCGTCTCTGTTTGGTTAGTAATGAAATTTGCTGCAAATATAGAGCTTAATTTTCAATTGTCAATAAAAACGTAAGTTTTTTTTGTTCAAAGGAATTTTTTCGCCAATAATTTCGATGCGGAATCCGAATCAAAGACCATTCGATAAAAATTCACGAAGGCCAAGATGGATGATGCCATCCACAACGTTTCGTTTAACCATCGGCGACATCGAAATCACATATAAATGTTTCCAGCCACAATCCAAATCAAAGGGTTGTGGCTGTTTTTTTTCTGAAGCAAATTCATTCAATCAAAGCCAAACCCCGTTTTTTTCCTACCTTTGCAGTTTCAAATTTTCGGAAAATTGAAAGAAGAGATTTCGTATATCACCATTCGCAATGCAAATGTCAACAATCTGAAAAACATCAGTTTACAGATTCCAAAAAACAAACTTGTTGTCATCACGGGACTATCGGGTTCGGGCAAGTCGTCGTTGGCTTTCGACACACTTTATGCCGAAGGTCAGCGCCGTTATGTGGAGAGCCTGAGTGCCTACGCGCGGCAGTTTATGGGCCGACTGAACAAACCCGACGTGGAAAGCATCACCGGCCTCTCGCCTGCCATCGCCATCGAACAGAAGGTGAGCACCCACAATCCACGCTCCACAGTGGGCACAAGCACAGAGATTTACGAGTTTCTGAAACTGCTTTACGCCCGCATTGGCAAGACCTACTCCCCCATTTCAGGGAAAATCGTAAAGAAGCACCAGGTGATGGACGTAGTGAACTTCATCCTCGCCTTGCCTCAAGGAGCAACGGCATATATTGTGGCGCCCATAACATTGCCCGAAGGCCGCACTTTAAGCGAGCACCTCTCCATCATGATGCAGCAAGGCTTCTACCGCGTACTTTATAATGACGAAATCATCAAGATTGAAGACTTCTTGGAGAAAAAACGCAAGGTTAGTCCCAAGAACGTCAAGTTGTTGATTGACCGAATCCGCATTAACGAAAAGGTCGCCGACGAAATGGGGCGCCTCTCCGATTCGGTCCAGACGGCTTTCTACGAAGGCAAGGATTTCTGCCAAGTGATTTCGGAAACCGAAAGTGAGCGCACAGCCACCGATTTTTCGTCGCGCTTCGAAGCCGACGGCATCAGTTTTGAGCCACCTACCACCAACCTATTCGCCTTCAACAATCCATTTGGTGCTTGCCCCACATGCCAAGGCTTCGGTAATGTCGTCGGCATCGACCCTGACCTCGTAGTGCCCAACAAAGGACTATCCATCTACGAGAACGCCATCGCCTGCTGGCGCGGCGAGAAGATGAGCGAATGGAAAGATGCCTTGATTAAGGTGGCCAGTAAAGTCGGCATCCCGATTTTCAAGCCGTTCTACCAACTCACTGAGAAACAGAAAGAACTTCTTTGGACCGGAAACGAATACTTCCAAGGCATCAACGACTTCTTCAAATATATTGACACTCAATCGTATAAGATACAATACCGCGTCATCCAAGCACGCTATCGCGGCAAGACGGTCTGCCCCGATTGTCACGGCTCTCGCCTACGCAAAGAAGCGCAATATGTGAAAGTGGGCGGGAAAAGCATCACGGAACTCGTTCAGATGCCTTTGGACGAACTGAAGCTTTTCTTTGACCACCTTGAACTCGACGCGACCGATGCACAAATCGCATCACGCCTTTTGACAGAAATCAATAACCGCTTGGAATTTCTCCTTGACGTCGGATTGGGTTATCTCACCCTCAACCGTACCTCCAACTCACTGTCGGGTGGCGAATCGCAACGCATCAACCTGGCCACTTCACTCGGTAGCAGCCTTGTCGGTTCCACCTACATTCTTGACGAGCCAAGCATCGGTTTGCATCCACGCGACACTGAAAGGCTTATCAAGGTTTTGCGGCGATTGCGTGACATCGGAAACACTGTCATCGTGGTCGAGCACGACGAAGAAATCATCCGCAGCGCCGACTACATTGTCGATATCGGTCCATTGGCAGGTGAATTTGGCGGTGAATTGGTCTTCGAAGGACAGATTGACGACCTGAAGAATTGTCGCAACAGTCTAACAGCCAAATATCTAAACGGAGAAATGAGCATTCCCGTTCCCGACAAAAGGCGCAAAGTCGGCAACACCATCTTAATAAAAGGAGCGACGCAGCACAACTTGAAAAACATCACGGTGGCGCTGCCTCTCAACATGATCACCGTCATCACAGGAGTGAGCGGCTCGGGCAAATCCACTTTGGTGAAGGACATCCTCTTCCCTGCCATGAAACGACAATTAGGCGAGTCGGTCGATAAATGCGGCAGTTACGGTGCCTTGGAAGGCGACCTAAGCCTTATACAAGCCATCGAGTTTGTTGACCAGAACCCCATCGGGAAATCATCAAGGTCGAATCCAGCCACCTATCTGAAGGCTTTCGACGAAATCCGCAACTTGTTTGCAGAGCAGAAATTAGCCAAAATGCGCGGCATAAAACCGGCATTCTTCTCGTTCAACGTGCCCGGCGGCCGTTGCGACGAATGCGAAGGCGAAGGCGTCTGCAAAATCGAGATGCAGTTCATGGCCGATGTCTATCTGCCTTGCGAAGCCTGCCACGGCACCCGTTTCAAGGAAGAAGTGCTTGAAATAAAATACGACGGCAAGAGCATCGCCGACCTGCTTAACATGAGCATCAGCGAAGCCATCGAGTTCTTTGAGCACTCGTCGGACAGCGCAAGCTCCATCGTGAAACGCATCTTGACGCGCCTCAAGCCTTTGCAAGACGTCGGATTGGGATATCTGAGGCTCGGACAATCGTCGAGTTCGCTCTCTGGCGGCGAGGCACAACGCGTCAAATTGGCTTATTTCCTCGTGAAAGGACAAGTCGAAAAGCCTACGCTGTTCATCTTCGACGAACCGACCACAGGCTTGCATTTCCACGACGTGAACAAGTTGCTTGACTCGTTTAACGCGCTGATTGCCAACGGACATTCCATCATTATCATCGAACATAACCAAGACGTCATCAAGTCGGCAGACTGGGTCATCGATTTGGGTCCGGAAGGCGGCAACGAAGGCGGCGAAATCGTTTTTGAAGGCACACCCGAAGATTTGGTGAAGTGCAAGAAGTCATATACAGGACTAGCGTTGAAGAACAAATTGTAGCACTATGACCAGTGACTATGACCATGACCGCTTTTCACTTTGTTGAAGAACAGTCATAGTCACATTCACAGGTCATTGACAGAAATGAAACAATTGAAAAATGAAATCTAGCAACATAGAACACCCTTTGAGTGAGCGGCAGCAGAAAGTCGTTGACACGCTGAATAATTTAGGAATCGAATTCGACATCTATTTCCATCCGCCTATTCCGACCATCGAAGCGGCCATCGAATACTGGAAAGAGTTTGACTCGACGCACTGCAAGAACCTGTTTTTCAGGAATCACAAAGGCAATCGACATTATCTTGTCGTCTTTGAATGTATGCACCAAATGGACATCCACGACCTGGAACAACGGCTTCGCCAAGGCAAGCTGACCTTCGCTTCGGAGGCGCGAATGGAGAAATATCTTGGCCTGCAACCCGGTAGCGTCTCGCCTTTCGGCCTCATCAACGACACCGAAAACCATGTTCACCTTTTCTTGGACAAGAACCTCGAAAAAGCTCCACGCTTGAGCTTTCATCCTAACGACAACACGGCCACCATCGTCATCCGCAACGAAGACTTCATCAAGTTCTTGGACGCTACGGGAAATAGTTATGAGTTTGTGGAGTTGTATGAGTGAAATCTGACTTAGGTCAGAAATATTTCCATCAATTTGGTTATTTGGCGCATTACATATTGGATTACCATTAAACGAACATAGGCATCAGCCTGAGGCTGCCTAACGACAAGATATTTCTTTGCTCTTTTCACCACTCCATAGCAAGAGGTCATCTGGTCTTAGGCGATTTGGAAGTATGCGTAGTGATTGCGACAAAAGTGTTTGAAGGAGCTGAGATCCAAATCAAAGGTTCGAGTATCCGTAAGACCACTGTTCGTCAGCGGCTAAAATGAATGTAAAGTCTTTAGAGTTAATTTCAATAAAAAAACAATACCGTGCCTCCTTCTTCAGTATGTAGACGTCGCAGACGAGAGACTATAGTGAAATATCCACCTTCACCAGATACCCGCCATAGATAATTATAGGGCTCGCATTCCTCTGGCGCACCATACAAATTATTCATGTAGGCCACGACCTGTTGTTGCACCTTGGGGTCTTCTGCCGTTGTACTTGACAGCAAAGATAGTTCTCCCTTATATATGTTTATTCCAAAACCAATTTCGCCAATATACAGGACATCTCTATTATTTTCAAGATGTTCAATTCTCAACATCTCATCATCGGCGGCAATAGTTTCAATTTGCTGTATTGTATTAGCGTAATTATTAATTATCAGCGTTTTGCCGAAAAAATTCACTATTTCTTCTCTCGGTTCTTTATATGAACACTTTGCACAATCAGTTTTTTTATTAACAGAAACTGTATCTATGACATCGCTATTTATCGAATTAGAATTTGAACTGTTGCTGACGCATCCCGCCAATGCAATGACGCATAAGCAAATAATAATTTTGTTTTTCATGATTTCAAATAAGATTGGTGTATGATAAATGTTTATATGTTAGTTTTAAAACATCGCACATTCCATGTGAATTTTCCGCCATTTACCGTCTGCATAACCATCAAGTGTATTGTACCAAGTGTTAGGTGTCCAATAATCCATATTAAGCACTTTAAACTTTATTTCATTATATAATTGTTGGTCCATAGGAGCTACAAAAACTTCTGATTCATCATTCTCTATTATTTTCGTAGTCATCCCATCTGCTCGATTAGCAACTATACACATACATTCACCTATTTCATCGAAATAGGTAGTTGACAATCTTACTGGAAGATATCGTTCGGCTTTTTCGAACCCTAAATCTGCGCTTATTGTGTTGATTTGCATAGAAATTTTATTATAGCATTCCGATTGAACAATAAGCATTTAATATATCTTTTATACAATCACACATCGCATTTAAATATCGTTCTCCTTTTTTACAAGCCTCAATGTTTGCATCTTTAAAGGCATCATCTGCTCGTGTGATTTGGATAAGGTAGTATTTAATATGCTTATAGATAGTTTCAATTCTTTTTTTAAGGTCTTCTGAATCATGCTCAAGTATTTCTCCAAGAGAAAACCCAGTTAACTGCATAAATATCTTGACAAAAAACTTATCTTTATAATTATCTATTGTATGAATAAGTGTATCTGCTGCAATACAGGATTGCATTGTACCCATCTGTATACCTTTCCATAAACAGATTACTGAACAATATAGCGAAAACTTGAGTTTTTTATCATCATATGAATATTTTTCTTCTCTTTCTGATTCATTTAATCTTGATATTATATTAAAGAACGCCATGCCTGTATGGTATCCGTCATTATCACTTAACGATAATACTTCTTCCACATGTTTTGAACAATAATTATACAAATCATCTGCTTTTTCAGAAAATTGTTCTGCGGTGCGAGATTTTGGAAATGCAGATAAGTTCACACCCATAGCCATATCTATTATTCTCATAGTTGTTACGCCCGTTTTATCCTGTTGGCTCATCAGTATGATTGGTTAAAAATTATCTTCTATGTATATGATTTCTTCACACATATCAATCAAGACAGGTGCAATTTCGTTTTCTGTGTCATAATAAAAAACATTATCTGTTTCCATTCCATCTTTCATGCCTTGTGCAAAATGTTTTGCATTAGGTACAAACATCATGATGTATGTTGAAATATCATTCATATTCATTCCAAGATCTTCAAATTTCCCATAATGGTAATGAATATAGAGATAAAGTGGTAGGTACTGAAACATATTATATGCGGCAAATGTTTCTTGCCCCATCTTTACACCTTCCTCTTTGGTAACACGAATTGTAAGCATTTTACAATAGGCGTTCACTTTGTTAAACATTGATTCATACTGTTCTTTTGTCCATGGTGATTTACGTCCCATGTTAATCCCTTCTGCCATAATTATTTGTTATTAAGTTTGCCTACTCTATAAGCTTTTCGGCTTCCCTGCTCGTTATTACTTTTGAGCAAGAAGTCGTTGTTTCCTTGAAGGCATAAAGAAAGGCGTAAATCCATTCCATGTTATTTCCTTATCCACATGACAGGTGCTGGTTTTACCTTTGGAGCGAATAAGATTTGGAAAAATTCACGCCATAGCGCGAACCCTCCGCATCCCATTCCCGCTCCATGAAAGTTACCAGCTTTGTCATGAGGGAACAAGGGCGTCAAGCTCAATATGTTATGTCTATTATGTCTTCTTTATCACATAGTTTTCGTTTTTAAAGTGTTGCAAAACTAAACAAATTATTTCAATGCTGTAATCATTTTTCTAAAAACAACACTTTTTCTGTTCTTCGCCATTATCTTTCAAAACTTTACCAAAGCCGAAGGCAACATCTTATCCACAATCACATATTCGCCGTCAATGTGGAATATCACGGTAAGTTTCTTGTTTCCGATCAAAAAGGTCTTGGCCTCCGGATGATAGAGTTTTGGCAATCCGCAAATGCTCTTTGGCAAAATGGGTGCAAGATATGACAATGGTTCAATTTCCTTACGGATTCGCTTGGCATATCGTATAGCAGATTCTGTCGTGTAATTTGATGCAATAAACCGCATCAATTCAACGAAATATTCCTCGACATCGTCCGTTACTATCACAGTTTATTTAGGTAATTATATACTTTCATGCCCAAACATTGAAGATAATTCGTGGCAAAAAAAATGATTTTCCTAGGCCTTCACCATCCTTTTACCGTTATTTGTATTAACCTAACACACAGCTTATTCAATCCCTAGATTGGGCGAGCATTGGGCGAAGTATGGACGAGTATTGGACGAAGTACGGAGCGGGTATAGGACGGGGCAGTTTGGACCCTTCAGGCACTGCATCGGTTGGCATATCCGACAAATATGAGGCAAAAAGTATATTATCGTCTTTTCAAATCTACACATTTCCAGCTTATTCTTCAACAATTTTACTAACTTTGCATCCGGAAGCAACCTAAAATCCATTAATCCATAAATCTTTGAATATTAAATCTTTGAATCAATGAATAACGAAGAGAAAATCAGGCAAGCAGCCGAAATCCTTTCAAAAGCCAAGCGCATCGTCGGCTTCACTGGCGCTGGCACTTCAGCCGAAAGCGGCATTCCACCATTCCGCGGCGAAGGCGGCATCTGGAACAAATACGACCCCAACTCGTTAGACATCGATTTCTATTACAGCCACACAAAAGACTCGTGGAAAATCATTCGCGAAGTGTTTTATAACTTTTTCAGCAACAAGGAGATAAAGCCAAACCCAGGTCACGAAGTGCTGGCAAAATGGGAAAAGAAAGGCCGCCTATCAGCCGTCATCACGCAAAACATCGACGACTTACACACCGTTGCAGGCAACAAAACGGTTTACGAATTTCACGGCAACATGGCTCGGTTCGTATGCACCCATTGCGGCAAGAAATTCCCAGCAAAAGAAATACAACTCACTGAAAATCCGCCACATTGCGAAGATTGCGGCGGCCTCTTGAAACCCGACTTCATCTTTTTCGGCGAAGGCATCCCAGAAGATGCCTACTATGGTTCCATCAACGCTGCCGAAAACTGCGACGCTTTCATCATCATCGGGACATCAGGACAAGTGAGTCCCGCCAACATGATTCCTGGAATAGCGAAACGCAACGGCGCAAAGATTATCGAAATCAACATGGAGCCTTCCACCTACACAAATTACATCACCGACCTTTATTTGGAAGGCAAATCTGGCGAGATTCTTCCTGCAATCGATACTTTAATTAAATGGTGCTAAGAAACGACACCATAACATTTTACGAAGGCAAACAACTTTCAAGAAACAAGGTATTCAGTTTGCTCATAAAGCCTGTTGGATCAACATGCAACTTGCGATGCCGATATTGTTACTATTTGGACAAATCGCAACTTTACGACGGGAAAGAGCACGTCATGGACGACAAATTGCTTGAAGAAACCATTAGGCAATACATTGAAACCAATGAAAGCGATGAGATAAATTTCTGTTGGCATGGAGGCGAGCCACTTCTTGCAGGCCTCAATTTTTACAAGAAAGCCATTGATTTTCAGCAGAAATACGCAAACGGAAAGCAAATCAGCAATAGTTTACAAACCAACGGGACACTTGTCAACGACGATTGGGCGAAATTCTTCAACGACAACCAATTCTTGATAGGTGTTTCCATTGACGGTCCCAAAGAGATTCACGACGCTTTCAGGAAGGATACGAGAGGCAACGATTCATGGGAATCAACGGCTCGGGGAATCGAGAAACTGTATAGGAATAACGTTGAATATAACACTTTAAGTACCATCAATCATTATTCTGAAAATAAAGGACTTGAAATATACCAATTCCTAAAGAAATGCGGGAGCAACTACATGCAGTTTTTACCCGTTGTCGAGCACATTAATAGGCGAACAAGACGCATAGCTTCACCTTACGATACGGAAAGCGAATTGGCACAATGGTCGGTTAAGCCAACTGCATTTGGCGAATTCATGTGCGAAATATTTGATGAATGGGTGAAACACGATGTGGGGCAAGTATTCGTGCAATTTTTCGATGCCACATTGGCTAAATATATTGGCGCATCACCGGGAATCTGCATCTTCGATGACACTTGCGGAGACAACCTAATCATAGAACATAACGGAGACATCTATGTTTGCGACCACTTTGTTTATCAAGAATTTAAACTTGGTAACCTAAAGCAAAATTCGATGGATGAAATTCTCAATTCCAAAGCACGTTTAGATTTCAAGCTGAGCAAAAGACGCAATCTGTCGCAAGAGTGCCTCGACTGCAAATTTAACTTTGCTTGTACAGGCGAATGTCCAAAGCATCAATTTCAGAACGGGAAAAACGCATTGTGCGAAGGTTACAAGATGTTTTACGAACATACCGAACCCTACTTCAAGTTCATGGCAAGCGAGCTGAATGCAAGTCGTGCACCGAGTAACATAATGAAAACCAACACCTTCAATCAGTAATAATTGAAAATTCAGCCACCGCACCTTGCGAGGCATCGTTAGTGAATCGCGTTGCCACAAAGCGCAAACGCCTTCCGTTTATCGGTTCAAAACGAATCACCTGTTCGATAGGATTGTTGCTGATGTTTGAGAACTCGCCTTGGCTTACCAAACGACCATCCACATACACCTCATAATTGGCAATATGTTGGTCAGCATCGCGGGCTTGCGAAGGCAAATATCGGATGCCTGATATATTTATACTTTCCTTCAAGTCAAGTTCTATATATGATTTATTTTCATTAAGATAATAGGCTGTAAATCCATTGTCGTCAAACATGCGACGAGACATTTGGTCTGTTGGAAATGTGACCTCAAACTTTGTTGTTGGAATGTCAAATGCACGGCTTGCCACCGAACTTTGCTTTCCACTATGAGGATCAACTGAAATTGCCTTGACAATTGCTTTTGAATCAAGTTCAAATGGCAGTTTGTAAAGCATTGATTGAGAATTTGGTTCACTTCCATCAAGCGTATAACGAATCTCTGCGTTTTTGTCAGCGCAACTCATACTGACTACATTGTAGAAACCTCGTCTGATAATAGGTTCCGTTAGCAAGGCCTCAGCGCAATAGGCTGCCACGTTGCTGATGCACAAAGTACCTTTGCATGTCTTAAAGCGGATTCTTAACTTATCCATGCTAACAGTCTGGAAACGAACGATTCGCTTATACCCTATCGTCGTCAAATCCTCAGTGACTTCAATTGGCAGCCATTTCCCATTGATAAAGCGTTCAAGGCTGAACGATGACACATTTTGTCCGTTAGGAATATATTCTTGAAGCAACACGCGATTGACTGCGGTTCGTTCAGGAAAATCAAACTGTAATTCCGCTTTTTTGAGACCATCTTCAACTGCCCAATAGCGATCATAGTCATCCAGAAGCACATTCTCAGCCTTGAACCGGTTCGAGCGAACATTATTTGCAGACACATTGCAGTTTTTCAATAAGTTATCGCTCATATCCCTTTGTATTACTTCAAACCATTCAATGGCTCGAATAGAATCCATTTGGCTAATCTTTCCGTCAAGATTGATGGGAAAATTGAGCAAAAGATTGGCATTATGGCCAACACTTCGATAGTAGATGTCAACAAGACTTTCCAAACTCTTCACCTGATGGTCTTCACGAGCATGATAGAACCAGCCCGGGCGGATGGAAACATCCGCTTCGGAGGGAAGCCACACATCGCCATTTTGACTACCGCGTGTCAAATAATCGCAATCCTCTAAATTGCTCATTTCCACCGCCGACCATTGCGTATCACCTGCCCAACCCTGCTCGTTGCCGACCCAGCGGATTGTTGGAACCGTGCCACCGATAATCATCGCATCAGGATGGTTTTTCCAGATAGTGTTTCTGGCCCGTTCGTAATCGTAATATTCACTCGCCACGATAGAACGTGTTTCGTCGGCACCTCCATACCAACCATTTCCGCCATTCGCGCCATCAAACCAGAACTCGAAAAGCGGGCCATAGTTAGTCGTAAGTTCCTCAATCTGTTTGTGATAAGTCTCAATATAGCCTTCTTTACCATATTCGGCATTATGACGATCCCAGGGCGAGAGATACAATCCAAACTTAAGTCCATATTTATGGCAAGCCTCGGAAAGTTCTTTCACCAAATCGCCTTTTCCATCTTTGTAAGGCGAATTTGAGATATTGTAATCCGTTGTAGTTGTGGGCCATAGGCAAAAACCATCATGGTGCTTTGCGGTCAGGATTACCGCTTTCATGCCACATGCCTTGAAGGTACGAACCCATTGTCCACAATCCAATTCAACAGGGTCGAATGTAGAAGCTGGCGTATTGCCATAGCCCCATTCCAAGTCGTTGAATGTATTCAAGCCGAAATGCACAAAGGCATAGGTTTCAAGTTGCTGCCATTCAAGTTGTTGGCGCGTTGGGACAGGATAGTCGGGCTGAGGTGCACGCACACATGAGCACATGGCAGAACACACAAAAATCAAAAGTAAAAGGTGTTTTTTCATGGTGCAAATGTAGCAAAAACAATGATTTGTAAAACCATTCATTAATTTTCCTTCTAATTCAGAAATAAAGCAGAAAAATCATATCTTTGCCCCAAATTCATACATTAAAATTAAACCAATATGAAAAGAGTATTTATCCTTATCGCGATGTTCATTCCTCTCTTTGGAATGGCTCAATCTTACTGTCTTACAGGCGTTTCCGCCAGCGACGATGCAGAAAGAACAAACTTCTTCTACGGCAACAACAACGAACTGATTGCCTACGAAGTGTTTGACAGAGTTGACCCCGAATATCCTACAGACTTGCGTGACACACTCCTCTACGACGCCAATGGCGACTGCGTGAAAATCAAGAACTACCAACTCATTGACGGCATTTGGAAGTACACATTTTATATCGATTACACCTACGACGCCAACCACAATTGCCTTTCACGCGAAAACTACAACAGTTTTGACAACGGAGTCACTTTCGATTTAGGCGGACGCTACGAATACACCTACGAAAACAATCTCATCACCGGATTCGTCATGTACTTCATGGGCGACGAATTCTCACGTGGCACCTACACCTATAACAATGAAAGCCAACCTGTTGAAATGATTGAAACGCAGAACGACCCATGGGGTGGAACTGGTTGGAGCAATTCTTCCAAGGTCACCTGGGAATACAACGAACTTGGACAATGCACCTGCGCGAATTACTATTATTGGTATTATAACAGTTGGAATCTTTCCCAAAGCGATGTTTACGAATTCGACGAAGCAGGAAACACATCTACCGTCAGCGTTTACTCATCTTCAATCATCGCCGACCGCAAGAGCTATTTCTATGATTTAGACACCCCAATCGAGGAAGTCATCATGCCTACTGACCCAGAAGGCGACTACAGCTGGGAAACCTTCGTAAATCGTCCTCTTGGCTACGCTTGGGAAACTGCCGATGCCGAAGGGAACCTCGTTTACATTTGCGATTACAACTTTGCCTATTGTAATGTCGTAGGTGTCAACAGTCTGATTTCCGACCTCCAAGAGATGTTCATCTTCCCTAACCCAACCTATGGCGTCGTTAGAATTAGCCAGAAAGATGTGAAGAAAGTCGAAGTGCTCGACATGAATGGTCGCACCGTCCTGCAACAAGACCAATGCGGCAATACCATTGATTTAAGCAACTTGTCATCAGGTCTTTACATCATGAAAGCCTACGATGGCCAACATTGGAACTACGGTAAAATTCAAGTGAAATAATTTCAATTATGGAAATCGATGAATTAAAAAAAGCCTTCAAGCAATGCTTTGATGCTGAAGGAGTTATATACACTTCCCCTGGCCGCATCAACCTGATTGGCGAGCACACCGACTACAATGGCGGTTTCGTTTTCCCAGGTGCCATCGACAAAGGTATTTATGCCGTCATACGTCTCAACGGCACTGATGTTGTGAATGGTTATTCCGTCGATTATGATGCCCGTTGGAGCTTCAGTCTCGAAGAAAGCGACCGTCCCAGAAAAAGTGGCTCGCAGTATATTTATGGTGTGTGCCGCGAAATCCAGAAGCGTGGTTACCAGATTGGCGGTTTCGACACCGTCGTCATGGGCGATGTCCCGCTCGGTGCCGGCATGTCGTCATCGGCTGCCCTGGAAAGCACCTTTGCCTTTGCCTTGAACGACCTGTTCAACTTAGGCATCGACAAGTTCGAACTGGCACGCATCGGTCAGGCCACAGAGCACAACTATTGCGGTGTGAAATGCGGCATCATGGACCAATTCGCTTCCGTTTTCGGTAAAGCCGGACATCTGATGCGCCTCAACTGCGCCACCATGGAGTTCGAATACTTTCCTTTCAACCCAAAGGGCTATAAATTAGTACTTTTGGACACTCGCGTGAAGCACGAGCTAGCATCGTCGGCCTACAACAAGCGCCGCGAATCGTGCGAAAATGCCTGCGCTTACATAGCAGCACGTCATCCAGAAGTGAAATACCTGAGCGATGCCACAATGGAAATGCTCAACGAGATAGAGACTGAGATTTCGGCAGAAGACTACATGCGCGCCGAATACGTCATCGGTGAGAAGCAACGCGTCCTCGACGTGTGCAAAGCTTTGGAAAAAGGTGATTATGAGACCGTTGGCGACCGAATGTATGGCACTCACTATGGCATGAGCAAGCTCTATGAAGTGAGCTGCGAAGAACTCGACTTCCTAAACGATATCGCCAAAGAATGCGGCGTTACCGGTTCGCGCGTCATGGGCGGCGGCTTCGGCGGCTGCACCATCAACCTCGTGAAGGAAAATCTGTACCTCGACTTCATTTCGAAAGCCAAGGCACAATTCCTCAAGAAATTCGGTCACGAACCCAAAATCTACGACGTTGTCATTTCTGATGGCGCACGCAGAATAGAATAGATTTTGAATTTTAAATCAAATGCATTCGTACAGAAATCCAATGGAAGAAATCATTTGACGAAACAAGATTCCCACATAGATTTCTTTGCGAAGCAAATAAAAAATACAACAGACTAATGAAACCAACATTATTAGTATTAGCAGCAGGAATGGGGTCGCGCTATGGTGCCCTCAAACAAATGGATGGTGTTGGCCCCAACAATGAAGCCATCCTCGACTATTCGATTTTCGATGCCAAACGCGCTGGTTTTGGCAAAGTCGTCTTCGTCATCCGCAAGGATTTCACCGAAGCATTCGAAAAAATCAACAGCAGCGAGCGTTTTGGAATGCCCGTTGAATATGTCTATCAAAGTCTCGATAAACTTCCTGAAGGATTCACGGTTCCTGAAGGTCGCGTGAAGCCATGGGGCACATGTCATGCCGTCTTGATGGCGAAAGACGTTATCAACGAGCCATTTGCAGTCATCAACGCCGATGATTTCTATGGCAAGGAAGCCTACGAAGTGATGGCCAAATACCTCACCGAATGCGAAGGCAAGAAGGGTGCCTACAGCATGGTCGCCTACAAACTGCGCAACACCATGTCGGATTTCGGCACCGTGAGCCGTGGCATCTGCACCGCCAACCGTTGCGGTAACCTAAAGACCATCGTCGAGCGCACTTCAATCGGCCACACCGAAGATGGCGGAGCTGCCTACACCGACGAAACCGGTTCGCATCCTTTGGACATGGACAGTCTCGTTTCGATGAACTTCTTCGGTTTCACCCCCGATTTCTTTGACTATTCGGAAAAAGGCCTCGTAGAATTCCTCAAAGGTCCAGCCCAAACCAACATCAAAGCCGAGTTCTTCATCCCATTGATGGTTAACCAAAGCATCAACGACGGTACTGCAAAACTGAAGGTATTGTCGAGCGACGCTTCGTGGTTCGGTGTCACCTACAAGGAAGACAAACCCGATGTGATGCGCAAGATTGTGGAACTCATCGAAAAAGGCGTTTATCCAAGACAATTGTGGTAATATGAACATAGAAGTCAAGACTTGGGGCAAAACCCCAGACGGAAAAGATATCAAGCTTTACACTCTGACCAACGGAAACGGCATCAAAGTGCAACTGAGCGACATTGGTGCCGGCATCGTGAGCATCCTCACCCCCGACCGCAACGGCAAGATGGACGACATCGTGTTGGGTTATCCCAACGCCACCGACTACTATGGTGACGGTCCGTGCGCCGGCAAGGTGCCCGGTCGTTTCGCCAACCGCATCAACCATGGACGTTTCAGCATCGATGACGTTGAATATCAGTTGGAACTGAACACTGGCGATGGCAACCATCACCTCCACGGCGGGAGCATCGGTTTTGCCAACCAGAAATGGGCAAGCCGCATTGATGGCGACAGCGTGGTGTTCACCTACCTCTCAGCCGAAGGCGAAGCCGGATATCCTTCCGAACTCGTGGCAAAGGTGCGCTACACCCTCAACGACGAAGACGAACTCAACATTCGTTTAGGTGCTTGGTCATCGGGACCGACTATCGTCAACCTCACCAACCACACCTATTTTAATTTAAAGGGAGAAGGCAATGGCGACATCCTCGACCACAAGTTGCACCTCAATGCCAACCGTTTCTTGCCCGCAACCGATGAATTGATTACTACTGGTGAAATGGCTTCTGTTATTGGAACACCAATGGATTTCACCGAAGGCAAACTGATTGGCCAAGACATTGAGAAAGAATTTCCTGACCTCATCAACGGGAAAGGCTACGACAGTTGCTGGGTCATCAACGGACTCTGCAAAGACAAGCTCAACCTTGCAGCAGAACTTTCGCACGAAGGCTCTGGCCGCATGGTGCAACTCTACACCACGCAACCTGGCGTTCAGGTTTATACAGGCAACTGGTTGACAGGCTGCCCCAAGGGAAAGAACGGACACGAGTATCATGACTACGAAGGCGTGGCTTTGGAATGCCAAGCCCTCCCCGACTCGCCCAACAAGCCCAACTTCCCGAATACCATCTTACGTTCGGGCGAAGAATACAAAGAGATTATCATTTTCAAGTTTTCAACAATCTAACTAAAACACTTTACTATGGAAAAAGCAGAAAACAAACAGAATTTCACGGTGCCGATTATCGTGATGTTTCTATTGTTCTTCATGATTGCCTTCGTAACTAATTTTGCCGGTTCGATGGGCGTCATTGTGACAAATCAATTTGGTGCATCAAAAGCCCTGTCGCAACTGGGCACCTTGGCAAACTTCATAGCTTACGCATGTATGGGCATCCCTGCGGGTATCATTCTGAAGCGTAAAGGCTACAAATTCACTTCGTTATTGGCCGTTACCGTCGGTTTCATCGGTGTTGGCATTCAGTTTATTTCAGGTTATGCCGAAAGCTTTGGCGTTTATGTTTTAGGCGCATTCGTTGCTGGTTTCTCAATGTGCCTGCTGAACATCGTCGTCAATCCAATGCTGAACACCCTTGGTGGTGGTGGCAACAAAGGCAACCAGCTCATCCAGTTAGGCGGCAGCTGCAATTCGGTAGGTGGCACTCTCGCTCCTATCCTTCTGGGTTGGCTCATTGGTGGCAGCATCGAAACCGCATCTGTTGGTGATGCCGCTCCTGCCATGATTATCGCCATGGCCATCTTTGCTGTTGCTTTCGTGGTGATTATGATTACCAAGATTCCAGAACCTCACATGGAAACCGCTGATGAAAAAGCAGCCCGTTTGAGCGGCAACGTTCAGAAAGACCCTCATGGTCCAATGTCGTTCCGCCATTTCGTTCTCGGTGCCATCGCCATTTTCTTCTATGTTGGCGTTGAAGTCGGCATCCCGAACACAGCAAACATTTACATGTCAGGTCAAGCCTCAATCGGTCCTGCTATTGCCGGAACAATCATCGGTCTGTATTGGTTCTTGATGATGTGTGGCCGCTTGATTGGCGGTGCCATTGGTGGCAAAGTTTCGTCAAAAGCCATGCTGACAACCGTTTCCATCATTGCCATCATCTTTGTGCTTTGCATCATGTTCATCCCACAAGAAATCACTATTTCGTTGGGCGAGAAAGTCGTGCCTCTGAGCATGTTGTTTGTTGCCCTTTGCGGTCTTTGCACCTCTGTGATGTGGGGCGCTATCTTCAACCTCGCCGCTGAAGGTCTTGGCAAATACACACCTGCTGCCTCTGGCATTTTCATGGCCCTGGTTTGCGGTGGGGGTATCATCCCATTCATCCAGAACTGGATTGCCGACTCGGTTGGTAGCATCAACAGTTATTGGGTGATTGTCGTAGGATTCGCCTTCTTGCTCTTCTACGCCCTCATCGGTTCGAAGAACGTAAACAAGGACATTCCTGTAGAATAAACAAATTGTAGAGACGCGCCATGGCACGTCTCTACATTACATAAAATCACAAAATAACGAGACGCGCCTAGGCGCGTCTCTACTACACAAAAATGAAGAAGGTCGCTCCAAATGGAACGACCTTCTTGTATAGTAGCAATTCTATGTTATGCACTATCAAATAACTGGAAGTACTATTTCCAATTCCACTTGTGGATCAGAATCATTTCTCACAACAACAATTTGCAAAGTACCACGAGCATCAGGATACTGTCTGCAAACTTCCTTCATTACTTCAACCATTTCTGTTGATTCCTCAGCATAGCACAATCCATTTCCCTCCATCTCGAGCATTTTATCATAGAGAGCCTCTCTCAAATTCGAAATATCACCATCTCCATCATTTATCCTAAAGCCTCTCATTATTGGACGACGCTCAAGTTGGGATTCAAACAACACTGTCGATGTAGCAAAGCCATCGGTAGAACTTAACAGTGTACACTTTCCTTTGAGGCAACGGTTGTTATAAACTGCACAAATCGAGTCTTTAACAAATTGGGTAGCTTCTTCAGCTGATGCGAAATTCATGCCTTCAACTCTTGCCACGATGGCACGGTAAGGAGCAACGATTCTTCTAAAACCAGTAATACTACCTGCTTCATTTTTAACACGATAGTGCATTCCTGGTTCAAAAACCCATTTTTTCACTTCAGTGAATGTCTTACCGGAATCGTTTGACTTGCTCACGACAAGATTTCCGCTAAGATACTTATCAGAATAGCTTGCTACGAGTGTATCGATTGGAGAAATCACTTCAGCATCAGTCAAGTTTGGTTTATTATCCAAGCTTTCAACAATACGGTTCAAAATACTCTTGAATGAATCCGAATCCTCACCCACCAGAGCGCCAGACACGTATTTATAAGTATTCTGTGCCAATGTAACTTCAACACTTTGCTCCTTGACAATGACATTTTCACTATTGACTTCCCTAAGAATGAGTTTGCCATAAAGCAAGCCATTGCTATGATTTGAAGCAAGTGTACGCATTTCCTGCAGAATAAGTTCTTCCCTATTCTTGTTTGACACGTCAGTGCTGATTTGGTCGATTTTATTTCTAACTACATCAAAATCATTATCGAATGCTATTTCATGGCCACATGTTTCATGACCTTCAAGAACTTGCACATCTGATTCGATTTGGAAATGTGTTGGTTTGATTTCGTTTTTCTTGCAACCAAAAGTTACCAAAGTCAGAACGGCAACTAAGCAAAATACTAATTTTCTCATTTTTTTAAAGTTATTAATTGTAATAATGTAATAGTATTTTCTATTTTAAGAAAGAGACCGGAACGATGCCGGTCTCTCCTTTATTTGAACAAAAAAACTGTCGGAAAAGTTGTTATCTAATCACATTGATGCGGCCATTGACTTCGCCATTGGCGGTTTCAACGCGAACCATGTAGATACCTGCTTCGACATTGCCGAGGTTGACAGTCATCACATCAGCATTGCAATCGGCTGTGTAAACCACTTGTCCAACCATGTTGAAAACAGTGACGTGGGTCATGCCTTCGGCTTCAACGACGAAGCTGTCGTTGGTTGGGTTAGGATAAAGTGACGCTTTGGCAGTAGCATTTTCTTCCACTTCGGTTGGTGAATAATAGACATGGAGGAAGAATTGGTTGGCATCGCCAATCCAGTTAGCAGGTGCAGATGTGCAGTCAAGGTCTTGATATATAGCGTAGAGCTTATAGTAATAGTGGCCTTCTGTGTTAGCTGTATTGTCGGTATAGGAGGTCGTGTTTGCATTAATCGACTTGATTCTGGTATATTCTCCATTTTCTTCTGTAGATCTAAAGAGGTAGTAACCAGAGAGACCATCAGAAGGGAGCGGTTTTTCCCATTTCAGTTTGATCTTGAAGGTAGCGCCCGTGGTTTCGAAATCAAGATTGGAAGGTGCGTAGCAAGCACCAGACGAAGCACACGATTCATTGGAAAACATGTCACTTTCGCCTCCATCACTGAGCAGTCTTGCCTTGTAGCAATGACCGCCGATTGTAGTATTTTCATCAACGAACGAAGTTGCTTCTGGAATCAATCGATAAAGCAAACCATCGCGATAGATGTTGTAGCCATAACCAGGATTATTTACACCTTCCCAGGAAACATTGATATTGTTGGCATTTTCCTCGTCGCGAAGTGCGAACAAATTAGCGGGAACTTCTGCAGAAGGGGTGTTGCCGCAACCATTATTAGTCATAAAGAAGACGCCTTCTTCAAGGTCACTTGATGAACCAGAGAAACTATAAATGGTGGAATTTTGTGAATCCTTAATGGTAAAGCTCATATTTGCAATCTCGGTAGTTGGAGCAGTCCAAGCAAACGAAACATTTCCAAGAGGAATAGATTTCATTATTGAACTGCTGCTTGATGATGTTGTGGTAACCGATGCATACTCTGTTCCTGCAGCATTATAAACATGAATAGCACCACCTGCCCAACCCTGGAACGAGTTCGAAGTGACGAGGAATGTCCAATCGCAAGCAGGACCGAAACTCACATTTTCTTTTGAAACGACTTTGCCATGGTTACCGTTGCAAACTGCATAGACACAGTATTTGAAGCTATCGAAACGGGGGACAGAATTGTCAGTAATGGTCATCGATGCACCTGGGGTGACATTATCTTCAGTGTAGAAAATTTCGCCATTACGTGTGACAACGATTTGGTCAATTGACGAAAGGCTGGTGTTGTTCAAGGTTTTGGAAGGATTTGTCCAAGAAATAGTGGCCGAAAGTTGGTAATTGTCGGCAGGGACCACATTAAGGTTGACGGGAGCCATAGCCGTATTGTTATAGACCTCAGTTGGAACGAAGTTGATGAGAGCGCCATCGCTGGTATTGAAATCAATAGCGTCGAAATCGAACCATCCATCACCGCTGCCGCTCCATCCCCAGTTGAAGTGGAAAAGGTCTGCGTCATTGTAGCCATCGCAAACGAAAGCATGACCGCCGCCATCCGGGTTAGGATCTTGACCATGATAATAGACAGGCCACCCCATATCAAACTGTTCCTTCAGCATATTTGACCAGTTAGCGTATGAGTAACTGTCTCTATTACGAAGAACAGCCTGGTTGGTGTAGCGGAAATAATTAGAAATCGCTGGAGGCACATCTTGTGAATATGCACCAGAGCCATCACCTTCGAACATCATGTTGACCGAAACACCGCAATGGTACATGAGAAGGGCGACAGCCTCTATTTGCTCTTGAGGTGAGTTGTTATTGATTGAAGCAGGCATGTTTTCCCAGTCGTATGTGGTGGTGCCAAAGTTAACCGAGTGGGTATGGCCAGCATAAGTGTAGCTATGTGTACCTTGTCCTTGGGTTGGGTGATTCCAGAATTTCATGACTTGCGACATGGCAGTAGCGCAGCAGCCAGCATAAGCACGGCCACCAGGACCACCAGTAGCAGCAGGTGCATAATAGTTGTATGGTGAATCTTGATTCCACTTGGTCTGCACGAGATAAGTGTCGGCACGGCCACCATTACGTGAAATTAGGTTACCACTTGCCATCACCAAATCCCATTCGGCCTTGACCATTGGAGCAGCTTGACCGGTGCGACCACTACGGCCAGCGATGAGTTCGTTCAGCATGTAATTCAATTCAGGATTGATGTTCTCAGCATCGAAAGCACCTTCGGATGAATAACCGACTATAGGACGGAACAAGTCGTCAGCCGAAACCATGACGAAACCAGTTTCACCGACATTGAAAACATAGAAGCAAGCATCGCCACGATGCGAAACACCTGTATAGACAAGTGTAAGGTCTTGACTTTGACGGGCTTGTTCGAACTTAGCTTGGACAAATTGTTGTCCGACATACTTGGCTTGGCTTACGCTGACAGGATTGGCCTGGACCATACCTGCGCACAAAACCAATGCGAGTAGAGTCAATAAATACTTTTTCATAGTAGTAATTTTAATGATTTTGTAGATTTTTCCAAAAATTAAAGTTTGCAAAGATAGGAAAAAATATGGAGAGAACGTAAAAAAATATGAAAATAGGCTCTAACAAAAGCGAAAAGAGACCGACACGGTCGGTCTCTTGTTCGATATACGGAATCGTATAATTCCCAAACGATTAATGCATCACTGTGAAACGTTTTGAGGTGGTGCCGCAAGCGCTCTTGATGCTGATGGTATAAACACCTGAAACAAAGTTGGAAGTGCTAATGACAACACCGTCGGCACTGCAATTTTCGGTATAGACCATTTGGCCCAGCATATTGAAAATGGTGACTTGGCTAAGACCTTGTGCAGCAACGCTCATTGTGGTGTTAGCTGGATTTGGATACACGCTAAAGCCTTCGCCATCTTCCTGAACCGAAGTGACTTCAATCAACACAAAGTCGGAGCCACCCGAAGTCCACGCTGGTGTCGATTCGCAATAGCTACGGTAAGCAGTAACCTTATAATAATAGGTGCCAGCTTCCACTTCGTCGAAATATTGGCGTTCGGTCTTATCAACAGTAGCGACACATTCGTAATCAGCGCCATTCGTACTACGATACACCTTGAACGATTGTGGGTCTTCGTCGTAAGTCCAGGTCAGTTGTGCGCCAAATGCACCTGCTTCAAACATGTATTCGGCTGAGAAATCGGTTGGAGGCAGGCAGCCATCGCAGTCGTTATTGCCAGAATAGAGTGTTGCAGGAACGTTGTTCGAACCGCCCGTGTAGTTGTAAACGCTTTGGTTGGACGAATTCTTGATGGTGATGGTCAAATTGCTCACATTGCTAGCCGGAGCCACCCATTTGAAAGTGACATTACCTTCAGGCATGGCGATTTGGTTGCTGACAGGTGTATTGGATGTCATGGTCATCTCCTGGAGAAGAGTATTGTAGGAATTGAATATCTGAATCTTGCCACCGTTCCAGCCTTGGAAGTTAGTGGTTTGACCAACGATTTTCCATGTGCAAGTCGGGCCATATTGGTATTTCAGATTTGAGAAACGGCCCTTGATGCCATTGCTGACGAAATAGAGGGTATAGGTGTAGCAGTCAAAGTTGCTGACTTGGTCTTCAAACTGCATTGGTTCGCCAGGAGTGACATTGTTTTGGCTGAAGATTTGTTGGCCATCACGAAGCAAAACGACTTGTTCGATATTTTCAATAGGGTTGCCAACCAATGTGGTTGTTGGGTTTGTCCAGCTAATGACACTCGTCTTAGAGTTGGCATTTTCGGCGACGATTTCCATATTAACGGCAGGAATCAAATTGTCATAGACATAATCAGGCAGAAAGTCGATGATAGCGCGTTGGTTATAATTGAATTGGCTACCTAGGACATTCAATGCATCAATGGCGTAATAGCCATTGCCCATTCCACTCCATCCCCAGTTGAAACGCATCTTGCGGTCGCTGCTGCGATAGCCGTCACAGACAAAGGCATGTCCGCCTCCTTCGGCTTCAGTTCCTGCATAATATACAGGGAAGCCTTCGTCGAACGATTCTATCAGCATGTCTTCCCATTCGGTCTTCGTATAATCGTCACGATTTTCGAGAGTAGCGGCATTGCAATAACGGAAATAGCTCTTGATGGCACCAGGCACATCTTCCGAATATGCACCAGAGCCATCATAGCCATATTGCATGTCGATGGAAATGCCGCAGTGCCACATCAATCGGGCGATGGCTTCGATTTGGGCAGCCGGCGAACCATTGGAAATGGAGTTAGGCATATTGTCCCAATCGTAATAGGTATTCTCGAAATCGGCTGACTGTTGAGGAAAACCTTCAGGAGTATAGCTATAGCTTCCCACACCATGGTCAGGCCAGTTCCAGAATTTCATCATCATGGCCATTGCGTCGGCGGCACAACCTACATAAACGTGGCCGCCAGGACCATAATTGTGAACAGGACAAAGACGATTGTAAGGATTGTCTTGATTCCAGTTCAAATTAATGAACGGACCAGCATCGCGAGTACCGCGAACATCGTTGGTAAAACCATCTTTTTCAACATGTTGCCATTGTGCAATGGTTTCTTCATCGGCAACCATGCCATTTTCGACTGCATAGGCAATCTGACGGGCATAGTAGCCAAGATAGTAATTCAGTCCATCTGGGATATTGGCCAAATCGAAACTCCCTTCTTCGGAAAATCCAAGAATAGGTTGAGCCACATCGTCTGCCGAAACGACCACGAAACCGCCTTCATAATCAAATACATAAAGAGCTGCATTACCATTTTCAAGTTTTTGTGTGTAAGCAAGGTCCAGGTCAGAAACCTGACGGGCCGAAGCCATGTTACTTTGAGCAAACTTCAAACCAATTTGAGCTGCGCGATTAACGCTCACTGGTGATGCGATGGCTTGCATTGCAGATAAAGCCAATGCCGCCACAAGAAATAATGACCTTTTCATTGAATAATTATTGTTTGATATTGATTAAAAATCGTTTGTTGAAAGCGCAAAGATAATGGAAAATATCGAAACTGCGCTCATTATATTTTAACTACTTTTTGGATTGAATTGCCAACCTTGATGAAATAGACACCGTTGTCGAACTGGCTCAAGTTGAAAACGGCCACATCGTTCACAGTATTCTTTTCCTCGATAAGTTGACCCATCATGTTGTAAATTGCCACTTGAGCGGCTTTCGTTTCCACCACAATCTGGCCATCGGTCGGGTTAGGATAAACCTTGAAAGCGTTACCCATTTCATTGACCCCTATATTGGCCAAACGCACAAAGTCCTGTCCATCAGCGGCTAAGGCATATTCCGATTCGCAATTGTCGTAAACAGCCTGCACCTTATAGCTACGGTCGATGCCTTCTACAGGAAGTTCTGCATCATCAAAATGGGTTACAGTCGTTTCAAACTCATCCGCAACATCTCCGGCAGCATGGTTGATGCGTGTCAACTTATAATAATTCGGCTCGCCATCAGCAGGTGCCGTCCACGAAATATGAGCAGTGTTACCTTCAACCACACCGGCCAAGTTGGTAGGTTCGGGGCATGACATTTCTCCTATCGTCACGCAATACTCGTTGGTTGCATTGCCGTTGGCCACAATCTGGTAGCAATACGTCTCCCCTACTGTCACGTTTTCATCCACATAGCGGCAAGCATAATCGGTGGTGGCGATTTCTTGTCCGTCACGAAGGATGCTGTAGGTAGCAACACCAAATACCGGCTGCCACGTCAATGTTGCAACATCATCGTCGTCACTGACA
Organism: uncultured Bacteroidales bacterium; assembly: GCA_937896505.1. GTDB lineage: Bacteria > Bacteroidota > Bacteroidia > Bacteroidales > F082 > Limimorpha. The sequence goes on along the minus strand of CALBNP010000097.1, from coordinate 16,291 downwards.
ACCAACGAACCGATTTGCGTGCTCCAATCCACAAGGAGGAAGAACTGCTCAGGAACGAAAATATCGTTGGCATAACCCGACGTGCAGGATTCAGGCACTTCATAGGTAGCTGTCACCGCATAGTGATACACTTCACCTTCAATAGCCGAATTATCCTTATAATTATTAGTGGTACAAAGTTTTACACGCTTGTAAGGAGTGTCTAAGGTCTTACGCCAAACCGTATAGCCTATCACATTCTCATTGTCGGGCTTGGCCCAATGAATCTGCACCTTACCCGACGAGAGATATTGGTAATACAGGTCCAAAGGAGCATCACAACTTTCGCCAGCAGTGACACTATACTCATTTGAATTTTCGGTTTCACCACCGGTGCAAAGGGAGGTTACATAATAGCTGTGACCTCCAATTTCGGTGTCATAATCCACATATTCCGTTTCGTGCGACATGTTGAAGAGATAGCCGTCGCGATAGATGCAATAGCCAAACTCCGGCTGGTGGTTCGATTCCCAAACAAGGTGAACATCCCTATAATTTTCAGGATCGACGGAAGCTTTCAAATTGAAAGGAGCTTCGCAGGCGTTTGTGTTGCCGCAGCTGTTGTTGAGTGTGCGAAGCAGACCAGCTTCCAAGCCCGACGACGGACCGCTATATTCATAAACCACTTGATTTTGAGCATCTTTAACCTTAAACGAGAGGCTGGCGATTGAGGTTTCAGGTTCGCTCCAATAGAGATTGTTGTTACCCAAAGCCATTTGGAAATGTTGCATTTGTGCCGACGAAGTCGTTGTGGTCAGGAAATCAATGTAAGTGCCAGCAGCATTCTGCACCGTGATACCACCACCGCGCCAGCCACGGAAATCCGACGAAGTCATGAGAACCGTCCACTCGCAATAGGGACCGAATACTGCAGAAACCTGCGCTTCACGACCATAAAGCTCGTTCTTGACAGCGCAAACGCTATAGTCAAATTGGTCGAAGAAAGGTACTTCGTCATCGTAAGTCATGGCTTGACCGGGCGTACCATTCAATTCAGCTACAATCTTTCCGTTGCGGCGAACCAGAATCTTGTCGAACTCGGTCATCGGCTCGCCAGTGACGGTTTCTGTTGGATTCACCCAGCTGAGATGACCGACGAGCGACACATCGCCATCAATATCAACCTGGAACGATTCGGGAGCACTTGCCATTTGGACATAGAGATAATCAGGGACGAAATCATACACAACAGCCTGTGATCCAGAATATTCAAAATTTTCAGTCTCAATATCAATGAAGGAATTCGAAGCTCCGCCCCAACCAAAATTGAAATGGAAGAGACCATCTTCATCATATCCATCGCAGACAAAAGCATGGCCACCCGATGTGCTTTGGCCAGAATAATAGATAGGAATATTCTGGTTAAGGTTTGACTTCAACAGTAAAGCCCAATCTTCAGGAGTATGGCTACGCGGAATATAGGTAGTGTGTTCAGAATATGAGAAATAGTTACTCACTGCCGCTGGCACATCACCTGAATAGGCACCACTGCCATCTGTCTCATACATCATATCCACGGCCACGCCGCAATGACGCATCAAGACGGCCACAGCCTCACGTTCTTCGGTAGTCGATTGGTTGCCGTAAGTCAAGGTCATGTTGGCCCAGTCGTAGGTCGTTTCTCCGAAATTGGCATATTGTTCACCATAGGGAGGACAAACATAGCTATGCTCGCCTGTGCCTTTCAAAGGCCATTCCCAATACTTCATCACTTGAGCCATGGCGGTAGCAACGCAGCCCGTTGGGCAACCCGAAGGCACATACATATTATAAGGTGAGTCTTGGTTCCATTTCGTTTTGATAAGAGGTTCCACGACAGACACTCCACGATGTGAATTCATGGTACCATTTTTTTCAAGATTTTCCCATTGGATTGCAACGTCATTTGAAGGCTTCTGGCCTCTTGAGATTGCCGAAGCGACGCTTTGCGAAAGTTCATCAAGCATGTAAAGCAAGCCATCAGATGCATTGTTGATGTCGAAGCGACCTTCGTTGGAATAACCCAAGACAGGACGAACGCAATCATCGGCAGCAACGATGACAAAACCGTTGTCAACATTGAAAGCATACATTGTTGCCATGCCGTTGGTACCGTGAAGCGTAAACGACAAGACGGCTTCGTCAGCCGACCTTGAAAATCCAGAATGATGTTTTGCAAAACTTAATGCAAGATGTTGAGCTTTAGCAACATCGATAGGTTTTGCCTGAGCTATGCCCACACCCAAAAGGGCGATGGTCAAGAAGAGTAAATGTCTTTTCATAGGTTATAAGTTTGATGTTTTCTTAATTAGGGGTCAAAAATAGGAATTTAATCAATAGTGACCAACATAAATTTCAATAGATTTTTGTGTTAGCAAGAATCTAAGTCGCATTTCATTCTTCATCAGCCTGCTCGTAATAATACGAATAATCAATGCCTTTCATAAATATCTCGCGACTATTGATGTCGTCAGTCAAAGCATTTTGAATCAAGTTCTTAATGGGTTGTGCATTGGTTGTACTTGCCTTCATGGCGGCAAGATAGTCTTTCTTGTCAATTCGGCTCCAGTCCACACACTGTTTCAGATTCTTTTTGAGAATCAAGTCAAGCCAGATACGGGTGCTGCGCCCATTGCCCTCCATGAATGGATGCGCCACATTCATCTCCACATATTTATCCATGATTTCATCGAAAGTATTTTCCGGCATCTGTTCTATTTTCCTGAGATTCTCATGGAGATATTCGGCTCGGCAAAACAAAGTGCCATCTTTCCAAATCGTTTTTTGCCGTATTTGTCCTGCGAAATCATACAAACCTCCAAAGAGATAGGCGTGAATTTGTTGCAATCCTTGCACCGTACCAACGGGAATGGAATCCAGCATATTGCTCTCGAAAAGCGTGTAAGCCTTCTTCCTACTCTGGCCATCGATGGTATTGTCGCTATAAGTAAGCCAATCAAGGAATTGGATTGCCCTAACATTGTTGATGCTTCTTGCCAATTGAGCAACGCCATCAGCATTGAGCGTATCGGTGGCATATCTTTTGCCATCCGCAGCCCTCAACTTCAGTTGGTTAGTGGCACTAACCAACTCAGGTTGTTCCCGTTTGAGTTTCGTTTTCAGATACTTCCAATAGTTGCGATTCTTTGCATAGTCATCTTGCCGATTAATAGCTCCAATGACATCCAGTACCGAGAAAAACCACTGTTGTTTCTCAGCGTCCCACACAGCCCTGACTTCGCGGTCGTTATAAAAACGTATGGATATCTTATTCGTCTCGTTCTCCTTCATCATGCTTGATATTTCTCCTGACATAAAAAAAATCACGTCTTCTGTTCCTTTTTCTTAGCCGCAGGAAACAAAATATTGTTCAGTATCAGGCGATAACCTGACGAGTCGGGATACATGTCGAGCTCGGTGGGCGGATCACCGACAATGTGACGGTAATCTTCTGGGTCGTGGCCACCGAGGAAAGTCCAAAATCCATTGCCAAAGTTGCCGTGGATGTAACGGTCTTCGCCAAAGGCGGCATTGTCGCCCAACACCACGACCGACGGCTTCACATACCTTTTGTCGAATGCGGTGCTTTGCCCCATGAAACCTTTTATCAGCCGCTCGTGACACTGCGTGAGCATGGTTGGCACAGGGTCCCACTTGGCCGAGAAGTCGAAAAGCAGGAAATAGTCGTTTTCCTCTTTGACAGAATGGCTGCGGCTTTGCGTCACATCGATATTAGAGATTTCATATTCCTGTGGATTAGTCGAGACCGAAAAATCGGTGAATGCGAAGCAGTTATCATAGTTGAGGCGTTTTGGGTCGCCAGCGTGGATGGGGTCGCCGTCGAACATATAGTCGCAAATGTCGAGTCCATCGGCTGCCAAAGCCACATCGAAACTATCGGGAGCCGAGCACATGGCGAACATATAGCCGCCGCCTGCCACAAACTCGCGAATCTTCTTGGCCACGGCCAACTTCAGTTGTGACACCTTAGTGAAGCCCCAACGCTTTGCAGTTGCTTCCTGCAAAGCCACATCTTCTTGATACCAAGGATAGTTGCGGTAGCGCGCCCAGAACTTTCCGTATTGCCCCGTAAAATCCTCATGATGAAGATGAAGCCAATCGTAAGTAGGCAAAACGCCTTGCAGCACTTCGTCGTCATAAACCACATCGTATGGTATTTCGGCATAGGTGAGCACCAAGGTGACGGCATCGTCCCAAGGCAAGTTGTTCTTCGGTGCATACACAGCAACGCGCGGCACCTTCTGCAACTTCATTTCGTCCATGTTGACGCCAGGGTCGGCGATTTCGGCCAAGATGGCATCGGCTTGCGCATCAGCGATGACTTGATACGACACATTGCGCATCTTGCATTCGCGCTCAAACATTTCATGGTACGGAATCAGATATGAGCCGCCTTTGTAGTTCAGCAGCCAACTGATTTCTACCTCACGCTGCAGCACCCAATAGGCCACACCGTATGCCTTCAGATGATTCGTCTGCGTGTTGTCCATCGGGATCAGCAGATAGGCCGCTCGCGATGGAAGCACGAACAAAACAATCAAAAATAATATGGCAAGTGTCTTTTTCATTTTTATCAATACTTCAAATATCTTTCAACCAGCGGATTAATAGGTTCCTTCTCCCCCACAACCGTTTGCAGTTGTGTCCAATTCTTAATCATGCCCTTTTTCTCGCGATGGTTGACTATGGTTTTCACTTGATTATAGTTCAAATATGGATGGTTGACAAGCGTCTTAAAATCGGAATGATTCACATCAAGTTGCTTTATTTCAACACTTTCCAATCTCAAATAAGGGAATATCGCTTCGTAACGGGCCGAATCGATACCTTTCACTTCGCGAAGCTGCTCCAAACTGATGAATCCGCCCAGTTTTTCACGATACGAAATGATGCGTCCAGCGGTATATGAACCAAGTTGTGGCAGTTCCACAAGCGTGGCCGAATCAACCACATTGACATCAACAATCGGGATTTCCCTTTTTACAGTCTTTTCGGTTTCGGTGCCATTCTTCATTTCCTTCGACTTGGCTTGTTCGCGGCCAGTTCTCGTCTCACGGCTAACGACGGGCAGCACGATAAAAGGCTCAAGTTGCTCAAAATCCGACTCGCTGATGGTGTAAAGTCGCCCCAAGTCTTTCTTCGAATAGAAATGGCCGCCGCTCTCGCGATAGTTGATGATATTGCGAACCTGACGGTCGGTGAGGCCCATTTTCAAGCCTTCCTCTTCCGTCATCGTATTGGGATTAAATGGGAAAGGATTCAATTCATTAACTTGCGTAACTTTTTCGTTTTCATTCATTTGCAATTCCTTCAAAGCCGCTTCACGCATCATCAGGAGCGAGTCTAAATCGTGCAGGACAATTTCGTTTTGCGCAGGCTTAAAGGGTCGGACTATGCAAAGCACGAGCAGCACCAAAATCACGGATAGAATCGTGAACACTGCAATGCGTTCACCTTTTGAAAACGAAAGAAGCCTGCGTAACCAATCCATAGGTCATTACATTAGCAAACCAGAAATGAAAATCACAGCGATAGCCAATGGAGCTACATACCTGATTATAAAGAAAATGAGTTTTTTCAACCTTGCCTTGATTGTCCCCTCGTTGGTGATTTCTTCGAAAAACTTCGTCTTGCCCAACTTCCAACCCACAAAGATGACGATTAGCATGCCACCAAGTGGCAGGAGCACTTTTGAAGTGATGAGGTCAAGGCCATCAAACACCTTCATTCCTCCAACAACCAACGGTGAGTCTTGCTGTAGGCTCAGCGAGGCGAACAAGCCGAGCAACATAGTCAAGGCACATGCCAACACTGTTGCCGTGTGACGCTTGAGGTGAAACTCTTCAGAAAGAAAAGCAACCGGCACTTCAAGCAACGAAATCGTAGAGGTTAGCGCTGCAATGGCCAGCAACAAGAAGAAAATGAGGCAGAAGATATAGCCGCCTGTCATCTGGTTGAAAATCATAGGCAAGGTATTGAAAACGAGTCCCATGCCAGCTTCGGGGTGAATGCCAAACGAAAAGGCTGCCGGAAAAATGACAATGCCCGCCAAAACCGCGACTAAAGTGTCGGAAAGTGTTACCATGAAGGCGGTTGAGGTCATATTGTCGCTTTTCTTAATGTAGGAGCCATAAGTGATGAGGGTACCCATTCCAACACTGAGCGAGAAGAATACCTGCCCCAGTGCACTGATGAGCACTCCGCCAGTAATCTTCGAAAAATCAGGCTTAAAGAGGAAAGCCAAACCTTTTTCCGCACCCGGAAGCAACATCGAACGCACACCCAAGACAATGAGAATGAACAAGAGCAGAGGCATCAGCACCTTTGAATATTTCTCGATACCATTTTGGATTCCTTTATAGACAACAAAACCCGTGATGAAAATGAAGACACATTGCCACATGACATTGCGCCAACCCTCATTTTGGAAATTTGAAAAATCTTGTTCGATGGCCGCCAAATCTTTTCCTTTGAAGCTATTTGTCAACGCTTTGACGATATATTCCAAAGTCCATCCAGCAACGGTTGAATAGAAAGCAAAAATGAGCAGTCCGCAAAGCACTCCTATGTAACCCACTATAGGCCAAGCCGTTTTGGGAGCCAACTTCTTGAAAGCGCCCACTGCATTGCGTTGCGAGCGTCGCCCAATAACAAGCTCGGAGAGCATGACTGGCACGCCCAAAACGATCACTATTCCCAAATAGACCAGCAGGAAAGCCGCACCGCCATTTTCGCCCAATTCGCAGGGAAACCGATAGATGTTGCCCAATCCGATGGCAGAGCCTGCCGCCGCTGCAACGACACCTAATTTCGAGTTGAAACCGTCACGTTGTTTGTTCTGTATCGCCATAGTGCCTACCGTTTTTCGCCGTATGCCAAATCGCCCGCATCGCCCAAACCGGGAACGATGTAGGCATGAGCAGTAAGTTCCTCATCAACACTGCCGACCCAAAGCGTTACGGGTTTGCTGGCCATCACCCGACGCACATAATTCAAGCCTTCAGCACTCGCCACAGCCACAGCGATATGGATATGGGAAGGTAGCTGTTCTTCAAGCAAGCCCTTGAGTGTCTTCACCATCGACTCGCCAGTTGCCAGCATCGGGTCGCAAATGATGAGGACTCGGTCTTCAAGCGAGGCCGACGAATAGTATTCCACCTTGATTTCAAAGCCGTCGTTCTTGTCGTATTTGCGATAGGCTGCCACAAAAGCGTTATCGGCTTGGTCGAAAACATTAAGCAATCCTGTGTGGAATGGCAAGCCCGCCCTTAGAATCGTGGCAACCACGGGTTGCTGCTTGACGACACGTACTTCCTTTATGCCCAAAGGCGTTGTCACTTCCTTGGTCTCGTATTCAAGCGTCTTGCTGATTTCGTAACCCATGATTTCTCCAATGCGTTCCAGGTTGCGACGGAAACGCATACGGTCTTGCTGCACCGAAACGTCGCGAAGTTCAGCTAAGTATTGATTGAAGATGCTGTCGGTTTTATCGAAGATGTGAACCTGTACCATAACGTATGTCAATTAATTTGGCACAAAAGTAATAAATTTCCTTATAAGAAAATCTTATTTGGCTTTTTTCCAGCATTTCAATGCAAAATTTCCCAATGCGGAAAGACGGTTGAAAACCAAGGAAGGATAGTTCACCTCACGACCGCCAAAACCAAGATAGAAGCGTGCAAGTTGTTCGTTATCAGAGCCTTCGAAATCGAAAGTTAGGTCTTGACATGCGTTTTGGCAAATGACTTGATTGAGCATGAAAGTCATGGCCTGCTTTTCTTTACCTCGCGCGCTATTCCCCGAAAACAGGAATGTGATGCGATGGTCGGTTTTCATGAAAATGGCAGCCGAAAGCAAATCTTCACTTCCTGTCTCTTTCACACCGACTACGAAAGCATTCCCACGTTGTTGAGCCTCTTTTGTAACATGCTGCAATACTGCATATTCTCTATCGCCCCATTTCGACAAATCGGCACCTCGATCGTTACGGAACAATGCAATTACTTGAGCCGCATCGGCATCTTCAACCAATTGCAGACGATTGCTTTCAGCCTTGGCGAGATTCCGTTTGGTGTTGTTGTGATAGGCACTTCGAATCATGTCGTAATCCTTGTTCAAGTCAAGGATTACATTTCTATGACATTCAATTCCTTGCGCATCACCAATAATACAATTTCCTTCGTTAAGTCGAAACTCGGCAAAACGGAATTTCTCGGGAATGGCAGCCAAGAAATTGCCGATTTCTTCACGAGTCAAGTCTTGTTTTGAAAACACGCCCAATTGCTGCACGAAAAATGGCTGGAATAGATATTCGACACCAAATTTCTTTCCGCCCGTCAAGGGCATAATTGCCTCATAATCACCATCAACGAGAGCCGACCAATCGGGATGGACGACATCGAGATACCACGAAAAGGCATAAATGTTTCCGCATTGGGAAACCGTTTCGTCCCATCGACACTTATCTATTTCACTATGTGAGAGATAGCGAATCATCGGAGCGCGTATTCAAGCAAATTGCGATACATTTCAGGCCATCCTTTCCATCGTTTTTCACCGCCAAGCGTTTCATTATGCGTGAGATAGACAAAAGTACCCTTCACGGCTTTCACTTCATCGACAAGTTGTTTCAGCACTTTGAAGGAAGCATCAGCATCGAGGTTGAGATAGTCGCGCATCGTGCCGTCCATGGCAGCAAAAGGATGGATGACCAACTTGCTAACCATATCGTTTTCAAGGTCGTAGAAAAGGAAACTATACGCGATGCCGGCACGGAAACCCACATGTGAAGCGAAGCCCATGGTGTAGTCGTCGGTAATGTCCAACTCGATGAGTTTACGATAGCTGAGAGGCAGATTGAGGCGCAAGAAATGCTGACGGCTCTTCGTCAATGGACGATGGAGCACCTCGGAGAGTCTTTCGATTTCCTTACGCATTGCCTCGCTATCCAGATAGGAAGCAAACGATGGATGGATGCCCACGTCGGCATGGTCGCCAATACGTTTGACGAGCGACCTAAAGTCTTCATTATGAATTGATATATTCTTGTCGTTGGTATCGTAATCGCCACAAAGAACGAAATATATAGGGTGCAGTTTGAACTTTTTCTGCAAGTCAAATTGGAAGTCGAACGAGTCGAACGGGTCTTTGCTTCTCCCCTTCAGCACTTGATGCCGATGCTTTATCTCGTCGTGATTTCCAGAAAGCAAATCCCTGAAAAAAGCACCTGTCGTGCGATAGACGCCTTTATTACGGTAAGCCCAAGCCGAATCGATGTCGTAGGTCGGGACAAACGAGAATTTCCTTGACTTGATTTTCAAATCGGGATAGACGGCTTTCAGCTTGTCGCCCAGCATCTTTGCCCAAATGTTGACCAATGGTTTTTGCAGCATTCCGTTCTCGAACATCCACGACGACTCGGCCTTGAAACGGTCATACTCATCGCGCACCTGAGGCAGATATTCTTCGTAACGCGACACGAGGAAAAACGAGGCCGCAAAAACATCGAAAGGAAACAACAGGTCCTTGCCATAGACGGGAAATGGGCATTGCAAGCCATCGTAAGTCACCGAACCGACATCTTGCAGGTGCACATTGCGTTCGAAGAGCAAGTTCGAAGACTTCACGAATGGCTCGTCGCCGACGCGTTCCTTGCCGTAATTCAGCTTGGCACCTTCTGCCAAAGCGAAACCTTCAGCATCAGTAAACAGCTCATACTCAATGCCCAACAAATCATTGAACATCAAGTCGAAAATGTAATGCAACCTATTGGTCTGCTTAGGAACTAAAATGGAGAGTTTCATAAAGCATTCATTTTTTCTTCAAGACAATCCACTTGCCATAACGGTCAGAACCTTCCCGCTTAACAAAACCATTCTTCTGCAAAAACGACAAATTACGCTCAATTGTCCTCTGCGTCACAAGCATCATTTCCGACAGCTTTTTTGCCGAAAAAATACCATTGTCAGACAAGATTTCAAGCAAATCCGATTGTGTGTCATTAAGTTTGATTTCAATTTCTACACCGTCATTCTCAGCCTCTACACCGACATTTCCCGATTCTACACCGTCATTCTCAGCCTCTACACCGACATTTTCCGATTCTACACCGTCATTTTCAACCTCTACACCGTCATTTTTAACCTCTACACCGTCATTTTTAACCTCTACACCGACATTTTTCGATTCTACACCATCATTTTTAACCTCTACTCCGACATTTTTCGATTCTACACCGTCATTCTCCGATTCCATCCTAGAAAAAGTAATGGAAAACATACCCTTTGTATTAAATATAGGATTAGGAAGCCCCATATCATTCATCAAACGGCACATACGCGGAATGCCCGACCCCACCTGTTCAACCAAATGCATACGCGTAAACATATCAAAAATAAACGGGTTGCGTGACAAACTGCGATGGCCAAAATCATCAGCGACCTCTGACAACGGTAAACTGACCTTGAATTCCACCTGTAAACCTTCACCATTTTTAACCAATTGCAAAAATTGCTCGCTACTCAACATCTTTCTGAATCATTTTATGCAGGCAAAAATACTGTTAAAATCTAAACAATCAGTAATTAGAGGTGTTTTTCTACAAAATTTACGGTTTTATCCCAAAAAAACGTATTTTTGTCTTTTTTTAAAAAGACTGAAATGGAAAACTTCGTCGTATCTGCAAGAAAGTATAGACCAGCGACTTTTGACACCGTGGTGGGTCAACAGTCCATCACATCGACCCTGAAAAACGCCATCCGCAACAACACTTTGGCCCAGGCCTTCCTGTTTTGCGGTCCGCGAGGCGTGGGCAAGACCACTTGCGCCCGCATCATGGCCAAGACCATCAACTGCCTGCATCCAACCGAAAACCTTGAAGCCTGCAACGAATGCGAATCGTGCCGCGCCTTCAACAACAACGCCTCGTTCAACATCTACGAACTCGATGCCGCTTCCAACAACTCGGTTGACGACATCCGCAGCCTTGTTGACCAAGTGCGCATCCCTCCGCAAATCGGCGACTACAAGGTGTATATCATCGACGAGGTTCACATGCTGAGCAAAGACGCTTTCAACGCCTTCCTCAAGACCCTCGAAGAGCCTCCAGCGTACGCCAAATTCATCCTCGCCACCACCGAGAAGCACAAGATCATCCCGACCATCCTTTCGCGATGCCAAATCTACGACTTCAAGCGCATCACCGTCGATGACATTGCCAAGCACCTTGCTTTCGTAGCTTCGAGCGAAGGCATCAATGCAGAAGCGGAGGCCCTGAACATCATCGCCCAGAAAGCTGACGGAGCCTTGCGCGACGCCCTTTCCATCTTCGACCAGATGGTCAGCTTCTCCGGCAAGACCATCACCTATAAAGATGTCATCGACAACCTCAACGTGCTCGACTACGACTATTATTTCCGTGCCGTTGACGACATCCTCCAAGGCAACACCAGCGACATATTGCTCATGCTCAACGACATCATCAGCAAAGGCTTCGAGCCTCACCATTTCGTAACTGGAATGGGCACGCACATGCGAAGCCTGCTCGTCAGCAAAGACCCCGCCACGACACAACTTCTTGAAGTAAGCGACCAGTTGCGCCAACGCTACATCACGCAATCGCAAGCATGCCAGATGTCGTTCCTCATCAAGGCCTTGGAAATCAACGACCAATGCGACATCAACTATCGTTCGGCCAACAACAAGCGTCTGCATCTTGAAATCGCCTTATTAAAAATGTGCGCGCTTTGCAGTCCTGCCCTGAACATGCCGCAAGCCCAAACACAACCAACGCAACTGCCGCAAAACAGACCACTCACCAACCAGCCCACACCCGCAGCTGCTGGGCAGCGGCCGTTGAGCGGAGCCGAAACGAGCCGAAGCACCGCATCACCTACCTCTACCGTCACTCAACCGCAGAGTCAACAACCCACCCCATCGACCAGCACCAACAACCCAGCACCAACAACCCAGCACCAACAACCCAGCACCAACAACCCAGCACCCAGCATCAATAACCCATCACCCATCACCAACAACCCAGCACCTGACACTCCCGCTCCAACCATGCGTCAAAGAGGCGTAGCCAGCAGCGGCATCTCCATCAACGATGCTTTGAAAGAAGCCGAGAAAAAAACAGAAGTGATTGAAGAATCATTGAACACGCCTTTCACACAAGAACAATTAGTGGCTTCATGGAATGAATTCACTCAGAAATACAGGCTCATATCCCCTAATTTCGCTGCCGCTCTCAGCAAGTACATCCCGAAGGCCGGTCCCAATTCCGAAATCCATTTCAACGTCGATAACAAGTTATTCGAGACCGACACGGAAGGCATGAGTGCCTTGAGAAACCACCTCAAGAACACCTTACACAACAACCAATTCCAGCTGGTTCCCGAAGTGATGGAAAAACCTGTCGAAGTAGATATCTACACCGACAAGGACAAATTCGAACGCATGGCTAATGAAAACCCAATGTTGAGGACGTTACAAACCGAATTGCAATTGGAAGGCGACCTGTAATTTCTAAATGAAACTTTGTAGAGACGCCGATTCATCGCATCTCTGCAATCAGTCGATTCATCGCATCTCTGCAATCAGTCGATTCATCGCATCTCAACAACCAGCCACACAGTCAAACATACAACAAGATACGCTTCGACTCCGCTCAGCGTCCCTAAGTCTAAATGTCCACATGTCCCCAAGTCCCTAAGTCCACATGTCCCTAAGTCCCCAAGTCCCTAAGTCCCAAAGTCAATCAAACAATTCAACAACAAAATATCAATAATGAAAAAGAAAAACGCAATCGCCATGATGATTTTATGTACAATGGCAACAGGCTGCGCCGAAAAGCAAGGCGAACCTGATGAAACAACCGAAAAAGAAGTCGTACCCGCCATCAATTTGGCCTACATGGACCAGAGCATCAAGCCTGGTGACGATTTCTTCCGTTACGCCAACAAAGGTTGGCTCGACACGCACCCGATTCCTGAAGAGTACACCACCTTTGGTGCCTTCACCGAAATCGACCAGCAGAACGAACTGCTGATTCAGGACATTATTAATGAGGTGTCGGCTGATGCCAACGCCGAACAAGGCAGCGTGGCACAGAAAATCCGCGACTTCTACAACGCTGGCATGGATACCGTGGCCATCAACGAACGTGGCTACAGCGAATTGCTTCCTTATTTCGAACAAGTCGATGCGCTCACCGACAAGGCCCAACTGGGCGAATTGGTAGGCAAGATGCACGCCACTGGCTTTGGCGGTTTCTTCGGCGCAGGCGTGGGCAGCGACCCAAAACAAGCCGACATGAACATCATGCACGTCATGCAAGGCGGCCTCAGCCTCCCCGACCGTGACGACTACTTCGACGAAGGCTCGCAAGAGATGCGCGAAAAGTATGTCGAACACATCTCCAACATGTTCCAACTCGTCGGCATCGATGCCGAGACTGCCACGGCTAAAGCCAACGGCATCCTCGCTTTCGAGACCCGTCTGGCCGAAAAGTCACTGACTCGCGTTGAACGCCGCGACCCCGACCGCACCTATAATAAATTTACGCGCGTACAACTCAGCGAAAAGACACCTAACTTCTGCTGGGACAACTACTTCAACGCCGTCGGTGCTCCTGCCTTCGACAGCCTCAACGTGGGCATGCCCGACTTCCTCGGCAACATGGACGAAGTCATCAGCAGCACCGATATTGAAGTCATCAAGGACTACATGAAGTGGAAAATCATCACTGGCAGCGCATCACAACTCAGCGACGACTTCGTGGCCGAAAATTTCGCTTTCTACAGCAACTACCTCTACGGACAAGAAGTACAGCAACCCCGTTGGCGCCGCATCCTGAATGCCACCGACGGCTGCTTGGGCGAAGCCATCGGACAAATCTATGTCGAGAAGCATTTCCCTGCCGAAGCCAAGGCTCGCATGGAAAACCTCGTCGCCAACCTGAAGACCTCTCTCGGCGAACGTATCAAGGTGCTCGACTGGATGGATGACGCCACCAAAGAAAAGGCACTCCACAAACTCGCTTGCATCAACGTGAAAGTCGGCTATCCTAACAAGTGGAAAGACTACAGCAAATATGAAGTCACTGCCGATTCCTACTTCCAGAACATCCGCAATGCCGTCCGCTTCGAAAACGACGAAGAGATGGCCAAGTTAGGCAAGCCTGTCGATAAGGAAGAGTGGTTCATGACTCCACAGACCGTCAACGCCTACTACAGCCCCGACATGAACGAAATTGTGTTCCCTGCCGGCATTCTCCAACCTCCATTCTTCAACCAAAACGCTGACGATGCTGTCAACTATGGTGGCATCGGTGTGGTCATCGGCCACGAAATGACTCACGGCTTCGACGACCAAGGCCGCAAATACGACGAAAAAGGCAACCTCAACGACTGGTGGACCGAAGAAGACGCTGTCCGTTTCAACGAACGCACCCAACAGTTGGTCAAGCTGTTCAACGAATTCGAACTGCGTGGCAACCACATCAATGGCGAGCTTACCCTTGGCGAAAACATCGCCGACCTCGGTGGCCTCAACATCGCTTGGGACGCTTATCAGATGACCGAAGAAGCACAGCGCAACGATAGCATCGACGGCTTCACTCCTGCCCAACGCTTCTTCATCAGCTACGGCACCGTCTGGCGCAACAACATCCGCGACAAGGCTCTCGAACGCCGCATCAAGGAAGACGTGCACTCACCGGCGGAAGCCCGCGTCAACCGTGCTCTCGGCAGCATGCCTCACTTCTACGAAGCATTCGAATGCGTTGAAGGCGACAAGATGTATATTGCTCCTGAAAACCGTGCAAAGATTTGGTAAAATGAATATTTAGAATTAAGAATTAAGAATGCAGAATTAAGAATAAGTGGGTATGAACGAGAAAGATAATCCTATTAAGAAAAAAAGCAGGGATTTCGCAATTGACATCATCAACCTTTACAAATGGCTGGTTGATGTTCAACACGAGTATATTTTATCCAAGCAAATCCTTCGTTCGGGCACAAGCATTGGTGCCAATGTCGCAGAAGGAGTAAAAGGACAGTCAAGACCCGATTTTTATTCCAAGATGCACATCTCACTAAAAGAAGCCAACGAAACAAGTTATTGGCTTGATATAATGCATGCTACAGGTTATATTCCTAATGACAAATTCAACAATTTGAACACGAAATGCGATGAACTCATCAGTATTCTCGTTGCAATAGTCAAGAACCAATAATTCAGCACAAAACTCACCGGGCTTCGCCCCTATTCTTCATTCTTCATTCTTAATTCTTAATTAAAAACAGCGTCATGGACCTTCGGAAAGCTATCGGTAATTTTTACCTGAAAATCAACAGATGGACTGTTGTGAACAAGATTCCGTCCGACATCAAAAAATGCGTCTGCATCGTGGCTCCGCACACTTCCATCGAAGACTTTTTCGTCGGGTGGGCCTTCTTCTGGTCGCAAGGGCTTCATTTTAAAATCATGATGAAGCAGGAGTTCTTCAATACTTCCATACTTCGTTGGGCACTATGCAAAATCGGAGGCATTCCCGTTGACCGCGGCAAGCAGAACCACCTCGTCGAACAAATGATTGACATGTTCAGCAAAAATGACGAAGTGTTTCTTGTCATCTGCCCCGAAGCCACACGCAAGAAAGTCAACAAGTGGAAGAAAGGTTTCTATGTCATCGCCCAAGGCGCCAATGTCCCTGTCGTACTCGGTTTCGAAGACTTCAAGAAGCGGACCTGCGGATTCGACACCGTCTTCTACCCCACCGGCGACTTCGATGCCGACATGGCTGTCATCTATGACTATTACAAAGACGTGAAAGCCAAATTCCCCGAAAAATTCAACCTCGACGAAATGTACCGTTAATTTGCTGTTGGCTTTTGGCCATTAGCTTTTGGCCGTTAGCCACCACCCCATTCATAATTCTTAAGGGCAATTCTAAATAAAACTCTTTGATAATCAGATAAATATTTGTATATTTGCCGCAAATTTAAAGAGAAAATGGACACGTACAAAAGGGCATACAGAAAGCTTGGCAACCAAGGTTTATTTGATTCGGAAGAAAGAACTTCAATGTTGAACGCATTGGGGAATCCGCTGGAAAGACTTTCAGAAACGATTGATTTCGAGATGTTTCGTGGGACATTGGAGGCGGGTTTGTATAGGGAGCGTCTGACGAAAGCCGGTGCAAAGCCCTACGACTATGTGCTGATGTTCAAGATACTCGTGCTTCAGCGGA
>CALBNP010000096.1 GCA_937896505.1 uncultured Bacteroidales bacterium | reverse complement strand
AGGAAACGCTCGAACAGCAAGTCGTATTTTAACGGGTCTAAATCGGTAATTTTCAAGCAATAGGCCACAACGGAACCAGCCGCCGAGCCACGGCCTGGACCGACCGAAACGCCCAATTCCTCACGAGCGCCACGGATATAGTCTTGAACGATAAGGAAGTAGCCAGGGAAACCCATGGTCTTCATCACATGAAGTTCGAAGATGATACGTTCTTTCTGTTCTTCCGTCAGTTCCTCGCCATAACGCATTCTTGCACCTTTCCAAGTGAGTTCGGCAAGGTAATCGGCCTCCAGCTTGATACGATACAGGCGGTCGTAGCCACCCAGTTTCTTCACCTTCTTCTCGGCCTCTTCCTGACTCAGCACCACTTCGCCATGTTCATTGCGCGTAAACTCATCAAACAATTCCTGTTCGGTGAATTTCTGACGGTATTCTTCTTCAGTCCCAAACTCTTCAGGGATTGGGAACATTGGCATAATCGGGTCGGAATCAATGCTGTAAGTCTCAACCTTATCGACGATTTCCTGCGTATTTTCGAGTGCGAAAGGTACATCGGCGAAAATCTTTCCCATCTCAGTGGGAGTCTTCAGCCATTCCTGTTTGGTATAGTGCATTCGCGTTGCATCGTCCAAGTCCTTGCCCGTCGAGAGGCAAATCAGTCGGTCGTGAGCTTCGGCATGGCTTTCTTCCACAAAGTGCACGTCGTTGGTAGCCACCACCTTGATATCATATTTCTTGGCCAAATCGAGAAGCACCTTATTGACTTCCTTCTGACGTTCATAAACTTCCGTATCACCGCCAGGCTTATCCGTTTTATGTCGTTGTATTTCAATATAATAATCTTCACCAAAAAGTTCCTTGAACCACCTGATGCTTTCTTCGGCACCAGCCATGTCGCCATTCATGATTTTCTGAGGAACTTCACCGCCCAAACAGGCTGAGCAGCAAATCAGGCCTTCATGATATTGTTGCAGAAGGCTGTGGTCGATACGCGGATTGTAGTAGAAACCATCCGTGTAGGCGATGGAACTCAGTTTGCAAAGGCTGTGATAACCAGTCTTGTTCTTGGCTAATAATATAAGGTGCCATCCCCTATCCTGACGGCCATCGCGCTTGTCGATGCTGACGGGAGCGCAATAGGTCTCGATGCCGAAAATCGGCTTAAAGAACTGGCCCTTAAGCTTGTCGATTTCTGCTTGTGCGTTTGCCTTTTCCTCATCGGTAGCGTCTTCCTTCTTCAAGATGGCTTCCTGCTCCTTGATGGCATCCTTCACGCCACCGTTTTCCTTGTTCACCGTATCAGCCAAATCCTTGATGCCGAACATGTTGCCATGGTCGGTAAGCGCAATGCTATACATGCCGTTCTTCTTGCATTTCTTCACCAAATCGGGCACCTTCGACATGCCATCCAAGATGGAATAATGCGAGTGGACATGCAGGTGGGTAAAATGTTGTGGCACATAGTCATCATTGACGATGACCTCTTCTTTGGGTTGTTCCTCTTCTTCGAAATTGGCTTCCACGACGATGCCCGCAGGCTGCATCACATCGGGATTGGCAGCTTGGAAATCAGCGAAGAACTGAGCATCGACATGCAAGTCGGTTTCGTCGAGCACTTTGCGGCGCAACAGTTCGAGAAATACACGAGCCGTAGCTTCAACATCGGCGCAGGCATTATGGGCCGAATCGAAGTCCTCGCCAAACAAGAGATGATGTATCTCGTTCAGCTTCGGGAACTTGAAATGGCCGTTCTTTCCTCCAGGCAACATGCAGAAGTTGGCGGTCTTCTCGGTGCAAGTATCCACAATCTGCCAACGGCGCAAAGGATTTTCGCGTCCCATGCGCAAGAACTCGCAACCCAACACATTGAGGTCGAACTGTATGTTATGTCCGACGAGATACTGAGCCTTGTCAGCCGATTCCATAAAGATATCGAGCACCTCGTTGAGCGGCTTGCCGTGCTTGCGTGCATGCTCGGTCGAGATGTGGTGGACCATCATGGCATCGATGGGAATCTCATAGCCGTCAGGGATGACAATATGATTGTGAGCCTCAACGAGATGGCCTTTGTCGTCGTGAATTTGCCAAGCCAGTTGCACCATGCGAGGCCAATTGTCGAAGTCGCTCAGCGGAGCATTATTAGTCTTGGGCAGACCAGTGGTCTCGGTATCGAATATTAGGAACATATTGGGTTTTCTATTAAAAGATTACTGATTATCAGCGCAAAGCGCCTCCATAAATTGAGCCTCAAAAATAAGCGTAATTTCGGAACGGCGCAAGTCCCACTTCAAAAAAAATCGGATCGAGACCTACTTTTCCGTCAAAATCATGAACAGAATGGAGAACAAGATGAGCGCCACACCGATAGCCACATTGAGCGTGAAGGCTTCGTGAAACACCACCGTACCGATGAAGATGGCCGTCAGAGGCTCCAAGATGCCGAGGATGGAAGTCTTGGTGGCACCCACCGATTTGGTAGCAGCCGCCAAAGTGATGGTGGCGATTGTGGTAGGCAGCACTGCCAGACCTAGTATATTGAGCCAGCATGAAGTGTCGGGCACAGCGTTGAGTTTCAATCCGAAGCCCGAGAGACAGAACAGCATCACCGAACCGATGAAGAAGCAATAGAAGGTCAACGTAAGATTCGGCAAAGCCTTGATTTGCTTGCTCTGGTTGACGATGACAATAAACAAGGTATAGCAGAGGCCCGAAGCCACCACCAGCGCGATGCCACGCCAATCGATGAAGCCACCCTCACCTTTCAGCGAAAGGAGTACCGCCCCAGCCACGCCCGCGAAGATGGAAATCCAGGTTTGCCACGAAGATTTCTGGCCGAGGAAGACCATAATCAAGGCCACCATGATGGGATAGACATAAAGAATGCTCGTAGCGATGCCCGATGGGATGTATTTGTAGGATTCAAACAAGGTCAGGCTGCATGCCGTGAACAAAATGCCCACTATCGTCATCAGTCCGAACTGCTTCCCTGTGATGCAGACTTGCTTCTTTGCCAACAGCATGAAGACTAACATCAGCACTGTTGCCACACCATAACGATAGAACAGCAACGAATTGACATCCAAACCCTTATTGATGACAGGAACCCCGAAAAGCGGATTCATGCCGTAAGTGATACCCGAAATGATACCGGCCAAATAGCCCCAACTAAGTCTATTATTTTTCCCCATTTCCAAAATTCTCTAAAAAGACTGCAAAAATACCGTTTTTTCTCGCTCTTGGTTGAATTTTCGGACGATGCCGACTAGATTAATTTTGGATTATCGAGGAAGTGGGCCAGATCAATAAGTCGTCAAAGATTGACAAGGACACTTGGCATCAAATAATTACTTATCTTTGCAAATGGATTATTCAAAAATAACAAGAATGAGACACCTATTAAGAATAGTGCTTCCCTTAATCTTACTGATATTCGGTTTAGGAAGCAGAATATCAGCACAGCAAGTTGAAATTCAAGCGATTATCACAAATTGCAACGGTAACGAACAGATTTATCAACTCGGCGGAAACGACAGGATTTCATTTCCAAACGACGAAACCCTGGTCATCACCCAAAACGGAACCGACATTCAGATTCCCATTTCCGAAATCAGAAAAGTGACTTTCAATGAGGTTTTGGCAACGGTTGATAACGAAGCGGAAAACATCGGCATTTTTCCAAATCCTACTGGCAACAGTTTCACAGTCAGTGGAATAAACGGATTTCAGCAAATGAACATTTATTCCTTTGACGGGAAGTTGGTCAAAAGCGAAATCATTGATTGTGGCCAAAGCATCGACATCACCGAACTGCCGCAAGGACTTTATTACGTGAATATCAACAAGCAGAATTTCAAACTGATAAGACTATGAAAAAGACTTTGACACTTATCATTGGCGTTCTGTTTGCCATCAGTTTGAACGCCCAAAACGAGCAACACCTCTACCTGCACCATTCGGGAACCGTCATTTACAACGATGCAGTTCACAATATCGACGACATCACTTTCCAGGGCGATCCAGCATCTGCCATCTTCGACGCCACAAGCGGACAGACATCACTCCCCGTCACGATGATTGACAGCATCACCTTCGGCATCGAGGAAGCACCTTCGGGCGACATCGTGCGGATTGTCTATAACGGCAATTCCGTTGAAATCACGAATCCGTTTTCAAACGAAGGTGTCAGCGTTTCGAGCAATCAGGCCGATGTGGCGGTCAGTTCCTCAAAATCAAACGTAATTTACTCATTGTCAGGAACAACAAGCAATGGTTCTATCTCCTTTATTAGCAGCAAGGATTTTGACCTCTTCCTCGACAATGCCCATCTTTCCAACACGAGCAAGGCCGTCATCGACATTGCATCCGAGACAAATGCCACCATCGAATTGAACGGCATCTCCACCCTTTCCGATGGCAGCAACGGGGCACAAAAGGCTGCTATCTGTTCGGCTGGCGACCTTACCTTCACCAAAGGAGACGGCACGCTGAACATCAACGGCAACACCAAACACGGCATCTTTGCAGAAGGAAACCTTATCGTTTCAGGCGGAAAAATCATCATCAACGATGCCCAAAGCGATGGTCTGCACATTGATTCCTTCACCCAAACCAATGGAGAAATCAGCATTTTACATTCCGGTTCCGACGGCATCGACAGTTCGACCGACATCAACATTTTTGGCGGGTCAATCAGCATCAACTCCACAGGCGACGATACGAAAGGACTCAACGCTTCGGAAACCGTAAGCATCTCGGGCGGCACAGTTGAAATCACCTCATCAGGATACGATAGCAAAGCCATCAAATGCGATGATTTGGTCAGCATCAGCGGCGGCAGCATCGAAATCAACCATTCCGGCGACATTTCCAAAGGCATCAAGAGCGCCTATCTGAATGTCAGCGGCGGCGAAATCACCATTACCGCATCAGGAAAAACCGTTGTGGAACAAGAAGAAAACCATGAAGTTCCATCCTACTGCTCAGCCATCAAGATTGATACCGAAATCAACATTACAGGCGGCAATTTCAACATCAATTTGCCAAGCTCAAACGATGGCGGCAAAGCTATCAGTTGCGATGGAAACGCCATCATCAGCGGTGGGACTTTCGAACTTGAGACCCACGGCGACGGCGCAAGCTACACCGTTTCAGGCAACACGAAAGACGCCTACACTTCTTCATGCATCAAATGCGACGGCAACCTGGAAATCATTGCAGGCAGTTTCAATTGCACCAGCACCGGCAAAGGCGGGAAAGGCATCAATGCCGATGGCAGCATAACCATCGGGCACGCCGATGCGCCTGACAGAGACCTGATTATCAACGTTTCCACTTCGGGTGAGCGTGTCACCATCTCAAGTGGCGGCGGCGGTCCTTGGGGCGGCGGCGATTACGCCAATCCAAAAGCCCTGAAATGCGACGGCGACATGACCATCAACAGCGGCACCATCATCATCAACTGCACCCAGAACAACGAAGGCGGAGAATGTATTGAAAGCAAAGCCCAGATGACCATCAACGGCGGCAACATTGAAGCCTATTCGAAGAGCGATGATGTAATCAACGCGGCGCTCAACCTCACCATCAATGGCGGCACCATCTACTGCCATTCCGACAACAACGACGCTATCGATTCCAACGGCACGCTATTCATCAATGGTGGTCTCACCATAGCCAACGGAGCCCGTCAGCCGGAATGTGGTTTCGACTGCGACAACAACCAATTCAAAATCACGGGCGGCATTGTCTGCGGCACAGGCGGCGACACCAGCAACCCGACGGCCAATGTCTGCACACAGCCATCCATGAAAATCAACACGCAAGCAGGATATGCCATCCAAGTGCTGAACGCTTCGGGCGAAGTCGTAGTGACCTACCAATGCCCGACCCTGCAAGGCGGCGGCGGTCCTGGTGGCGGTCCAGGAGGTGGCAGCGGCATCAAGTTCCTGCTCAGCCATCCCGATTTTGCCACAGGCCAGACCTACACCATGAAATACAACGGGACGATTTCCGGCGGCGACAACTGGAACGGCTACTACACGGGCAACGTCACCTATTCAGGCGGACAGCAGACAACCGTCACCCTCAATTCAATGGTAACAACCGTCAATGCCGGCGGCAGCGGATGGTAAGAAGTGCCCAGCAACAAGCGGCAAGGCCGCAACATTAGCGAAATTCGCACAATTCGCGGTCACCCATCCACGTCCGGAAGGCATTCGTGAAGATTCGTGGTTTATTTCCATGCGTCCGGCAGGTATCTATAGCTTTTTGATAGGTGAAGCAAATAACAATAGATTTCTTCCCTGCGGTCGAAATGACATTGTTATTTGTTCCACCTATATCAAGACTGACTCTAGGATTTGCTTCAGATTTGTTTTGGATTTGTTTCCTTCATTCTTGCGTCCGGCAGGCAGAAGCACTTTCAAAACTCAATGTTCATTCAAGATATGCCACCATATCCAACGTTTATAAGGCTTGAGGTTATCGGGAAGCATGTCGTCCAGAGGGTCTTTAAACCTAGATTTCGAGTCCCATAGCTGTTTGCGCCTCCTCCGTATTCTCCTCTCCAACCTTCTGTGTCTGCGTTCTCTCTTTCTCTGTTCTCTTCTTTCATTCATGGCCGATGCTTTTTATCGTTACACGATGCAAATATGCATCTTTTTCCTTTTGGTTGCCCAGGTTGCAAGGTTGCAAGCCAAACACCACCCATAACCATTCACCCATAACCCATAACCATTCACCCATCACCCATAACCACTCACCCGCCCTCACACCATCAGTCTGATGAGGCCTTCCGACTTGCAGAACATGTCGGGGTAGCGCATGCAGACGGCATAGACCTGCTTGCCCGTGACGGGCTGTCCGTCCTTGCGCACATGGAGCCGCTTCGCGTTGATCATCTCGGCGAGCTGCTCGGTCCGCATGCCGCGGTTCGAGGT
>CALBNP010000095.1 GCA_937896505.1 uncultured Bacteroidales bacterium | reverse complement strand
TATCTCGAAGACCACACCATCGAAATTGCGCCTTTGGCCTTCATGCGCGGCCGCACTTTGGACCATGCCTTCGTCATCCTCGACGAAGCCCAAAACGCCACGCGCAGCCAACTCAAGATGTTCCTCACACGAATGGGACGCTCGGCCAAGTTCATCATCACAGGCGACATCACCCAAATCGACTTGCCACCCAAAACGCCTTCGGGATTGCCACAAGCCATGGAAGTGCTGAAAGACGTGAAAGGCATCGAGTTCATCATGCTCGACGACAAGGATGTAGTGCGGCATAAACTTGTTACCGACATCATCAATGCTTACAAGAAGCACCACGAAGAAGACTCACAAGAAATTGATATACAAGAAAATATTGACAATAATTCACTAAACATACAATCATGAAAGCATTAACAAGAACAGATTACAATTTCCCTGGCCAGACCAAGGTTTATCACGGCAAAGTCCGCGACTGTTATTTCATTAACGACGAATATATGGTTATGGTTGCCACCGACCGTATCTCTGCTTTCGATGTCATTCTGCCCAAAGGAATTCCATTCAAAGGACAAGTACTCAATCAGATAGCTTCCATGTTCCTTGATGCTACCACCGACATTGTGCCGAACTGGAAACTCGCCACACCCGACCCGATGGTCACCGTGGGCAAGCTCTGCAAGCCTTTCCCAATCGAAATGATTATCCGCGGCTACCTCACGGGCAGTTCATGGCGCACCTACAAGAGCGGTCAGCACACCATCTGCGGCGTGCAGATTCCTGACGGTATGCGCGAGCATCAGCGTTTCGCCGAACCTATCATCACGCCTACCACAAAGGCCGAAGAAGGCCACGACGAAGACATTTCACGCGAAGAAATCATCGCCAAAGGACTGATTAGCGAAAGCGACTACGCACAGATTGAAGCCATCACACGCAAACTTTTCCAGCGCGGAACAGAAATCGCTGCCAAACAAGGACTTATCCTCGTTGATACAAAATATGAGTTCGGCAAGATTGGCGACCAAATCTACTTGATGGACGAAATCCACACGCCTGACTCATCACGCTATTTCATCGCCGACCAATACGAAGAACGCTTCGCAAAAGGCGAACCTCAGATCCAGCTTTCAAAGGAATTTGTCCGCGAATGGCTGATGGCCAACGGTTTCCAAGGCAAGGAAGGCCAGCAAGTGCCAGAAATGACACCCGACTATGTCGATAGCGTTTCCGACCGTTACATCGAACTCTACGAAAAAGTAACTGGCCACAAATTTGAAAAGGCCGCTGACTCGGAAGACCTCGCCAAACGCATTGAAAACAATGTGATGAATTTCCTAAATAAATAATTCATAATCAATATGTTGAAAACAAAAACGAGAGGTGCATTGCATCTCTCGTTTTTTCATTATTATTATTGAGACGCGATAAATCGCGTTTCTACATCAGATGGAATGTTCTATCCATTTCCCATCCTTAAACCTGACGACACTGCGATAACCCGCTTGCCGTAAAGCATTTTCAGCAGCATCAAATTCCAGTGAAATCTCGCTGAAATGATGTGCATCGGCGGAAATGATGGCAGGAACACCCATAGCGCAAGCCTCTTTCATCAGCCAAGGCGAAGGATAAAAACCATTGTAACGCTTCTTGTAAATGCCGCGCGTGTTGATTTCCATCACAAGACCTTTTTCGCGAATCAAGTCCAAAGTCTCCATTGCAAGCTTGCGGTACCATGTTTCATCTTCATGGAAATAGCGGTCGCGGTTGTGCATCTTGATTTT
>CALBNP010000094.1 GCA_937896505.1 uncultured Bacteroidales bacterium | reverse complement strand
TGTTTGTTGTCGAAGCGCGGCACGGGGCTTGGCTATCGCCTTTCAGCGAGAAGGTGAGGATGAAGGTGGTGGCCACAAGCAGCAACTCGTGCAAGGTTGTGGTGGAGTCGTCGTCGCGTTCCATCCTTAACCTGCTCAATTTTGGTTCCAACAAAGACAACCTCAGCGACTTGAGCGATTATATCAGCAACGAGGTTTACCGCCTTTGCAGCGAAGAGGAAATAAAGTTCAGGCAGCCGGAGATAAAACGCAAATTTCCATAAATGAATCATTAATTTCTTGCCCATCAAATTATTAACGTCAAATTATCGGTAATTTATGTTTGCTCAACACCGATAAGGTTTCGGAAGAGAAAGCCTTGCGAAGCTGCGGAAAAAGTTTATTGTTTTTGCGAAATTGAAGAATTTCCGTAATTTTGCACATGTAATTTTGGCTTTGAATGTATGGCACTATTAATGGACATTGAGGAACTGCTGAATAAACGTAGAGTGGAAGACAACCGTATCGAGTTTAAAAAAGGTTGGAATCCAGATACGGTTTATCATAGCATTTGCGCTTTTGCCAATGACATTGACAATTTGGGTGGCGGTTATATTTTGATAGGTGTTGAAGAGCATGAAGGTGTGGCAAAACGCCCTGTGTGCGGCATCGAGGAATCGCTGATTGACGGCATCCAGAAAACTATGCAAAGCTTTAATCAAAAGCTGAAACCGTATTATATGCCGAGGACATCGGTCGAAATCGTTGATGAAAAGTACGTTTTCGCTATCTGGGTTCCGACAGGCATAAATCGCCCATATAGTGTTTCGTGCAATGTTACGGCGAAAGGGCTTGTCAAAGAGGAGTTCTATGTCCGATGTGGTTCTACCAGCATTCCTGCCAAGGGTGAAGTGCTCGACGAATTGCGTGATATGGCGACAAAGGTGTCGTTTGATGAACGCCCGAACCCCGACATCGCACTTTCCGACATTTCGATAGTTTTGCTGAGCGATTTTTTGGAGCACGTCCATAGCAGCATCCCAATGGAAATGATTTCTTCGGCAAACAAAATGAATTTGCTTGAACAGATGGATCTTTTGTCGGGGCCTACCGAAAACCGACTGATAAAAAACGTGGCGGCCATGATGTTCTGCGAAAATCCTCAACGCTTTTTCCCTTATAGTCAGATAGAAGTCGTCATTTTCCCGGAAGGACGCGTTAATAATCCGGACAACATGATTGAGGTGCCGCCTTTCAAGGGGCCTGTGCCGAAAGTGATTTCCGAGACGCTTACTTATTTGCGAACCAATGTCATCAAAGAGCGGATCGTCAAACGGCGTGATGACGAACATTCGTATCGTTTTTTTAACTATCCCTATCAGGCTTTGGAAGAAGCTGTTGTGAATGCCATGTACCACAGGGATTATCAAGTGAGGGAACCTGTTGAAATCACCATCGAGCCGGATATGATTACCATACTGAGTTTTTCGGGGCCCGACCGTTCCATCAGCATGGATGCCATACGGGAAGCGGAATTGCTGAAGTCGCGTCGTTATCGCAATCGTCGTTTAGGAGAGTTTCTGAAAGATTTGGAACTGACGGAAGGCCGCGCAACGGGTATTCCTACCATTCAACGGCAACTCAAAGACAACGAATCGCCAAAAGCCAGAATTGAGACGGATGAAAACCGCTCGTTTTTTATGATAGAATTACCATGCCATAAAGACTTCGTTGGCAAGATTATACTTAAAAATGGCGAGAACTTTGGCGAGAACTTTGGCGAGAACTTCTTTGGCGAATTGTCTGAACGTCAATGTTCTATATTAAAACTAATGCTTGTTGACGGCACTGTAACGGCTAACGATTTGGCGAGAACTTTGGCGGTGTCTCCAAGAACTGTTCAAAGGGAAATTTCTTTCCTTAGAAATCATGGATATATTGA
>CALBNP010000093.1 GCA_937896505.1 uncultured Bacteroidales bacterium | reverse complement strand
CCGACATAGGTTTCGATGTCGATATGGGACCTCTGTTCCAGACTCCAGCCGAAGCTGCTAAGCAGGCTGTCGAAAACGACGTCCACATTCTCGGCGTCAGCTCGTTGGCTGCAGGTCACAAGACCTTGGTGCCTCAGGTCATCGCTGAGTTGGAAAAACTCGGTCGCCCCGACATCATGGTCACCGTGGGTGGCGTCATCCCTGCACAGGACTATCAGTTCCTCTATGATGCAGGTGCCGTTGCTATCTTCGGACCTGGCACCGTGGTCAGCGAATCAGCCATCAAGATGCTGGATCTGCTGATTGCTGCACGTCAGTAATCACATCTTCTATAAACTGAAAAAGGCGTTCGTAAGAGCGCCTTTTTTCATTAAAAACGATTGCTTTTGTAACAAATTCAGATTCTATTCGTCTCAATAATGTGATTTAAATGAAATCAGCATGACAACTGAGATATTCAAACGGACTTATCTTTCTCTAAATCCTCTTATTTATCGTGTGGCGATACATTTGCTAAACGATGAAGAGGCAGCAAAAGATACCACTCAAGATGTTTATGTGAAGTTGTGGGCGTCAAAAGACAAATTGGATAAAATTGACGACCCAAAATCATTTGTCATCAAAGTGACTCATAATTTATGTATTGATAGAATAAGGCGCAATAATTTGCGAATTGAAGAACGACCTAGTGACATGGAAGAGCTTCCGAATATCGGTATTGAAGATAATCCCGTGATGAATCGCGACACTTTAAGACATGTGGTAGATTGTATCAATAGGATGCCGAAAAAGCAAAAGGAAATTATGCTTTTGTTCGTTACGGAAGCTTTGGATTACAAGGAAATAGCAAAAAGAACCGGATTGACAGAATTGAATGTAAGAGTGACAGTTAGCCGCTCAAGGAATCAAATCAAAAAAGAACTGGAGGAACTAATATGAACTTGAATGAACTTGAAGAAATAGCCAACGATGAGCACAAACAAGTCCCATCAAATTTGGAGCACGATATAGATACATTAATTAACACTCTAGCTTTTACCGAGAATTTGAAAAGCGGGAAAGAGAGCCATAAAGCAGGAAATCAACTGAAATGGCTTAGTGCAGCTGCAACCGTTGTCTTGATGATTGGTTTGGGCTGGCTTCTGCTATCAAAACAAAGCGAACCTAAAGACACTTTCAACGATCCTCAAGAAGCGTATGCCTATTTTTCTTCAACAATGAACCGTATAGCATCAAAAGTCAATGACGGGATGGATAAAGCCGATGCGGCGCTTTCCACTTTAAAAGCCGTATTGCCGAATAAAACCGAATAATTCAAATCAATTTAAATCATAGAGAAATGAAAAAGTTAGTTTTTTTGATGTTTGCCTTTATTATTGCAAGCAGTAGTCAAGCCCAAGTCGGCAAGGAGTTATACAACAAGTATTCAGATTCAAAAGGTGTTGAAACGACTTTTATATCACCAAGCATGTTTAACATGATGGGATCCCTTCAAGTTGATGATGATCTTAGCAACATCTTGGATTCTTTCAAATCTTTTCAAGGCATGTATGTCATCGACTGCGATAACTCTGCCACAATCAAAAAGATTAAAAAAGATATTGATTCGAAATTAAGCCAAAACGAGCTTGAACTTATGGTTGAGAATAAGGAAGATGATGAATCTACCCGTATTTTCACGGTTAAAAAAGGGACGGAACTTGTTGGCATAATAATTATTGAAGAAGAACCGGAAGACATTAATGTTGTTTGCATTGATGGTGTCTTGAAAAAAGAGGCTCTTGAAAAAGTATTTGGCGAAGATTGATTCTTTATCAAATTCAGGCCGACCGGAAACTTCCAGTCGGCCTGAATTGATTTTGCTGAAAATTGGAAAACTTATTTCAAGCAAGCATAGTGATATAACTGCTTGCGCAGTTCGGTGTCGATTGGAAAACAATCAAAATGGCCTATTTTCAGGTCGCAATCAAACAAGGTGTCGATTTGGGTGATGAAAAGGCGGTCGTAGTGCTTTTCCAAACCCTGTTGGGCTTCCGTCACAAAACCAATGATTTCATTGACTTCATCGGCCACCAAGTCATAGTTGGTGAAGACATAAAGACCGAACTCATCGTAATCTCCATAAAAACCATCACTCACCTTCTGGATCTTGCTTTGCAGGATGCGTTTCATGGGCTTCGCCAAGGCCCAATAGTCATATTCGTGACCACCAATCGAATAACTGCTATCAAGGCCAAAAGAATAACCACTTTCCCGGATGCGCTTCAAGTCGTCGGGGTCGATTTCCATGACGGGCTTTCCCGCAATGTCGTTGATAAGCGCATGGGCATCCACCTTATTCTCGCTGATGGCGCGCGTGACTTCGATGCCAATGCCATTCTCATCGTCCTGCAAGTCGGGGCGGTCGGAACACGTGAGGCCCAGATAACGAGAGCCAAAAAGCTTCACAAGCGAAAACATGGCGTAACGCTCGAAAAAGCAAGTATCGAATTTCGTCTTTCTTTTCGTCATAGATTCTTGATTCTATCAGGGTTTTGCGCAATAAACTGGCTCCAGTCGGGCTTGCGGGCAGCCTTGGCTTTCTCGGTGGTATGCTTGGTATAGTTCACGTCCTTGCCCTTGTCGATGGCATGACAGACAGCGGCAGCCACAGCATCGGTGGCATCGAAAAACTCAGGGTCTTCGTCGAACTTCAACATGAAATGCAACATCTTGGCCACCTGTTCCTTGGTGGCGTTGCCATTGCCTGTGATGGTCTGCTTGATGGTCTTGGGCGAATATTCGAAAATTGGGATGTCGCGGTAGAGGGCGGCAGCCATGGCCACACCTTGGGCACGGCCCAACTTCAGCATCGACTGCACGTTTTTACCGAAAAACGGTGCCTCGATAGCCAGCTCGTCGGGATGATATTCGTTGACGATTTCCAAAACGCGCTCAAAAATCTTCTTCAGTTTCAGCGCCTGGTTGTCAAGTTTTTTCAAGTTGATGACCCCCATCGTCAAGAGTTCCATGTTCTTACCCACTTCCTTGATGACGCCATAGCCCATCACCATGGTGCCCGGGTCGATGCCTAATATTATTTTTTCGTTTTCCATATTTTTATTTTCACCCAAACAGCTCCCCAGCCAAGTCATAAACCGAGGCCACGGGAACAATCTGTATCTTGAAACGCTTGGTATCTAAGCCTTTGGCGTTGTATTTCGAAATGAAGATTTTCTCAAAGCCCAACTTGTCGGCTTCGGCAATGCGGGCATCAATACGCGTGACGGCTCGGACTTCGCCCGAAAGACCGATTTCAGCGGCAAAAGTGTAACCCGACGGAATCGGGATGTCGGCATTCGACGACAAAACCGCTGCCACCACAGCCATGTCGATGGCCGGGTCGTCGACACGCAAGCCGCCGGCAATGTTGAGGAAGACATCTTTCGTGGAAAGGCGGAAACCTGCGCGTTTTTCCAACACGGCCAGCAGCATGTTCAGGCGGCGGATGTCGAAACCCGTAGCCGAGCGTTGCGGCGTGCCGTAGGCCGCCGTGCTGACCAAAGCTTGCGTCTCGATGAGCATGGTGCGCTGCCCTTCCATAGTGGCGGCAATGGCAATGCCACTCACTTCCTCATCGCGTTGCGAAA
>CALBNP010000092.1 GCA_937896505.1 uncultured Bacteroidales bacterium | reverse complement strand
AGCCTGCATGTTCAAAGGAATAAGTTTGTGAGCGCGTTCTGGCAGTGAGTGTCTCAGACCTTCTTCAACGTTCTTGTTGTCGATGATAGGACGAATCTTCAGGAAAGCACCCAAAATAATCATGTTGAAGACCTTGGTGTTACCCATGTCGGATGCGAGTTGGGCACCTTCGATGGTGTAGATGTGAATGTCCTTACGGGTTGGCTTGTGCGTGATGCCGTTTGGATCATAAATCAGGTAACCGCCAGGTTTTACTTTGCTCTCGAACTTGTCGAGTGACTGCTGATTCAGAATGACTGCAGTGTCGAAAGCATTCAGGATAGGTGAGCAGACGCGTTCATCGCTGACGATGACAGTCACGTTTGCAGTACCGCCACGCATTTCAGGACCGTAAGATGGCATCCAGCTCACTTCCTTGTCTTGCATGATACCACTATAAGCAAGGATCTTACCCATTGACAAGACGCCTTGTCCGCCGAAACCGGCTATAATTAATTCTTCTGTCATTGCTTTGTAGTTTTTAATTATTTCTTAATCAGCTCGAAGTTGTCCTTGATGTCGCCGAGAGGATAAACTGGCAGCATGTTTTCTTGCAACCACTTGTTTGCATCGACGGCTGTCATCTTCCAGTTGGAATTGCAGTTCGAAACGATTTCAACGAAGTTGACACCGTTCTTGTTTTCCATCTGGTTCTGGAAAGCCTTCTTGATGGCCTTCTTGGCATTACGCACGGCAGCTGGAGTATAGACAGCCTGACGTGTGACGTAACGTGTGCCAGGAAGTTGTGAGATGAGGTTGGTGATCTGGAGAGGGAAACCGTTGTTAGGTGTTCCGTCAGGCCATTGTGGCATACGGCCGTATGGGGTCGTAGCGGTCTTCATGCCAACCAGAGTGGTAGGAGCCATCTGGCCACCAGTCATACCATAGATACCGTTGTTGACGAAAATCATGGTGATGTTCTCGCCACGGTTGCAGGTGTGGATGGTTTCGCAAGTACCGATAGCAGCCAAGTCGCCGTCGCCTTGATAGGAGAAGACGATCTTGTTAGGCCACACGCGCTTGATACCTGATGCGCACGCCGGAGCACGGCCGTGAGCTGCTTCAACGAAGTCAACGTCGAAATAGTCGTAAGCCATAACGGCGCAACCTACTGGAGAAACACCGATGGTCTGTTCGTCGATGCCAAGTTCTTCGAGAACTTCAGCGATGATGCGGTGAACGGTTCCGTGACCGCAGCCTGGGCAATAGTGGAAAGGTTTTTCCGTCAGCAGCTTTGATTTTTCATAAACCAAATTTTCAGGCTGGATGATATCTTGTAATGTGATTTCTGCCATTTTCTTATTCTCCTATAATTTGTTTCTTCATAGCTTCGAGAACTTCTTCTGGAGTGTGGATGATACCACCGACGCGGCCGAAGTGTTCTGCCTTTGCGCGACCGTTGCAGGCGAGTTTCACGTCTTCAATCATCTGGCCGCAGCTCAATTCAACTGAAAGGAATCCCTTGACGCCCTTTTCAATCAAGGCTTCGATTGCCTTGGTTGGGTAAGGCCACAGGGTGATAGGACGGAGCAAGCCAACCTTCAGGCCTTCGGCACGACCAAGTTGGACGGCCTTCTGGGCGATACGGGCGCTTGAACCGTAAGCTACGAATACGTATTCTGCATCTTCAGTGTTGATTTCTTCCCAACGGGTTTCGTTCTTCGTGATTTCAGCATACTTTCTCTGGAGGTGACGGTTGTGCTCTTCCATCTTGGCTGAGTCGAGGTCCAAAGAAGTGATGACACGGTGTTGCGTGCCACGCTTGCGACCGGTCAGAGCCCAAGGATACTTAGCCTTGATTTCTTCTTCGGTCAAGCGAGCCTTCTGGTCAGGAAGGACGACCTTTTCCATCATTTGGCCAATGGCACCATCGGAGAGGATACACACTGCGATACGATATTTGAAAGCCATGTCGAAGCCGAGAGCCACGAAGTCAGCCATTTCCTGTACTGAAGCAGGAGCGAGGACGATTTGGTTGTAGTCGCCATTGCCGCCGCCCTTGCAGGCTTGGAAATAGTCAGCTTGTGAAGGTTGGATGGTACCCAGACCCGGGCCGCCACGAACCACGTCAGCATAGACGCAAGGCACTTCTGCGCCAGCGATGTAGGCCAGACCTTCTTGCTTCAGGCACACGCCTGGGCTGGATGATGAGGTCATGACGCGCTTGCCAGCTGCGCCAGCAGCATACACCATGTTGATGGCTGCCAATTCACTTTCTGCTTGAAGAACGACCATGCCGGTGCGTTCGTAAGGGTTCTGTTCCGACAGATACTCAATCACTTCCGACTGAGGAGTGATAGGATATCCGAAATAAGCATCAGCACCGTAGCGGATGGCGGCTTCTGCCAATGCCTCGTTACCCTTCATCAGTTTTAATTCTCCCATTATGTAAGATTTTAAATTGTTAGACAATTGGTTGGGTTTACTCGATGGCCTTCTTATAGACCTTGATCACGCCGTCAGGGCAGGTGATGCCGCAGCTTGCGCAGCCAATGCACTTGTCGGGGTTGGCCATGAATGCGTAATTGTAACCTTTTCCGTTTACTTCTTTTGCCAGTTCGATGACGCCACATGGGCAAGCGGTGATGCATACTGAACATCCCTTGCAACGCTCGGTGTCAACAACGATGGCTCCTCTGAATTTTGCCATATTTATTAGTTTTTAGAATTTTGTGTTATCTATTAAAACAAGGTGCAAAGATAATGAAATTCATCATTGCCATTGCATTTTTTTTATCTTATTTCACTGGGTGGTCTTTTGCGAAAGCTGCCAGTCTCTCGGCCAAGACAGGAATCTCTTCTCTTTGGATGAGCGAGCTGCAGGCACGCAGACCTTGGCGTTGGCTACCGCAGGTGTCGAGCGAGATGCCCGAAACGCCGTAATACATAAGCTCTTCCACCAAGTCGGCTCCGGTGAAGCCCGGGTAGCAGAAGGTGAAATAGAAGCCGTCGGCGATAGGTTCACCGCAGTCTTCGTCGTAGGTGATGGTGAAGTTGTTGCTTGTGAAGGCGTCTTTCATCATCTTGGCTTTGCGACCGTATTCGAGGACATCTTCACGATAGTTGTAAGTACCATCGCTCACGGCTTTCATGACGGCTGCAAGAGCGTATTGGGCTGAATGTGAAGCACCTGATGTGAGTGGGTGCAAGGCGCCGAAGAGGATGCCGCGGAGGAACACTTCCTGACCGCAGAATTCTTTCAGGTCGGCATAGTGACGCTTGGCGAGCTTGTCGCTGATGCCGAGGATGGCGCAGCGTTCGCCGGCATAGCTGAAGGCCTTCGAGCTTGAAATCATCAGCAGGTAGTTGTCGGCATACTTGCCAACGGTGGGTTGGAAAGGAGCAACGCCAGGATGACTGTAGTCCTTGCGAAAGTCCATGCCGAAGTAGGCGAGATCTTCCATGACGATGACGTCGTATTTGTTACACACTTCACCGATGATGCGTAGTTCTTCGTCGGTGAGGCACACCCATGTCGGGTTGTTAGGGTTGGAGTAAAGCACGCTGTGGATGTTGCCCTTGCTGAGCATCTCTTCCATCTTGGCGCGCAATTTCTCGCCACGGTATTCGTAGATGTCGAAGTGTTCCATCGGGACGCCGAGAACGCGGTTCTGGAACTTGTGGACAGGGAAACCTGGGTCGATGAAGAGGATGGTGCTCTTCTGCTTGTTGAGGTGGCCGCAAATCATGAACGAAGCGAAAGCGCCTTGCATGGAACCAACGGTAGGTATGCAGTTGGCTGGGTCAACGTCGAGGTCGAGGAACATCTTGATGAAGCGAGAGGCTTCTTTCTTCAGTACTGGAGCACCGTCGATGGCGGGATAATTGGCGGCAACGCCGTCTTGCAGAGCCTTGATTTGGGCTTCAACGCCTACCTTGGCGGCTGGCAGACCAGGATTTCCGATTTCCATGTGGATGAACTTCTTGCCAGAGGTAGCTTCGATGTCACGAGCCAACTTGTTGATTTCGCGGATACCGGCTTTGCCAATGCAGGCCAAACCGCTTTCGGCAAACATCTTGCTAACCAATTCGGCGGGAACGATATTGTTTTGCATCATTTCAGTTTGTGTTTGATTTATAATGATTTAATTGTCTAAATTCAGTTGATGAACGTAAAAGGACTGCAAATATAGGAAATATATTGATATGGAGCAAATATATTCAACAAAACGTTTCTACTTCCTCGCTCTCAACTCTCAACTTTCAACTCTCAGCTCTCAACTCTTAACTCTCAGCTCTCAACTCTTAACTCTCAACTCTCAACTCTCAACTTTCAACTCTCAGCTCTCAACTTTCAACTCTCAACTTTCAGCTCTCAACTTCCCAAAGTGCCAAATCTGCCAGCTGTTGAAGACATTTTGGAAAATGGAATAGAAGGCGAGATAGACGGATGCCAGTGGGTGCAAATAATAGTTGGCCATCCAGATGCCCATGGCTGTGTTTTTCTGTCCGAGCAGCTGCCCGCCTGAGATGGTGTCGCCATATTTGCTGCCTAACCATTTGCCAAAACCAAACTGTATGATGCAGAAAATCAATGCTTCAACACCGAGCCAGATGATGCTGTTCCAGTTGCCTTCTCCGTGAAGGAAGATGAAGTCGATGGTCTGGCCAAGGTTCAAAAGCAACGCCATTGCCCAAAGATAGAAGGAGAGTCCCTTGTAATGGGCGAGGAATCCGCTCACTTTAGGTAGCCATGCCTGTAATGCCCACGCTGCAAAGAAAGGCAGTCCGATTACGGTGCCGACGCGCTTGAATATGGGCAGGAACGACTCGAAGAAAGGCAAATCTTGTTGCACGCCCACAAAAGAAAAATAAATAGGTGCGACCACCGAGACCATTAGGTTGCCGATGATGGTGTAGCTCGTCACCGTCTCGCGGTTGGCTCCCAACATGCAGCTGATGACGGCCACCGAAGCCGCTACTGGACAAAGCACGCCTACGAGGATGCCTTCGGCGATAATCTCGTTACCCCCCAAGGCCTTCAGCAAAGCGTAGCCGCCCATGCTCACGACCACTTGGAACATGATAATCCAAACGAATAGCATGTTGAATTTCAGCTTCTTGATATCGACGGCCGAGAAGGTCAACAGCAAGATGGTGAAAATGAGATAGGGGACTATGAAACTGAACATCGCGCAGTAGCGGTGCAACAACCAGCCCAGCAGGAGGGCAATCGGCAGTACGTAACTCTTGAGCTTTTGCATTCTCTTTCCGACAAAAAAATAAAGCCAGCGTTGCTTGCTGACTTTCTTTGCTGTGGGACGTACTGGACTCGAACCAGTGACCTCTGCCGTGTGAAGGCAGCGCTCTAAACCAACTGGGCTAACGTCCCTCCGTTTACGAAAAAACGCCCTAAGGCGTTTCGTGTGGGGCGAACAAGGATCGAACTTGTGACCTCATGCCTGTCAAGCATGCGCTCTAAACCAACTGAGCTACCGTCCCATT
>CALBNP010000091.1 GCA_937896505.1 uncultured Bacteroidales bacterium | reverse complement strand
TAGATATTACTGGGCTTTCGGAAGATTTCAGCCTAATTTTTGTCCATTAGCCCGAATTATCTATTCTTCCAGAACTCCTTGAAATCCTCGTAGTTTCGAGCCAGCAAGTTAGGCACATCCAAGGAATAAGGGCACTTGTCGCGGCAGGAATTGCAATGTACGCAATTCTCTATCACCTTCATTTTCTCGGCCCATTCCTCGGTGAGATAGACGCTCAAAGGCGCACGACGCAGGAACAAACTCATGCGGGCACAGTCGCTGATTTGGATGCCTACCGTGCAAGGTTGGCAATAACCGCAACCGCGGCAGAAGTCGCCCGAAAGTTCGGCACGCTCCTTCTCTATCTTACGCCATGCCATCGACGAAAGTTCCGGTTCCTTCTCCTG
Organism: uncultured Bacteroidales bacterium; assembly: GCA_937896505.1. Taxonomy (GTDB): domain Bacteria; phylum Bacteroidota; class Bacteroidia; order Bacteroidales; family F082; genus Limimorpha. The sequence continues at coordinate 25,096 of CALBNP010000091.1, read as the reverse complement.
ATATGAGATGAACTCGTCGAGTTCGCTATCGCGCTGTATGCCCCAAATCGGCAAGACATGGTCAAATTGGTTCAAGAAGGCATAGGCCAAGGCCGAATCGGTTATCAGACCGCCAGCTAAGGCTTTCATGCAAATGAAGCCCATGTTGTGCTTCCGGCATAATTCAACAATCTTCTGGTCGTTTTCCGACGAGAGATAGGAAAATGGATATTGAAGTGTGTCGTAGCAATCGCGCTCGATGGCTTCGTTTGCCACATTCTGGCGATGGCTGCTGATTCCGATAAAGCGGATTTTGCCTTGTCGTTGCGCCACCTTCATGGCATCATACAAGCCCGCCTTATCGCCTGGCTTCGGACAATAGTCAGGATTATGAAACTGATATAAGTCGAGATAATCCGTCTTCAAGTTCTTCAGAGTCGTATGAAGGTCTTTCCAAAAACCTTCCGCATCGGTGGCCGATGTTTTTGAAGCAATAATCACCTTATTCCTGCACCATTCAAAAGCAGCTCCGATCTTTTCTTCGCTATCCGTATAGAAGCGTGCCGTATCGAAGAAATCGAAACCATTGTCTGCAGCTTTCTGGAGCAGATACACAGCCTCCTTTTCACTCAACCGTTGAATAGGAAGCGCACCAAAACCATTCTTATTGACCTTAAGATTCGTCTTTCCTAATGTAATCTTTTTCATTATAGCATCCATTTTACCGTTACAAAAGTATAAAACAATTCAAACAGCACCAAATTTTATTTAAAAAAACTTGAATCGCGCAATCTCCATCAAAAAAATGCTAGGATTTTTCCTACTGCGGTTTTATTAGCTGAAAAGGCGAAAGTCAAAATCGGTGAATTTCTTCTTTCCGTGCAAAACATTGTCAAACACAATATTGTGTTGATAAACACGACTCACTTTTTGATGTTTTGTAGATCTTCGGCTCTCTTTCAAAGCCTTGATTCGCCTATAGAAATCGAAATGTGCCTTAAAGACCATGCGTGAATCAGCGAAGCAGCCTTCGCAAAAGAATTTGGCGGCAGCTACCCAATCCAGCACAATACGATAGGCAATCACTGGAGCGACATGACCTTCGGGAAGATTCTTGAACAGAAGCGATAGGTTGTTGCGGAAATTCAGATAAGTCTTGCGTGGTGAGTTTTTGGGCAAAGTGCCGCCACCGATATGATACACCTTCGACTGCGGGCAGCAAAACACCTTGAAACCTGCATTTTTCAGACGCCAGCACAAGTCGATTTCCTCCATGTGGGCGAAAAAGCTATCGTCCAAGCCTCCCATCTGATGATAGAGTCCTGCACGCACGAACATGCAAGCCCCCGTCGCCCAAAACACTTCCATAGGCGTATCATATTGACCTTCATCATTTTCCAGCGTTTGGAACACTCGTCCACGACAAAACGGATAACCATATTTATCGATAAAGCCACCGCAAGCACCCGCATATTCGAACTGCTCTCGATGATAATATGACAATATCTTCGGTTGGCAAGCGGCAATCTTCGGGTCGGAATCCATCAGTTCGACGACGGGTTCAATCCAATGAGGAGCCACTTCGATATCCGAATTCAGCAACACATAATACTCCGCCTCCACCTGACGCAGCGCAAGGTTATAGCCCGTAGCAAAACCACCATTAGAACCATTGATTATCAATCGAATGGAAGGGAAATGTTCACGCATGAAAGCTATTGAATCGTCGGTCGAGGCATTGTCGGCGACAATCACTTCAGAAATCGCAGGGTCGCAATTCGCAATAAGATTGGGAAGGAACTGTTCGAGGAACTTCCTGCCATTGTAATTCAATATGACGACTGCAACCTTTTTCATTCCGACTAAACCTTATTTATTGATGAGACGCGATGAATCGACGCCTCTACGCGAATGCTTCCAACGGCGGTGCGACCACAACCAATTGTCGGGATTTTCACAAATAAAACGCTCCAGCATACGCACATATTGTTCCATGATGAAACCATTTTCGGTTTCCTTCGGATTGTCGCATATCTTTTTGAACGTCACATCATAATAGCCTCGTTTCGTGCGTCGAATCTCAGCAAAGACGACGGCATAGTCAAGCATCTTGGCCATACGTTCAAGACCTGTGAACCAGCAAGTGTCTTGGTGAAGGAACTCAGTCCAATAATCCTTTTCGGTGCCATGTGGCGACTGGTCGGCTACAATAGCAATTGAATTTGTCAGTTCACGACGCGACACCAAAGTCTTCAAGGCGACATTGGCTTCGATCATCTGTTCGCACTCCAAGTTGTAACTCGTCCGGATCTGAAGCATAAGCTTCTCGAAATCATCATTCTTGACTCTTTTATAAATAGCCGAGCACTTATGAGGCGACAAAGTGTGCATTATCTTTCCGAACCATTCCCAATTGCCGGAATGCGCCAAGGCCACGAACAGACTCTTTTTGTTTTCATACAATTCAGAAATCATCTCCGGATTGGTGAAATTGACATGCCGTTTCAATTCCCCTGGTTTCATTACCAATAACTTGCATATCTCAACGGCCAAATCGCACAAATTATGGTAGAATTGTTTCTCTATGCCTTTTATTTCCTTCTCCCCTTTTTCGGGAAACGAGTTCAGCAGATTGGTTCTAACCACTTTTCTACGATAATGAGCGACATGATAGACCAAGAAAAAGAAGATATCGGACCTCAGATACAACAAGCTGAAGGGCGTAATGGCCACGCCATACGCCCAAAGCTTTACAATATAAAATCCGATTTTTTTCATTCTCTAAATCGCTGAAAATTAACGATTATCTTGGATTGTCATACAAGTCGCCAGCATGTGTTCCCCAACCTCCTTCGTATTCTGTCTGGTCAATGCCATTGATGATATTATAGTTGATTCGGGAATAGATTTCAAGCTGCCAGCGCGGGTTATTGATTTCACCGATGACGTCAGAATGGATCAAGTGGAAATCGTTGGTGACATTGTCTTTCGACATGAACACGAAACGCTTGTTATGTTGGTTGGCGACCTCGTAATAATGCCAGATTTCGTATGGATAAGCGCCTGGTTCATTGGGACTTTCGACAATCTTGTCAGGCTGTCCGTATTTCAGGAACACATAGCCACGGTCGGTGCGATAGCCAGGATAGGACGGCGTTCCAAACGACAAGTTGACACGACGCACAGCAGCCAAATAATCTTCCCATGCCAAACGTGGATTCATCGGTGAACGCGAATTCCAGAAATTCAGGAAAAATTGTTGCATGGTCTTCAAATCGCCATCTCTTACCAAATTATAGGAATAATCGCGTTCCGATTCGGAGCACAGCGGATCGAGATAACTGATGTACTTGCGAAGTGTATCGATATTATTGATTTGGCTCACAAACGTTGCCTCAACACCGACAGCGCTCAGGTCGTACATGTCGTAACTTGCTCCCGGATTGCTGCGGAAGAAGCGGATGCTCTTCGAGCAAATCAGCGCGTTGGAACGGTCACGCATTTCGACCACTAGGTAATAATTGCCCGATGGCAACGAACTGATGTCGATAGAGCCTAAATGCACATTGACCGGAGCCACAGGGAAGCGCTTCACGAAGATGTAGTCCTGCAAGCGTGTCGATGACTCGCAAGTCTCGATATAATAGTTGACCAAATATTTGCCTTCGTCATACAATTTATCGCTGTTGTAAAGCTCGGCATAGAAGTTGAGCTTGGTTTCGTTGCTGCCATAGAACGGATAGACGCGAGGCAGGAAATCCATGCCACTCTTAGTGCAAGCCGATGGTTTAGAAGCCTTTGCGAAGGAATCATAAAGCAGGATGTCGGAAATCGATGGATTCTTTCCGTAATTCATCTCAACGACCAAAGTATCGTTCAACGGTCTTCCGTCAATCACATTCAAATCTCTGACTGACAGAATCATGTCATATTTTCCAGCGGGCAAAGGGAAGCGCTGCTGGTTGATGAAAGCACCATTGATTTTCGAAGTGTCGGAAATCACAGGGCTATCCACTGCAACCTTAGAGAAGGCCGGATAATTGTCGCCTTGCCTGAACATCGTCGTGATTTCAACCGTAGCCCTAAACAAACCAGGCTGAAATTCCTTATACACAGCCGACCCGCAATCAATTGCAATGGCATTTTCGACGAATGAAATAGAATCTGGCACATTATAAGTCGTAACAGAATAATAAGGCTTCAGCATTTTCACCTGCGCCATTCCTGTAAAAGCAAGTGCGAGCAAAGCAAAAGTTAAATACAATCTTTTCATCGTGATTTATTTTTAATTCAGCAAAACTAATAATTCTAACTTATTTATTTCGGATTTTTCTTTTCGAAGATTTCAATTATTATCAACAAAATCAGTACAACTATCTATTTTTCATTAAATTACCAATATTTTCGGAGATACATCAAAACTGATTGCTCGAGGCTGTCGTCCATACTCAATACGGAAACGATTTTCTTCGTCCTACGATTCGAACCGCTATACGAGATGCCTTCAAGCACAGCCATTTCCGCATCATTCATGCCAAGCAAGGCCAAGCAGCAATGACGCAAGTCAGAGGTTGTGAGTTCTGGATAATCGTGCAACAATCGCGACGAGAAGCCATTGAAACAGCCATTGGCCATACGAATCAGTTCAAGGAAATCCACTTCCTTCAACTTCAGTTTCGGATACATTCCAACGTTCTTTATCATGATATCCTCGCCTTCCACAGAATGCCTTATTTTGTTGGCTATCGCACAGTCAGAGAAGTTCTTCCACGATTCCTCGAAAGTCGTTTTCGTGGCATTTTCCAATTGTTCACGCGTATCAATCAACTTTTGCGTCATCTGCTCGATTTCCAAGTCCTTATCGGCATTTTCCTGCAAATGTTTGCGTTCGATGGTTGAAATCTTACTCTCGATATGCGAAATCCGTTTTCGGTTTCTTACGATGACATAAGCCATCACCGCAATCACCGCCAAAAGCACGAGCACCAAAAGCATTGGAATCACAAACGAATGGTTTCCAGAGTCTTCAGACGGATTATCAAGGTTGTCTTTCTTCAGCAAATATTCAATTTCCATACGATGAGAAGTGAGGCTCGACTCGTGCAGCGAACTCTCAACGAAATAGCGCGTATAATAAATTTCCGCATCCACTTGTCCTTTAAATCGGTAAATTTCAGATAGTTTGGCCGCCGCATCTGTCTTTGCGAAAGGGTCACTTTGTCTGAACGATTGTTCAAGATAGAACAATGCGGAGTCGTATTCCTGCTGGTCAAAAAGCAAACCGCCCATGGCATGATAGGCAAAAGCTTCGCTGACAGGATGCAACGATTCGGCCTCGGCAAAAGTAGAAATGGCCTTTTCATATTGCTTATTTGCCTGATATATAGCAGCTTCATTACGTTTCACAGCAGAAACTGCCACCAAATCGCCTATCGACTCGAAATGCTCACAAGCCACTTGGAAATAGGAACGAGCGGTTTCAAAAAGTCCATAATAATAAAGGATTTCGCCCAAGCGCGTACATGACAATGCGACGAAACGATTGCATTTTGGCCCTTCAAGCGACTTCATGGAGTCGTTGACCAGTTCGTATGCCTTCATGAAATGCGCAAAAGCCTGAACATCGTCGTCACATTCCACACCTTTATAATAATAGGCATTAGCACGCAAGAAACGCAACTCCGAATCATCAGGAAAGAGCGACACAAGACTGTCGTAAAAACTGATTACCGGCTCAAGGTCAGGGCTATCGGGCAACAATGAACGGCACTTATATCGGGCCTGTATTTCGCGCAACTTCAGTTCGTTGGCATCAAGCGACGACCACGATTCGACATTTCCATCCTGCTTCAGACGATTGATGGAATCGAGAGCCGCAGAAGGATTGGCATCCAAAAGTGCATCAATTTGCCGCAACTCATTCATGTGACGAGGTGATGAAGCCTCCGAAAATGGCGACTTCTCCTTCGAGCATCCACCAAAAACAGCGACTACTAGGAGCACATAAAACGCTATTGACACACTATTTCTCTTCATTTTTATCGAAAAATGGAGTGCAAATATAAGGTTTATAACGTAACGACCATGCATTTTTGAAACAAAACCATTCGATTTTACAATTTTGGCATGGTTATTTTACATTCATCATTTATATATAAATCAATCAATTACAAACTAAAAAAAGTAAGTCATTTTGAAAAAAAAGTTTTTTTTCGCAGAAAAACTTGCAGCAATGATAAATTTTGTACTTTTGCAGCGGAGATATGGCTGAGTGGTCGATAGCGGCGGTCTTGAAAACCGTTAAGCCGAAAGGCTTCGGGGGTTCGAATCCCTCTGTCTCCGCCAAGCGACGCAAGTCGCTTTTCTTTTGACCCAGGAGAGATGCCGGAGTGGTCGATCGGGGCGGTCTCGAAAACCGTTGAACGCTTTGCGTTCCAAGGGTTCGAATCCCTTTCTCTCCGCAAAAAGCCTTAACTATCACCAAGTTAAGGCTTTTTCTTTTTCCAAAAAAACTCTCCAACACAATATTTTTCTTCTAAAACCGATAATCGACTCCATTGCTTTGGAGCACTAATCCGCTTTTCCTCAAATAATTCGCACTAAATTGTTTCAACTATTTAGTGCCTGTTTTGATTTTTCAAAAAAGCCTATGTCATACCGACGAAGGAGTGTGTCTATAGGCTTTTTTTGAGTGAGACAAATAACAATAGATTTCTTCCCTACGGTCGAAATGACATTGTTATTTGTTTCACCTAAATCAAAACAGACTCTACAAAACAATCAAATCACCCGTTCCCTAACCACGCGCCATTGGCCTGGCTGCAATCCATCTAAGGCAATGTTTCCTATCTGAACGCGGATGAGCCGCAAAGTCGGGAAACCCACGGCTGCCGTCATGTGGCGCACCTGACGGTTCTTCCCTTCGATAAGCGTGAGTCGCACCCAACTTGTTGGTATGTTGGCACGATAGCGAATTGGCGGAACACGTTCCCACAAGTCTTCTGGCGCTTCGGCCTTCTCAGCCTTACAGGGTTTCGTGCGATAACCTTTGATGACCACTCCTTTGGACAACTGCCGCAAAGCCTCAGGCGTGATGTCGCCATCGACCTGCGCAAGATAGGTGCGCGGATGCTCGAATTTCGGATCAAGCAGCTTCTTGACCAATGCGCCATTATCAGTCAGCAGCAAGGCGCCTTCGCTGTCGTGGTCCAAACGGCCAGCAGCATACACCTCAGGCGGAAAGCCGAAATCGTTGAGAGCCTGATGTCCAGCCTCGGGCGTAAACTGACTCAAGACACCAAAAGGTTTGTTGAAAAGGATTACCATACCGACACAATAATTAAAGATGGGCAAAGATAGTGATTTCAGTGCTTATTGCAAGCGCGTTTCCATAATAATTTGTATTTTTGCCAGCATAAAGAACAAGCAATGATAGATTTACTGAACGAATTGAACGAGCCTCAAAGAGAGGCGGTTACGACTATTGAAGGTCCCGTCATGGTGATTGCAGGAGCCGGTTCGGGCAAGACCCGCGCCCTCACCTATCGAGTGGCATACATGATTCAGGAAGGTATCGACCCATTCAGCATCATGGCCCTCACCTTCACCAACAAGGCCGCACGAGAGATGAAAGAGCGTATCACCCAACTTGTCAACGCCAGCGACGCCCGCAATGTGTGGATGGGAACTTTCCACTCCATCTTTGCCCGCATCCTTCGCATCGAAGCCGAGAAAATTGGATTCACCTCCAACTTCACCATTTACGACACCGACGACTCAAAAGCGCTTATCAACCAGATATTGAAGGACTTGCAGCTTGACACAAAAATATATCAGCCCAAGTCGGTGCTCTCGCGCATCTCATCGGCCAAGTCGAGCCTTTATTCGCCCGACGACTATGCCAAAGACCCAGAGATTCAGGAAGCCGACCGCAAGGCGAACAAACCGCTGATGGCCCAGCTCTTCAAACTCTACAACGACCGCATGCACCGTGCCAACGCCATGGATTTCGACGACATCCTTTATTACACCAACGTGCTGCTTCGCGACAATCCAGAGGTACTTTACAAATACCAGAACCACTTCAAGTACATCTTAGTTGATGAGTATCAGGACACTAACTATGCCCAATATCTCATCGTCCGCCGTCTGGCAGCCCTCTTCGAGAACATCTGCGTGGTAGGCGACGATGCCCAAAGCATCTATGCCTTCCGTGGTGCCAACATACAGAACATCCTCAATTTCAAGAACGACTACCCCGATTACAAGCTGATTCGCCTTGAGCAAAACTACCGCTCGACGCAAAACATCGTCAATGCGTCGAACAGCGTCATTGCGCACAACAAAGACCAAATCAAGAAAAAGGTATGGAGCGACAAGGAAGTCGGCGAGCGCATCAGTCTCATCAAGGCCAACAGCGACACCGAAGAAGGCACTTTGGTAGCCAACAGCATTTTCGGTTACAAGATGAGCCGCCAACTTGCCAACAAGGACTTTGCCATCCTCTACCGCACCAACGCCCAGTCGCGTTCGCTGGAAGAAGCCTTACGCAAACAGAACATACCTTATAAAATATATGGTGGACTTTCGTTCTACGACCGCAAGGAAATCAAGGACCTGCTGGCCTATTTCCGCATCGTCATCAATCCCGAAGACGAGCAGGCTTTGCTGCGCATCATCAACTATCCAGCGCGAGGCATAGGCAAAACCACCATCGACAGGCTCATCGTCAGTGCCGACGAACACAAGGCAAGCATCTGGCGTTGCATCGCCAACAATGTGTTCCCTGCCGATTTCAACATGGGAACCATCAACAAGATACGCGATTTCGTAGTGATGATCAAGAGTTTCCAATCGTTGCAAGAGAAGATGAACGCCTTCGAATTGGCCAAGCATATCACCAACAGCATTGGATTGATTAAGGTGCTGAAAGAAGACGATTCACCCGAAGGCGAGAGCCGCGTGGAAAATGTGGAAGAACTGCTCAACGCCATCATGGAATTCAGCGACAAGCAAGTGGATGAAACCACCGGCGAAGCCGCTCGCGTCGATTTGGTGCAATTCATGGAAGACGTCGCCTTGCTCACCGACAGCGAGATGAAGAAAGAAGAAGAGAATCCCGACTACGTCAGCCTGATGACCATCCACGCCGCAAAAGGCTTGGAGTTTCCTTACGTCTATGTGGCCGGTATGGAAGAGAACCTCTTCCCTGGCGTTATGTCGCTCAGCACCCGCGAAGAATTGGAAGAAGAACGCCGACTGTTTTACGTTGCCGTCACCCGTGCCATGACCAAACTCACGCTCAGTTGCGCCGAGCAGCGCTACCGCTTCGGCAACCTGACCCTCAGCGAGCCTTCGCGTTTCATCGACGAAATCGACCCGGCTCTTATCGACCGCCCACAGAAAGCCGCATTTCATGGCACTTCATCTTTTGGCGGCGGTTCACGTTTCGGACGCAGTTTCAACGAACCTGAACGCCACGGTTTCAAGAAGATAGAAAACACATCAGCCACCTCTCACCCATCACCAAGCACTCCCAATCCATCACCCATCACCAATCCGCAAAATTTCGAGCCATCGAACCCCGATTTGCTGCAAGAAGGCATGAGAGTATTGCACCAGAAATTCGGCATGGGAACCATCTTATCCATCGATGGAGCGGGAGCCAACAAGAAAGCTACCGTCAGGTTCGACACCAGCGACACCAAGCAACTCATGCTGAAATTCGCCAAGTTGACGATTATCTCATAGCTTTTTCTTGTTTTACACCGAAAAAAGCGTAACTTTGCACTCAAATTAATTCATTATGGACAAAGCAGGATTGACCTACAACACAGAACGCAAGAAAATCATCATCTCGGAATACGGGCGCAACATACAGGAAATGATCCAGAAACTTCCGGAAATCGAAGACCGGAAGACACGCACCGATGCCGCCAACTTCATCATCGGCATCATGGCGCAGATGAACCCACAAGTCAAGGAATCGAGCGATTGGCAACACAAGCTTTGGGACCATCTCTACATCATCTCCGACTCGCAACTCGACATCGACAGTCCGTTCGAGCCACCCGTAGTGGATGTCCAGCAGACCAAGCCCCATCACATTGATTATCAGAACAACGACATACGTTATGGTCATTATGGCCAATACATTGTAAAGATGATTGAGGCCGCCTCGAAAGAGGAGAACGACGAAATGCGGCTTGCCCTCGCCTACTCCATCGCCAACCAGATGAAACGCAACTACTTGGAATGGAACAAAAACGTCGTAAACGACCAAACCATCATCAACGACCTAAATAAAATCTCTAATGGCCGACTCGTCATCCCTGATGACTCAAAACTAAATTCCAACAGCGGAATCAGTTCCAAGTCGCAGCAGCAACAAAAGCCACAGCAAGGCAAGAAAAAGAAAAAGAAAGTGCCGAACCTGAAAGCCAACATGAACAACCCGAACAATCCAGCGTACAAGAAGAAGATTAACCAGCAATGAGCTCATTCAAAATAGAAGGCGGACACAAACTCAAAGGTGAAATCATTCCGCAAGGTGCGAAAAACGAGGCCATGCAGATACTCTGCGCATGCCTGCTCACCGACGAAAAAGTCACCATTCACAACCTACCCGACATACTCGACATCAACAACCTGATTGACTTGCTGATTGGCATGGGCGTAGAAGTGGAACGTCATAAACGTAGCGAAATCACCTTGCAAGCCAAGTCGATAGATTTCAACTACTTTTACCTTTCTGCCTATCAGAACACGGCCTCGAAACTGCGCGGAAGCGTGATGATGACCGGCCCGATGCTTGCCCGTTTTGGCAAGGCCTTCATGCCCAAGCCAGGCGGCGACAAGATTGGCCGTCGCCGTTTGGACACCCACGTCATCGGTCTTCAAAAGCTTGGTGCCATCTTTGATTTCAACAACTACGAAGTCAGTGTGCAGCGTAGCGGGCTGAAAGGATGCTACATGCTTCTTGACGAAGCCTCTGTCACCGGCACAGCCAACATCGTGATGGCTGCCGTAATGGCAGAAGGCACCACCACCATCTTCAACGCTGCTTGCGAGCCTTATCTCGTGCAACTCTGCAAGATGCTCGTCTCGATGGGCGCCAAAATCGAAGGCATTGGCTCTAACCTGCTCACCATCACTGGTGTCAATAAACTCCACGGCACTGAGCACACCTTGTTGGCCGACATGATTGAAGTTGGCAGTTTCATCGGCATGGCCGCCATGACCGGTTCCGAAATCACCATCAAGAACGCTGGCATCGCTCAACTCGGCATGATTCCCGATGTGTTCCGCAAGCTCGGCATACAGATGGAATACCGCGGCGACGACATCTTCATCCCTGCGCAAGACCGCTACGAAGTGCAGAACTTCATGGACGGAAGCATACTCACCATCGCCGACGCCCCGTGGCCAGGTTTCACTCCCGACCTTATCAGCATCGTGCTCGTGGTAGCCACTCAAGCAAAAGGAACAGTACTCATCCACCAGAAGATGTTTGAAAGCCGTCTGTTCTTTGTTGACAAGCTCATCGACATGGGCGCGCAAATCATTCTTTGCGACCCGCACCGCGCCAACGTCATCGGCCTCGACCACTCACACAACCTTCGTGGCATCCGCATGGCTTCGCCCGACATACGCGCCGGTGTCTCGTTGCTCATCGCAGCCCTCTCGGCCGACGGCACCAGCGTCATCGACAACAGCGACCAAATCGAACGCGGCTACCAATACATCGACAAGCGTTTGAATGATTTGGGCGCACACATTGAAAGAATTTAACACCATACTGACAATTTGTCAATACAAATGCACTTGGCAAGTCTTTTGATACATCCAAGTGCATTTATTATTTGAATTAACACTCACGCAATATGGAAGAAAACAAAAACATTGAAAATCAAGACGATGAAATCGTCAGCGAAGACATCGTAGCAGAAGAACAAACCCAAAACCAAGAAAACGCCAAGGAAAACCACAAACAAGAGGCACACGATTGCAAATCGAAAAGACATATAGGCAGACATAAAGATGACAAGGCCTTGGAAGAAGCAAAAGCCCAACTCGATGAGCAAAAGGCCCAATTCGCCGAACTGAACGACAAGCACATCAGGCTTTTCTCGGAGTTCGACAACTACAAGAAACGCACAGCGAAAGAAAAAGTCGAGATGCTGGCCACCGCTTCGGAAGGCGTCATCAAAGACATTCTTCCCGTTTTCGACGACTTCGAACGCGCTATCCAGAACATGCAGAAAAATGGTAACGAAGCTGACATACAAGGCGTTACTCTCATCTTCAACAAACTGAAAACCATACTCAAAGCAAAAGGGCTGGAAGAAATCGAAGCCATGGACGCTGATTTCAACACCGATGAACATGAAGCCCTCACCATGATTCCCGCAACCGACGAGAGCAAGAAAAACAAGGTTCTGGATGTCATCCAAAAAGGTTACAAACTGAACGGCAAAGTCATTCGCTACGCTCGCGTGGTTATTGGAGCCTAAAAAAACATATAACAATGGCAGAAAAAAGAGATTATTACGAGGTATTAGGTGTAAGCAAGAATGCCTCGGCTGACGAAATAAAGAAGGCCTACCGCCAATTGGCCTTGAAATACCACCCCGACCGCAACCCTGACGACAAAGATGCCGAAGAAAAGTTCAAGGAAGCAGCCGAAGCCTATAGCGTGCTAAGCGATGCCGACAAGCGTGCCCGTTACGACCGTTATGGCTTTGCCGGCATGAATGGAGGCTCAGCCAGCGGAGGAGGTTTTGGTGGTTTCGGCGACTTCGACTTGAGCGACATCCTCAACAGCGTTTTCGGCCAAGGTTTCAACTTTGGCGGTTTCAGTGGATTTGGTGGTGGCAGCGGCGGCGGACAAGTTCGCCAACGCGGCTCGAACCTTCGCGTCAAGGTGAAGCTCAACCTACAAGAAATTGCCAAAGGCGCCAAGAAGAAAATCAAACTCACCAAATATGTGCCTTGCACCCATTGCAATGGCAGCGGCGCAGAAGGCAACGAAACGCAGACTTGCCCGACCTGTCATGGCCGCGGTCAGGTTGTGCAGACCGTAAACTCGTTTTTCGGACAGATGCAAACCGCCTCAGTATGTCCGACTTGCGGCGGCAAAGGCACCATCATCAAGAAGAAGTGCACACATTGCTATGGCGAAGGCATCGTGAAGGGCGAAGAAGTCATTGACATCGACATTCCAGCTGGAGTTGGCGAAGGCATGCAGCTCACCATCCGCGGCAAAGGCAACGCCGGGCCACGCAACGGCATCAATGGCGACCTTATCGTCGTCATCGAAGAAGAAGCACATCCCGACTTCGAGCGCGATGAGAACAACTTGATTTACAGCCTTTTCATCAGCATCTCGGATGCAATTTTGGGTACACAAGTTGAGATTCCGACCATCGATGGAAAGGTACGTATGAAAATCGCGCCAGGGACCCAAAGCGGCCAAGTGCTCCGTCTGAAAGGCAAAGGCCTGCCCGAAGTGAACGGTTACCGCACCGGCGACATGCTCGTTAATGTCAATGTGTGGATTCCGAAAAAAGTCAGCAAAGAAGAAGAGAAACTGCTTCAACAGCTGTCAAACTCAGAAAACTTCAAGCCTAACCCAACTCCCGAAGACAAGAGTTTCTTCAACAAAATCAGGGATTTGTTTAACTAATCGAGTCTGCTAAATCGCAAATTGACAATAATGATCGGAAAATGATTTCCATAAAAGAAGTTACAAAAAAATACGCCGACCATTTGGCTCTCGACCGTATGTGCATCGACATTCCAGAGCGATGCATCTACGGTCTTTTAGGTCCTAATGGAGCGGGAAAAACAACTCTTATCCGCATCCTCAACCAGATTACAGCGCCCGACAGCGGCGAAGTGCGAATCAACGGAGAAGTCCTTTGCCAAAAACACATCGCACACATCGGCTATCTGCCTGAAGAACGCGGACTTTACAAGCAGATGAAAGTCGGCGAACAAGCCATCTATCTTGCCCAACTCAAAGGCGTTGACAAAAACACAGCCCAGCAAAGGCTGAAATGGTGGTTCGACAAGTTCGAAATCGGGAATTGGTGGGACAAGAAAGTGGAAGAACTCAGCAAGGGAATGCAGCAAAAAGTGCAGTTTATCACCACAGTCATTCACGAACCCGAAATATTAATCTTCGACGAACCCTTCAGCGGTTTTGACCCTATCAACGCCAACCTCTTGAAAGAAAGCATTTTGGAACTTCGCGACAGAGGCACTACCATCATGCTTTCGACCCACAACATGGCTTCAGTTGAAGAGCTTTGCGACAGCATCACGTTGATTAACAGCGGGAAAAGCATTCTGCAAGGCAAAGTGACCGACATCAAACGCCAACACGACACCCAACGCCGCGAAATCGTGCTTCGCACCAACGACAAGGCTTCCGTTTTGGCTTTGGCCGACACCTATATTAATATAAAGGCGGAAGAAACGGAAATCGAGAGCGAAATGAAGCTCACTTTCGAAAACAATTCGGCTAACGACATCGTCCGGCGCTTACTCGACCTTGGCGAACTGGTCTCCTTCAAGGAAGTGTTGCCATCGATGAACGACATTTTCATCCAAGAAGTGAAATCGAAAAACTGACAAGCATGAACAAAATCGGACTCATTATCAAGCGCGAATACTTGACGCGCGTTCGCAAGCGCAGCTTCATCATCATGACTTTCCTTGGTCCACTGCTGCTGGCTGCCATATATATTGTTCCTATCATGCTGGCACTGAACGCGCCCAACGAGAAGCGCACCATTGCCGTAGTTGATGGAAGCCATTGGTTTGAAGAGCAATTCAAGGGCAACGACGAGCAGACTTTCATCATTGTGGAAGGCCAACCCATCGACACGGTCAAGGAAATGGTAAAACAAGGCGCTTTCGACATGGTGCTTTATGTTCCCCCGACCCAACTCAACATTCCGTCGAACGCTGTCCTTTATAGTCTCAACCAAGTGCCACTTTCCACCGACGAGTATATCCGCAGCGTGATGAAGAAAGAAATCGAAGAGCAGAAGCTTCTTGCCTCAGGCGTCGATCCCGACATTGTGGATGCCGCCAAGACCGACATCAACCTTTCGGTCATCCGAATGGATGAGGAAGGCGGTGAGAAAGAGACATTTACAGAAGTCCAGTTTGTACTCGGAATGGTTTTGGCCATACTCATCTACATGTTCATTCTCATGTTTGGCGGACAAGTGATGCAAGGAGTAGCCGAAGAGAAGAACGGCCGCATCATCGAAGTCATCGTAAGCAGTGTGAAGCCCTTCCAACTGATGATGGGGAAAATCATCGGGGTTTCACTGGTTGCCCTCACGCAATTCCTCATGTGGATCATGCTCACAGGTGTCATCTACATCGGGTTCAGCGCAGCCATCGGACTCTGCAACCCAAGCACCATCTCGACAGGTAGCGTCATGACGCAGGAAGTCCTAAACAACGACATCACGAGCAACGAAGCAGTGCAAAACATCGTGCAGATTGCCAACTCCATCGACTTCGGCACTATCATCGGATGTTTCATCATTTTCTTCATTTTAGGTTACCTGTTATATGGAACGATGTATGCAGCCGTCGGTTCGCTTGTCGATAGCAACACCGACTCACAGCAATTCACCTTGCCGATAACCGTGCCGTTGATTGTCTCCATGATTGCGGCCATCTACATCGTCAATGCGCCCGACGGGCAACTCGCCTTATGGCTTTCGATGATACCCTTCACCTCCCCCGTCGTCATGATGGTGAGGATACCATTCGGAGTGCCGATTATCCAGATTGTCGCCTCCATCGCCATCCTTGCCGTCACTTTCGTCTTGATGACCTGGGTAGCGGCAAAAATCTACCGCACAGGAATTTTGATGTATGGCAAAAAACTTTCATACAAAGAGATTTTCAAATGGATTAAGTATAAATAAGTATATTTCAATAAGTTAATTGAATAAATAGATAATATTTTTCTTCACATTAATAAAAGCGAAAAAAGTATTTTTGGGAATTGAAAAGAAAAAATCCTATTTTTGCAGACTCTAAATTGTGTATAAAAGGCAAAGAAATAAATATATCTAATTAAAAGTCAAATAATTAAATCAGTTTTTACAATGCAAAACAAAGGAGCAATCAGAGCGTTAGCCATTATCTTCGGATTGGTCTTCCTCTATCAACTTTCGTTCACAGTCGTGACCAAAGTTCAAGAGAACAAAGCCGTCAAGTATGCCGAAGCCGAGGCTAGCAAACTTGCAATTGACAACGAGTCGGAGTTGAAAGCCGCTAAAGAGGCAAAAGAAAACTACTATCTCGACTCAATCAGCAATGTGAATGTGTACAATCTGTTATTCAAGAAGTACACTTATCGTGACGCAAAAGAAAAGGAAATCAACTTGGGCCTTGACTTGAAAGGTGGTATGAACGTCACCCTTGAAGTCTCGGTGAAGGACATCGTCAACGCACTGTCGGGTCATTCACAAGATCCAACCTTCGTAGCTGCCATGCAAAAGGCCACCATCGGTTTGGAAAAGAGTGAAGGCGACTTCGTCACCCTGTTCGGCAAAGCCTTCGAAGAGATTGACCCTAACGCCAGCCTTGCCTCCATCTTCCTATATGAATTCAAGGACAAAGGCATCACCGTCAACTCAACGAACAGCGAAGTGCTGAAGGTTTTGAAGGAAGAAAGCGACGATGCCATCGACCGTTCATATCAAATCCTCAGAACCCGTATCGACCGTTTCGGTGTTGCACAGCCAAACATCCAAAAGATGGAAGGCACTGGCCGCATTTTGGTTGAACTTCCTGGTATCAAGGATCCAAAGCGTGTTCGCAAACTCCTCCAAGGCACTGCCCAATTGGAATTCTGGGAGACCTACAACTTTGCCGAACTCTACCAATACTTCGATCAAGCTAATGCTCAGCTGGCACAAGCCAACAAAGCTAACCAAGACTTAGAAGCTGAAGAAGAAGTTGCTGAACCAGCAGAAGTTGCAGAAACCGAAAGCGAAGAAGAAGTTGTTGCTGCTGAAGAAGAAGTCGTTGAAAACGCTGAATTGGCAGAAACCGATTCCACCAGCAACGACCTGCTTGAACAACTTGGCGAAGAACAAGAAGAAACCGTTTCGGAAGAAGACCAACTTGCAAATCAAAAAGCCCAGAACCCACTTTACGCTCTGCTGCAACCATCATACTACCAAGATGGTCCTGGCAGAACCGCTTGTGTTGGTATCGCTCAAGTGAAAGATACGGCTAACATCAACCGTATGCTTGCCGAAACAAAGAACCTGTTCCCACGCAACCTTCAACTTGCATGGACTGTGAAGCCTGAAACCAACGGCGAAATCGAATATCTTGAACTCGTGGCCTTGAAGATGTCGCGCGACAACAAGTGCGCTCTCGGTGGCGAAGTCATCACTGATGCTCGTCAAGATTTCGGTCAAAACAACCAAGTGGAAGTCACCATCCAAATGAATGCCACTGGTGCCAACGCATGGCGTCGCCTCACTGGTGACAACATCGGTCGTCAAGTCGCCATCGTCCTTGATGGTTACGTCTATAGCTACCCAGTCGTCAACGACGAAATCCCGAATGGTCGTTCATCCATTTCGGGCGGTAACATGGCTATCGAAGAAGCACAAGACTTGGCCAACATCCTGAAGGCTGGTAAGTTACCTGCTCAAGCCCGCATCCTTGAAGAACAAGTGGTTGGTCCTTCACTCGGTAAGGAAGCCGTCCAAAAGGGTATGTGGTCAATGGTGTTCGCATTCGTCCTCGTGCTGTTATATATGGTGTTCTTCTACAAGAAGGCTGGTACCGTTGCCGATATCGCCTTGTTGGTGAACGTGTTCTTCCTGTTCGGAACATTGGCTTGCCTCGGCTCAGTGCTCACACTGCCTGGTATCGCAGGTATCGTGTTGACCTTAGGTATGGCCGTTGACTCGAACGTGATTATCTTCGAACGTATCAAGGAAGAAGTCAAAGCCGGTAAGGGCATAAAGCTTGCTATCGCTGATGGTTACAAGAACGCTTATTCAGCTATTATCGACGGTAACGTCACCACCTTGATTACCGGTGTCATCCTTATCATCTTGGGTACTGGTCCTGTCCACAGCTTCGCTGTCACCCTCTGCATCGGTATCCTTACCTCATTGGCAACTTCAATCTTCATTTCTAGATTGATATTCGAACGCATGCTTGCCAAGGAAAAGGAAATCAGCTTCAGCACTAACTTCACTCGCAACTTCTTGCAAGACAAGCACTACGAATTCATCGGTTTCCGCAAGACCTCAATCATCATCTGCATCGTGTTCGTCGTTATCAGCCTCGGTTCACTCGGTATCCGTGGCATGAACCTCGGCATCGACTTCACTGGTGGTCGTAACTATGTTGTCCAATTCGACAACTCGAATATCAAGGTTGAAGATGTCCGCCAAGCTTTGACTGATGTCAACATCGACAAGGAAGCTATCCACCAAGCTCTTGAAATGAGAGAAGACCAAGAAGTTGAAAACTGGTCAACTCCAGAAGTGAAGACATACGGTACCAATGGTCAAGTGAAGGTCACCACCAAGTTCTTGATCAAGAACGACAATCCTGCCGTTGACTCTGTCATCCAAGTCATCATGTATAACAACTTGAAGGGTCTCTATAGCCAAGACCTCAGCATGAGCCAGTTCTCGTCAGAAGACGAAACCGTGGGCATCCTGAGTACCCAAAAGGTCGGCGCTACCATCGCTAGCGACGTCACCCGCAAGTCAATCATCGCCATCATCGTGGCTTTGGCTCTGATGTTCTGCTACATCGCCATCCGTTTCCGCAAATGGCAATATGGTGTGGCTTCCATCATGGCTCTGGCACAAGATACCATCATCGTATTGGGTATGTACTCGTTGTTCTACAACGTGTTGCCTTTCACCATGGAAGTTGACCAATCATTCATCGCAGCCGTGCTGACAGTCATCGGTTACTCCATCAACGCTACCGTGGTTATCTTCGACCGTATCCGTGAAAACGTCACCAACCACCCGAAGGCTTCTTGGAAAGAAAATATGACCAATGCCGTCAACAGCACTTTGACCCGTTCGTTCAACACCTCAGGTTCGACCTTGGTTGTGTTGCTCGCCATCTTCATCTTCGGCGGCGACACCATCCGCGGATTCATCTTCGCTCTGTTGGTCGGTGTGTTGGCTGGTACCTTCTCATCAGTGTTCTTGTCATCACCTTTCGCCTACATCCTGATGAAGGGTAACAAGAAGGACAACGGCACTGCTGAACTCAGCGAAAAGAAATAAAATAATTCATATTTAACCTTCTAAACGCTTGCATGAATCCCGCCGTTTCCGGCGGGATTCTTTTTTATGTCAACTTTTGCAGAAAGCCCCAATCATTTCGGCTAATTGTTGTATCTTTGTCGTTTCGTTACAGACGACAATAATTGTCGTCCTATGTCGTTCTCAAACAAGAATTTTGACCTATGAAAAAATACACATTCATCCTTCTGTCGGCTTTGTTCATCTTCTTGAGTACCGACCTCTACGCACAAAGGAGAAACTACGCCAAAAATGCAGATTTGGCATTTGGCCGTAAGCAATACACGGAAGCCGTTGACCGCTACAAGAAAGCCTACCGGAAAACGCGCCGTAACAAAGACGAGCGCAATCGAATCACTTTCCAAATGGCAGAATGCTATCGTCTCATCGGTTTGACCAAACGCGCCGAGCCGTACTACAAACGCGTGATGAAAACCGACTTCGTGAACAACAATCCCGAAGTATATCTCTATGCGGCAGAGACTTACAAGATGAACGAAAAATACAAGGAAGCCATCGAATGCTACGAAACCTACATCGAGAAAGTTCCCGATGACCCTAGAGGGCAATTAGGGCTTGAATCGACATCGCTCATCAAGGAATGGCTTGAAAACCCATCGAAATACGAGTTGACACTGTTAAAGAAAGTCAACTCGACGAAAGATTCCGACTTCAGTGCCTGCTGGACAAGCAACAACTATAACGAAATCATCTTCACTTCCACACGCGATGCTTCCACCGGCAAGGAAAAAGACGGAATCACCGGACAATCATTTGCCGACTTCTTTACCTCGAAGCAAGACCGAAAAGGCGAATGGAGCACCCCTGTGTTAGCTGACGAAAGCGAAAATGTGAACACCAATGCCAGCGAAGGCACACCTTTCATGAACTCGAAATACACGAAAATGTATTTCACCCGCTGCCAAAATGGCGCACACCGCAAGAATGGATGCCAAATCATGGTTGCTTCAAAGAGCGGAGGGACCTTCTCCAATGCCAAGCCCGTGGAGATTGCTGGTGTTGACACCTTGGATATTGTCGGTCACCCTACCCTTTCGGCTGACGAACTCATCATATATTTTGCAGCCGAGCGCACAGGCGGATTCGGCGGCAAAGACATTTGGGTTGCCATGCGCGACAACACCAGCGAACCTTTCAAGCGTCCCTTCAACCTTGGTGAAAAAGTCAACACTGCTGGCGACGAGATGTTCCCATTCTTGCGCTACGACACCACACTTTATTTCTCTTCCAACGGACATGGAGGCATGGGCGGCTTGGATGTATTCGTCACTTCGATGGACACTTCAGGGCAATGGGGCACACCACGCAACCTGAAATCGCCCATCAACTCGATTGGCGACGACTTCGCCATCATGTTCCACCCTACTGAAGAAAGAGGTTTCGTTTCGTCAAACCGCGGCAACAGCAGAGCCTTAGATAACATCTATTATTTCGAAGAGCCACCTGTTTTGTTCACTTTCTCTGGCACCGTGAAAGACAGCAAGACCAAGCAATTCGTCAGCAATGCCGCTGTAAGACTCGTCGGCACCGATGGTTCCAGCATGATGACCCGCACTAACGACAAAGGTTACTTCAACTTCAGCGACAGCCAAATCAGCAAGAACACAACATACGACATCACCGTTGACAAAGACAACTACTTCACTTTCAACGCACAAGAAACCACTATCGGTCTGGAATTCAGCAAAGACTTCGAAAAAGAATATTTCATCGAGCCTATCCCACAAGAGCCAATCATGCTGCCCGACATCCTTTACGATTTGGGCAAATGGGACCTCAAGCCACAGTTTGAAGACTCGCTGCAAGGCCTGATTGAGACCCTGCAAGTCAACCCGACCATCACCATCGAATTGGCTTCACACACCGACGCGCGCGACACCGAAGAACGCAACGACATCCTTTCTCAGAAACGCGCCCAAAGCGTTGTCGATTACCTCATCATCCGCGGCATCGACCCACTTCGTCTGAAAGCTAAAGGTTATGGCGAAAGAGTGCCACGCACCTTGGCAAAAGACATCACCGTAAAAGGCTACACCTTCAAGGCTGGCACGCGCCTCACCGAAGACTTCATCAACAAGCTGCCTAACGCTGAAGTGAAGGAAGCCGCCCACCAGATGAACCGTCGCACCGAGTTCCGCATACTCAGCAAAGACTATGTGCCTCGCACCACCATCGACGAAGGCGGAACAGTCAACATTGCCATCAATCCTGAAGACGAAAACGATGTAACGTTCAGCCTTAACAAGGCCGGATACTTTGTTTTCTATGCTAACGTTGACGGTTATAGAGAATCATTCACCTACAGCCAAAATGCCGATTTCTGCATCTCTGAAACATGCGCTTTGAGACTCCTTACCGATGGCCGTCTCACTGCCGACGACTTCAAGGGCGACGTCGATAAGATTCTGGGCACCGGAAGCATTGCTGATGGAGCCATCATCGTCATCAAGGAGATAAGATTTGCAGGTCACTCACTCTACAATGTGGAATGCAAAGTCGTCAAGAAGATGATTGAAGAGTGGGTCATTGGTCAAAAGACCATGAAACAGATGGGCAATTACGAATTCAATACGAAAACAAAGAAACTCATATTCAAATAATGGACAATCAACGCTATAGCTTAAGAGGCGTTTCTGCCGAAAAGGAAGACATCCACAACGCCATCAAAAACCTTGACAAAGGTTTATATCCCAACGCTTTCTGCAAGATAATCCCCGACATTTTGGGCAACGATCCTGTGTATTGCAACATCATGCATGCCGACGGAGCAGGTACCAAATCGTCGTTGGCCTACCTCTATTGGAAAGAAACTGGCGACATGAGCGTTTGGGAAGGCGTGGCACAAGATGCAGTGGTGATGAACACCGATGACCTGATTTGCGTTGGCGCCACCGACAACATTTTGCTTTCATCCACCATCGGGCGCAACAAGAATCTCATTCCTGGCGAAGTCATCTCTGCCCTCATCAACGGCACAGAACATTTCCTTGAAAAGCTACGCAATTTGGGCATTGGCATCTACCTCACCGGCGGCGAAACTGCCGATGTTGGCGACCTCGTTCGCACCGTTATCGTTGACAGCACAGTCACCGCCCGAATCAAGCGCGACGAAGTAGTTGAAACCAACATTCGCCCAGGCGACTGCATCATAGCCTTCTCTTCGGCAGGACAAGCCACCTACGAAGACTGCTACAACGGCGGCATGGGCAGCAACGGACTCACCTCTGCACGCCACGATGTGCTGGGGCATTATCTAGCCGAAAAATATGAAGAAAGCTTCGACCACAGCATTCCGGAAGACCTCATCTATTCTGGTCCACACAAACTCACCGACCCGACTGAAATCGAAGGCGTCGATGTGGGCAAGATGATACTCTCCCCTACCCGCACCTATGCCCCAATGATTGTCCCGATACTCAAGGAATACCGCAAGCAGATTCACGGCATCATCCATTGCAGCGGCGGCGCACAAACCAAAGTATTGCATTTCGTTGACAAGTTGCACATCGTGAAAGACAATATGATGGAACTGCCACCTTTGTTCCGCATGATTCAGGAAGCATCGGGCACCGATTGGCACGAGATGTACAAAGTCTTCAACATGGGACAACGTCTTGAAATCTATACCGACGAAAAGACCGCTTTAGGCATGATAGAAATCGCCAAGCAGTTCAACATCGAGAGCCAAATCATTGGACATGTTGAGGCATCTGATAGGAAACAATTGACAATCAAGAGCAAATACGGAATATTTGAATATTGATGGACATCACCGAAAAACTTGAAACGATAAAGCACCGTTGGGAGGAAATGGGCGAACAACTCGCCGACCCTGCCGTGGCTTCCGACATGAAGCGCTTCGTCAAACTCAACAAGGATTACAAGGATTTGGAGCCAATCGTCAAGGCCTTCAACGAATACAAGTTGTTGAAGGCCAACATCGACGAAGCCCGCGAAATCCTGGCCACCGAGAAAGACGAAGAGATGCGCAAGATGGCCGTCGAAGAAATAGAAGTTGCGCAAGCACGCATTGATGTTCTGGAGCAAGACATTCGCGTGATGATGATTCCCAAAGACCCGCAAGACAGCAAGAACGCCATCATGGAAATCCGTGCCGGAACCGGTGGTGACGAAGCTTGCCTCTTTGCCGGCGACCTTTTCCGCATGTACAGCAAATTCTGCGAGACACGCGGATGGAAGACCGAAGTCACATCGGTGAGCGAAGGCGCCAGTGGCGGCTACAAGGAAATCGACTTTACCGTGAGTGGCAACGGTGTGTATGGCATCATGAAGTTCGAATCGGGTGTTCACCGTGTGCAGCGCGTGCCGAAGACCGAGACCCAAGGCCGCATTCACACCTCGGCAGCATCGGTAGCGGTTTTGCCCGAAGCCGAAGAATTTGACGTGGAAATCAACGAAGGCGAGATCAAATGGGACACCTTCCGCTCGAGTGGCGCTGGCGGTCAGAATGTGAACAAGGTCGAATCGGGCGTGCGTTTGCGTTATGTTTGGAGAAACCCGAACACAGGCGAATCGGAAGAAATCCTGATAGAATGCACCGAGACGCGCGACCAACCCAAGAACAAGGAAAGAGCCTTGTCGCGCCTGCGCACACGCATCTACGACATGGAATATGAGAAATACATCAACGACATTTCCGCCAAGCGCAAGACCATGGTCTCGACTGGCGACCGTTCGGCAAAAATCCGTACCTACAACTATCCTCAAGGGCGCGTCACCGACCACCGCGTTGAAGGATTGACCGTCTATAACCTCTCCGCAGTAATGGACGGCGACTTGAACGAAATCATCGAGAAGCTGCAAATGGCCGAAAATGCGGAACGACTGAAAGAAAACATTGAATCATAACACAACACCATGAATAAATCACAACTTTTTGAACAAATCAAGCAGAAGCAATCGTTTTTGTGCGTTGGTTTGGATACCGACATTAACAAGATCCCACAGGAATTGTTGGCCTTGGAAGACCCAATTTTTGAATTCAACAAGCAGATCATCAATAAGACTGCACAATATGCAGTGGCTTACAAGCCTAACACTGCATTTTATGAAGTTTATGGCGCAAAAGGTTGGCTTAGCCTGGAACGTATCATTCAGTACATCCACAACAACTACCCTGAGATTTTCGTCATTGCTGACGCTAAACGTGGCGATATTGGAAACACCTCAGCCAACTACGCCCGTGCCTTCTTCAACACACTGAAAGCCGATGCACTCACCGTTGCACCTTATATGGGCAAAGACTCTGTGGAGCCATTCCTTAACTTCGAAGACAAATGGGTTGTCTTGCTGGCACTCACCTCAAACAAAGGCTCACAAGA
Source organism: uncultured Bacteroidales bacterium (assembly GCA_937896505.1). Taxonomy (GTDB): domain Bacteria; phylum Bacteroidota; class Bacteroidia; order Bacteroidales; family F082; genus Limimorpha. The sequence continues at coordinate 423 of CALBNP010000091.1, read as the reverse complement.
CTTCCAATACCTCAATGTTGGCAGCCAAATGCTGCATCAGCAAGTGCTGAAGACCGCTACCACTTGGGCCACTTCCGAACAGATGATGTTCGTTGTCGGTGCCACCCATCCCGAAGAACTAGGCGAAATCCGCAAGATGTTGCCCGACTATTTCTTCCTCGTTCCTGGTGTTGGCGCACAAGGCGGCGACTTGCAAGCCGTAGCCCAAAACGGACTAAACAACGAATGCGGTTTGCTGGTCAACTCATCAAGAGGCATCATTTACGCGTCAAATGGCAGCGACTTTGCCATTCGCGCTGGCGAAGAAGCCCACAAGCTTCAATCGCAGATGGCCGAACTGCTGAAGGCAAAAGGAATCATCTGATTTTTCGGTGTAATGGACAAAAATTAGGCTGTTTTTGAGACGTTGCTCTCAAGTGGACA
>CALBNP010000090.1 GCA_937896505.1 uncultured Bacteroidales bacterium | reverse complement strand
ACATCGCTTTCGCAGTCGAAAACCTTGAAGGTCAGCTTGAACAGGCCAAGGAACTGGGCATCCGCCTCATCGACCAGGCTCCACGCGGTGGCGCCGAAGGCCTGAGCATCGCTTTCCTGCACCCGAAATCGACATGCGGCGTTCTGACTGAGCTCTGCGAAAACAAGAACAAGTAAAAGTAATTTAATCGGTTCGTTGCGGATAGTGTCGTGCGCCAAAATAGCGCACCCACATGTTGTTGTAATGTCCGCCTTGCTCGAACCAAGTTTCATTCAAATATTAAAAACCACTAATAATGTTAATTGAACAAAAAATTCAGGAATTGCTAGAAAAGCGCAATGAAGCCCGCCTTGGCGGTGGCCAAAAGCGCATTGATTCCCAGCATGCCAAGGGCAAGATGACTGCCCGCGAACGCATCGCACTCCTCCTCGACGAAGGCAGCTTCGAAGAGACTGACATGTTTGTCACACACCGTACCACCGACTTCGGTCTCGACAAGCAGCAATATCTTGGCGACGGTGTCGTCACAGGTCATGGTACCATCGACGGCCGTATCGTCTATGTCTATGCTCAGGATTTCACCGTTTTCGGCGGCGCATTGAGCGAGACCATGTCACTCAAGATTTGTAAGGTGATGGACCAGGCCATGAAGGTTGGCGCTCCTGTCATCGGCATCTGCGACTCAGGCGGTGCCCGTATCCAGGAAGGCTCACGCAGTTTGGCCGGTTATGCCGAAATCTTCCAGCGTAACATCAACGCGTCTGGTGTCGTCCCTCAAATTTCAGCCATCTTCGGTCCTTGCGCCGGCGGTGCCGTCTATTCACCAGCCTTGACCGACTTCATCCTCATGACCGAAGCCAACAGCTACATGTTCCTCACCGGTCCTAAGGTAGTGAAGACCGTCATCGGTGAAGACGTCTCGACCGATGCTCTCGGTGGCGCCAAGATTCACGCCCAAAAGTCGGGTGTGGCTCACTTCAAGGTGGAAAACGAAGAAGAAGGCCTTGGCCTCATCCGCCGTTTGATTTCGTTCTTGCCTCAGAACAATATGGAGAACGCTCCTCTGATGGACTGCAACGACCCAATCGACCGCATGGAAGATGCCCTCAATCAAATCATTCCTGACAACCCGAACAAGCCTTACAACGTGGCCGACATCATTAACGCTATCGTTGACAATGGCGACTTCCTCGAAGTGCATAAAGACTACGCCAAGAACATCATCGTCGGCTTTGCCCGCTTCGATGGCATGAGCGTCGGTATCGTAGCCAACAACCCAGCCTTCTTCGCTGGCGTTCTCGACTGCGACGCTTCACGCAAGGGCGCTCGTTTCGTCCGCTTCTGCGATGCCTTCAACATCCCGATTGTCACTTTGGTTGACGTTCCTGGCTTCCTGCCTGGTACTGGCCAAGAATACAATGGCATCATCGTCCACGGTGCCAAGTTGCTCTACGCCTACGGTGAATCGACGGTGCCAAAGGTTACCGTCACGCTGCGTAAGTCGTATGGTGGCTCACACCTCGTCATGGGCTGCAAGCAGCTCCGCAACGATGTCAACTACGCATGGCCATCGGCCGAAATCGCTGTCATGGGTGCAAGTGGTGCTGTCGAAGTGCTCGATGGCAAGAAGATTGCCGAAATCACCAATCCTGATGAACGCGCCGAGTTCGTCGCCCAAAAGGAAGAAGAATATCGCAAGAAATTCGCCAACCCATACGAAGCAGCCAAGTTCGGCTACATCGACGACGTCATCGAACCACGCAACACACGTTTCCGCATCATCCGCGCCCTGCGCACCTTGGAAACCAAGCGTTTGGCCAATCCTGAAAAGAAACACTCTAACATTCCGCTGTAATACCGTAAAGAGATGAACCTATTACAAATTCCATTATTATTGGCACACGAGGAGTGGGTTTATACCAAAGGCTGGATTGTGACGGTAGTGGGTTTCCTCATCGTCATCATCGCCCTATTCATCCTTTCGATGATTTTCCGTGGCGTGGCAGCTTACTTCACCAAGCAAGATGAAAAGAAGATAGCCCCGAAACCAGAAGTCAAGAAGGTTGAAAAACCCAATGCACTCGTCGCCGCTGTCGAAGACGAGATTCCTGCCGAAGTGCTTACAGCCATCGGTATGGCCTTGTATCTCACCACCAACTTGCATGACGAAGAAAGCAACGTCATTACCATCGAGAGAAGAAACACTTCTTGGAACGACAAGCATTATACGGCTAGACACTGGAAACGTTGAGAATTAAAAACAAAGAATTTAGAATTAAGAATTGACATGAAGAAATTTAAATTCACAATAAGTGGAAAACCTTACGAGGTTGAAGTTCAGGACATTGAAGGTAACATCGCTACCGTCAATGTGAATGGCACAGAATATAAAGTTGAAATGGAAGAACAGGCTGCTCCTGTGGTCGCTCCAGTGGCACGTCCAGCAGCAAAGCCTGCTGCTTCGTCGGCTCCTGCCAAGAGTGCCGCTCCTAAGGCTGCTCCCGCTGGCGGCAAGAAGATGGAAGCTCCTCTTCCGGGTACCATCATGCAGATCTTCGTCAAGGAAGGCGACAGCGTCAAGAAGGGCGACAAGCTTTTGATGTACGAAGCAATGAAGATGGAAAACAACCTGCTGGCCGAATGCGATGGCACCATTGCCTCCATCAACTGCCGTCAGGGCGACAATGTGCTTCAAGGTGATACATTAATCGTAATCGGATAAGGTCATGCTGGGAAAGAAGAGTATTTACAGAAAACCCGTCGTGATTCTCGCCTCGCTCGTTCTTCTGCTTCTGCTGAACGTGCTGGTGGTGAACAATCCGATTTTCGCCACTAAGGTCGCCGACCTTGCAGGGCAGACCGAGATGGTCGCTGACATGACCGTCGAGGAAAGCAATGCGCAGTTGGCTCAAGTGGCCGATTCGATGGTGGCCGAAGCTGCCGAAACCGTTGAAGCTACCGAAACAACCGAACTCGCTCAAGTTGAACCTGCTGCCAACCAGCAAGTGGTTGAAGCCAAGGACATGTCGATGAAGGGCCAGTTCAAGGAAGGTATGAAAAACTTCTGGTTGCTCACCGGCTTCCGTAACTGCAAGCTGGGCAACCTCATCATGATTCTTGTGGGTATCATCTTCATCTTCCTCGCTGTGAAGTATGAGTTTGAACCTATGTTGCTTATCCCAATCGGTGTTGGTATCATTTGCGGTAACATCCCGTTCTATCAAGGTGTTGGCGTGAATCTGACTGATGCTGTGGGCTTTGCCCAATCGGCTATCGATTCGGGTGCGTTTAGCTTTAACATGGATACGGCCAAGGCCTTGCTTTATGCCATTTTTGACGGCAAGGACGGCAATATGGTGTTGAGCGAAGCCATCAAGATTGTCGATAAGATGGACTTGCGCCAGTTTGGCCTTGACCCACGCGACATCGAAGGCGTGAAAGGCTTCCTCGGCCAAGTGTTCGAAAGCGGTGAACTGAACCTCCAGACTGGTCTTTACCAGAAGGGTAGCGTGCTGAATTACCTGTATTTCGGCGTGACTTCGGGCGTTTATCCTCCATTGATTTTCTTGGGCATCGGTGCCATGACCGACTTCTCGTCGCTGATTGCTAATCCAAAGCTGATGATTTTGGGTGCTGCCGCTCAACTCGGTGTGTTCCTTACTTTCATCGGTGCTCTCTATCTCGGTTTCAACCTGAGAGAAGCTGGTGCTATCGGTATCATCGGTGGTGCTGACGGTCCTACCGCCATCTTCCTGTCGTCGCGTTTGGCTAACGGCACGAATGGTACGCGTAACCTCATCGGTCCTATTGCCATCGCTGCTTATTCTTACATGGCTTTGGTGCCTGTGATTCAGCCTCCTATCATCCGTCTGCTCACCACCAAGGAAGAACGCCTCATCAAGATGCGCGCTCCTCGCATGGTGAACAAGACCGAGAAGATCATGTTCCCTGTGGTCGGTCTTATCCTGACTACCTTCATCAGCCCTACCGCTCTTCCTCTGCTCGGTATGCTGTTCTTCGGTAATATCATCAAGGAATCGGGCGTGGTGAAGCGTTTGCAGAACACGGCTTCAAATCCTTTGATCGATATCGTTACCATGATTTTGGGTCTCACCGTGGGTGCTTCAACACAGGCTTCTGTGTTCCTCACCACGAGTTCCATCAAGATCTTCGCACTTGGTGCTTGTTCGTTTGCCGTGGCTACGGCTGGCGGTCTGTTGGGTGCTAAGTTCATGAACTTGTTCCTGAAAGAGAAGATCAACCCGATGATTGGTGCCGCTGGCGTTTCGGCTGTGCCGGATAGCGCTCGCGTCGTTGAGGTTGAAGGTCAGAAGTACGACCCATCGAACCACCTGCTCATGCACGCCATGGCTCCTAACGTATCAGGCGTTATCGGCTCGGCTGTTGCTGCTGGTGTGATGATGTCGTTCCTCATGATGTAATCTACCAACATCATATCACTTAGAGAGGGACGCGAAAGCGTCCCTCTCTGTTTGTTTATTGTTCCTGGCAGTTGAAGCCTTTCATGAAATTCCTGATGGTTTTAGCATGTCGGCCTTTGATGATTACGTGATGGTTGCCGATGGAACGGTTGAGTAGGTAGTCTTTCAGATTAACGTCCAATTTGATTTGCGTGCGGCAGAAATGGTTGCTGTAGTCGATAGGTAAAGCCCTGGCTTCGGCTACGAAATATTTGTTTAGTTGCTTGCCGCCCCATTTCATGATGGTGTAGTCGGTTGTGGGCAGCAAGCCTTGGATGGCGACACCTTTCAATGATTCGAAATGCGAGCGCATCACGATTTCGTCGCACATCGAGAGGGGCAAGGTACAGTGTGCTAACATTGAGTTTTGTTCGGTGAGGTTGGAAGGGTTGGCCATGAAGGCTTTCTCGCCACAGAGCCTTTGCGCCAGCACCATGGTAATGACGGTTTGCATGTCGCCTTCGCAGCCTGCCACGATGCCTTCGTCGTTGAGTAGGGCCAAGGCGAGGCAACTGGTGGTTCCGCAAGCGTTCACGATGTCGAAGCAGCGAATGGTCATCGCGGTGAGCTGCTCTTCAAGGCAAATCTTCTTAATGGCGAGGTAAGTCTTGGCAGCATCGAGCATGTCGGCTTGGGTTGGCTCGACGATGGCTTTTGAGCGTTTCATGCAGTCGTCGGCGACCTTTGTCGCCTCGGCAAGGTTGGCAGTGTTGATGCCTTCGATGAGACGCTGCATGTCGATGTCAATAATTTGGATTCCAAAGTGTTGCATGACGAAATCGCGGTCAACGCCTGAAGCGATGAGCCAATCGGAAGGCGCGCCAAAACAGCCGATGCGAGTGCCGCTGAGTGGCTTGTGTTCGCTTTTTATCTTGGAGATGATTTCTGCATTGCTGCCGTGGATGATTCTTCCGTTGCGGCCTTCGTTTGAGAGATACGACAAAATCTCGAGGGCGGCGGCAAGCGAGTTGTTGCGTCCGTCGGCAATGAGGTTGATGTCTTGGCCGAGTTGGTCGATGATTTGTTTGAACAAGCCTTCGACGCCTCCGGTGGCGGTCATCACAAAGTCAGGCTTGATACCACATTGTTTCCATTGTCTGACGGCATTTTCCTCGTCTCCCAAGATGGTAATATCGGCTTGGAATTCCGATTTGAGGCTTTCCAATAATGCAGCATATTCCTTTCCGACAAATTCATCGGTTTGGAAATTGGAATGCAAAATCAAGATATTCATGTTGTTGAAGGTTTATTGTTTGTAATCAATTAATTGTCACGATAGTCTTTCTTCTTTGTCAGTTTCAGGTCTTTCAATGCCGAGGCTTTCACGTTGATGGTGAAGTTCCAGCTCTTGTATGTTCCGATAGGAATCCAGTTGAGTCGCATCTCCCAGCAGTGCAGGTCGCGATAGATGCTCACGTTGGTGTATGACAGGCCATGGTTGGTGAAGTCCCAGCCGGTGGTGAAGGTGAATTTCCACTTTGGCGTGATGCTGATGTCGCCGTTGATGCTGAGGGTTTGCACTACTCTGTTGGTAGCGATGCCCATCCACGCAGCGTAAGTCAGGTTGCTGGAATAGCTTAGGTTGTAGCTCAGCGAGAGCGACCATGGTGTGGTCCAATCGACGTAAGCGTTAGGGTTGCCCATGATGTCGTTCAGCTCGCCTTCGGTGATGTTGGGCGAATATTGGGCGCGGTTCATGAGGTCGGTTTCCTTGTTCTTTCCCAACTTTCCTTTCCATTTGTCAATCTCGTTTTTGTTCAGCGAATAACTGATGCTGAAATTCCAGGCCGAGCTGTTTTTGTGGAAAAGACGCCGGTTATCAACGATTTCGAAGCGGTTGATGCGATGGCCGAGCGAATCGGCGACGTAAGGATCCCAAGCGCTTGAATAGGTGATGTTGAGTTTCTTGAACAAGGTGGTGCGTGCGCTGACTGATAGGTAGGAGAAGTTGAGCGAGTCTTTCGTCAGGTCGTAGTTGCCTGAGAAATTGAGTGCGTCAAGGATGTTGACTTTTTTCATTCCGGTGATGGTGTCCGACTTCGACCTGACCTTCATGTCCAACGTGTTGGCGAAGTTATAGGTAATCATTCCCGACTGGCTTTGCGAAGGCGAACCGAAAATGGCATTCTGGAACATGTTGTAAGTCTGTTCTTTGCCTTCGCCGTCGATATAGGTCTTGTAGATATTCCATTTCGGGTCGCCAAAATTAGGCTTGTAGGTGAAACCGATGGTTGGCGTGAACACATGGCGGATGGCGCGGATGGGACCTTTGGCGAAGTTGACCATACCATAGACCTTCGTGGTGATATTGCTCGACACATTGAAATCTACTAAGTTACGGAAACCACGGATGGTGTCGGTCTGCAAATGTCCTGTCGAATCGCTGTCGTGAATCCATTGCTTTTCGAGATGATCGAAATACATGTAGTCGTTGATGGTTGCCGAAGTGGTCCAGGTGAAATGCTTGAAGAGCTTGATGGGCAGATTAATCGGAATGGTGTGTTTCACACCCATCTGCATGTTCTTGTTGACCATATCGCTGGCCCATTGGCTGAAGTTGTCGTTGAAGCCTTTGAAAAGCGTGGTATCAACACCATTGATGTAGTTTTTTCCGTTCAGCGTGTAGTTGATGTTCAAATCTTTGAAGAAGAGCTTCTTGCCAGGTTTTCCCATCTTCTGGAAAGGATAGATTCGGTTGACGGTCAGCGTGATTTCGGGCAGCGAGGCTGTGACTTGCCGCGTGAGCGTATTTTGGCTGTGCGAGGCATTCAAGGTGAGATAGACCTTGCCCGCAAAATTGGTTTGATATGCGATACTCGACTTGAAGGTGTTGCTCAGTTGCTCGGTGGTGTTGGTGGCGTTGTACTTGTTGAAGTTCGAACTCACGATGTTGACGTTGGCCGAAAAACTGTGGCGAGGATGTGACTTGGGGTCTTGCTTATGGCTCCATTGAACCTTGAAGTCGGTGCTTTCCTGATAGTCGGCAGCGCCTTTGGTGCCTATCTTGTTGACAGCGAAGCCCAAAGAGAGGTTGCCGTTGAAGCGGTAACGCTGGTTATAGCGGAATGTAGGCTTGATAGCCCAGCTTCCGCGTGTATAGATGTCGCCCAAAAGTTGCAGGTCGTAGTGCTCGTTGATAGCCCAGTAATAACCGCCATTTTCCAGATAGAAGCCTCGGTTGGCCGATTCGCCATAGGTTGGCATGATGATACCCGACTTTTGTCCTTTCGTGTTGGGAATCAGTGAGAAAGGCAAGATGATGGGCAAGGGTATATCTGAGATGGTGACGTAAATTGGGCCTGTCACGATTTTGTCGTCAGGGATGACCTTGGCTTTCGTGAACTTGAACATGTAGTGCGGATGATCTTTCAAGTCGCAAGTGGTGTAGCCGCCAGAGCGTATGTTGATGCTGTTGTCATCCATCCGCTTGATTTTTTCGCCGTGAAGGTAACCGTCGCTTTCTTGGGTCCAAACCTTTGTGATGACGCCTTTCTTGGTCTTGAAGTTGTAGGCCATTTCTTCGGCATCGAAGGTTGTTTCGCCTTGGGTGAAGATGGGTGTCCTGAATAGCTTTCCTAAAGTGTCGAGCGAGCCGCGTGCCTTGCAGGTGCTTGTGGAAAGGTCAAATTCAAGATAGTCGGCTTTCAGTGTGATGTCGTCGTATTTGGCTTCGGCCTGACCGAAATAATACACTTTCATGTTCTTCAGGTCGCGAATGGTGGAATCGATGGCCGTACAAATCACCTTGGTTTCGATGGCCGATTCAGAACGCCTAGGCTCGATGGTTTTCTTTTGTGGATTAATTGAATCAGGCAATGGATTAAGTTGAGAAATAGTGTCGGCTGCCAAATTAAACTGAGAAATAGTATCGGCTGCTGAGCGGAGTCGAAGCACCGAATCGTTCAGAATGCTGTCTTGGACAACAAAAGCAGGTTGTTGCTTTTCCAAGGTGTCAATCGTAAGGACAAGTGTATCAACGATACTCGGCTTAGTCACCGAATCCCTCGTTACCACTAACCCATCACCATTAACCATTAACCCGTCACCATTAACCACTAACCCATCACCATTCACCACCAACTCATCACTATTAACATTCTCAATATGAGAAAGTTGCTTGCACGCATCGAATACAAGAACCATCGCCATTAATATGCAAATGACGGATAGTGAATAATAAAATTTGTATATCGTGCGTTTGTTCAAGTCGAAAGTTCTTATTTTTGCGATTGAAAATCGGTGCAAAGATAGTTTTTCTTGCCCAAAAATTAACCAATATGAATCAACGTATAAATATTAAATTTGGTATTCTGGCTCTCATATTTCTGCTGCCTTGGGTATGCATGGCACAGAAAGGCGAAAAGATACAGACTATTGTGATTGACGCAGGTCATGGCGGCAAAGACCCTGGTGCCTTGGGAAAGAGTAGTCACGAAGCGGATATCAATCTTGCAGTGGCCTTAAAATTAGGCGATTACATCAAGGAGAACATGCGCGATGTGAAGGTCGTCTATACGCGCGAGAAAGATAAGTTTGTCGAACTTAATGAACGTGCCAACATCGCTAACCGAAACAATGCCGATTTGTTCATTTCCATCCATTGCAATTCAACGGAAGGCACTACTACGGCAAAAGGTGTTGAAACCTTTGTCATGGGTGAATCGAAAAACGAAGCGAACCTCAAGGTGGCAAAGACCGAAAATGCCGCTATCTTGCTGGAAGACAATACTGATGCTTACGACAATTTCGACCCCAACAGCACAGAGGCTTACATCTTGTTTTCGCTTTCGCAAAGCCTTTATCAGAACCAAAGCCTGCAAGTTGCCGACAAGGTTCAGCACCAATTGGTTGACCGCGTAGGCCGCCACGACCGAGGTGTGCAGCAAGCTGGTTTCCTTGTGCTTTGGAAGACTGCCATGCCCAGCATTTTGGTCGAGTTGGGATTCATCAACAATATCAATGAAGAGAAATTCCTTAGCTCGGAGCAAGGTCAAACCAAGCTGGCTTTGGCACTTTATCGCGCTTTTGAGGAGTACAAGATAGCTTTTGATACCGATAACCAATCTGTTAAGCCAACTCAAGCTGAAGCTCATTCAAATGGTTCGGCCAACGAGGTGGTCTTTATGGTGCAGTTTGCTTCGCGCGACAAGAAAGTGCCTGTCACCGACAAGGCTTTCAGCAAGGTGAAAGATGTGGATGTGTATGAATACAATGGCGCTTTCCGTTACACATCGGGGCATTTTGCCACCAAGGCCGAGGCTATCGCTCGTCAAACTGAGGTGCGTGCAGCAGGCTTTAGCGATGCTTTTGTCATTGCTTTCGTTAATGGCGAACGAGCCACGCTGAAGCAGGCCGAGGCTGCAATGAAATAATTCATTCTGTAAAGTCAGGCCAATCGCGCCACGAGACATAATCGATGCCATTTATTCTACAGGTCAGCTCTCCTAAATAAAATACAGCACCTTTGCATCCATCTGATTCGCAAAGGCTAAGATATTGTTGCAAATTCTTTAAAAGCTTTTTGTCTGCCTCTATTGTGCTCTTAATTTCAATAGCGAAAGAGTGTTTCCAATCGGCAATTGTGTCAATTTCAAATCCTTTGTTATCACGAAAGAAAGTCAGATTGGCGTTTTTTCCTTTATTTAGCCTGCTTTTCATCATCTCGTTTACAGCAAAAGTTTCCACAATGGCACCTTTATATTGGCTCAACAATAGTTCTTCTACAGACTCAATTCTCAGTAAATGGCATAATAGCCCCGAATCGCAGAAATAGAGTTTTGGCGACTTTACTAATGTCTTGCCAAGGTTGTTGCTGTCTGGATGTAGGAAATGAATGATATATGAGGATTCCAAAATAGAAAGCCATTGCTTTATCGTTGGTGCCGAAACACCAACGTTGCGAGCAATATTATCCATTGAAATCATCTGCCCGTTGTATATGGCACAAATCTGGATGAATTTCTTGAACTCCGACAAATTGCTATAGTTGATTTGCTTTTCTACATCAAGATCAAGATATGTGTCCATATAGCTCCTGAACCAGTCTTCTGGTAGAAAATGCTTTTCATTGTCAAATAGAGGTGGATAGCAGCCTTTTAGTATGTTCTCATAGGCGTTTTTCGCCAACAAATCCACATTTCTTAATTCTCCTAATGAAAGTGGCATTAGTTTTATAAATGCAACGCGACCAGCAAGTGAATCGGTCATGTTTTGCTTTAGGTTAAATTGGTTTGAACCCGTCAGAATATATTTTCCTGGCGCAAATGTCTCGTTGTCAACATAATACTTTATGGCATTAAATAATTCAGGCACCTTTTGCACTTCATCAATAATTGCACCATTTGGAAATGCAAGCAAGAAATCCATCGGATTGGCTTTTGCCAATTCTTGCATGGCCCTATCATCTAATGTAACATATTTTTTATGGGGGAAAGCCATTTTTGCCAACGTGGACTTTCCACTTTGCCGAGGACCTGTAATTCCCACAACAGGAAATTGTGATGCCAATCTCAACAATGCTTCTTTTGCTGTTCTTTCAATCATTTTATATATCAATTACGCTGCAAAAATAGTAAAAATCTAAAGTTTAGAGTGGAAAAATCTAAAGTTTTATATGGTAAAAATCTAAAGTTTAGAGCGGAAAAATCTAAAGTTTTGAATTTTGGGAAAAGAAAAATCCTGCCGATTGATACCAGCAGGATTTCTCAGAATGTGTGTTCCACTTATTATTCAACTACCACCAGGTAGTAGTTCTTCTTGCCCTTTTGGACGAGGATGTATTTGCCATCAATGAGGTCGGTGGCATTCATGGTCTTGTCTAAAGTGACTTTGTCTTTGTTGACACTCACACCATTGCCTTGCACCATCTTGCGGGCTTCGCCCTTCGATGGGAAGATTTGTGTGTTGACAGCTAAGAAATCTACAATCGGGATGCCGGCTTCGAGGTCGGCTTTGGCGACGTTGGCGCGTGGCACACCGTCAAACACGTCAAGCAGAGTCTGCTCGTCGAGTTTCTCAAGGGCGTCTTTGGTGGCTTTGCCAAAGAGGATGTTGCTGGCTTCGATGGCGGCGTCCAAGGCTTCTTGCGAGTGGACGAGGCGTGTGACTTCTTCAGCCAGACGCTTTTGCAGGATGCGCTGTCCTGGGTCTTGCTTGTGCTGCTCGGTCAGCGTGTCGATGACATCTTTCTCCAACGAGGTGAAAATCTTGATGTAGCGCTCGGCATCGTCGTCGCTCACGTTGAGCCAGAATTGGTAGAACTTGTAAGGCGTAGTGCGTTTCGGGTCGAGCCAGATGTTGCCGCTCTCGGTCTTTCCGAATTTCTTGCCGTCGCTCTTGGTGATGAGTGGGCAGGTGAGGGCGAAGGTCTCGACGTCGGCACCCAAGGTGCGGCGGATGAGTTCAGTACCAGTGGTCATGTTGCCCCATTGGTCGTTGCCGCCCAACTGGAGTTTCACGCCCTTGTGTTCATATAGGTAAAGGAAGTCGTAGCCTTGCAGCAGCTGGTAGGTGAACTCGGTGAAGCTGAGGCCGTCGCGAGCCGTGCCGTTGAGGCGTTGTTGGACGCTGTCTTTGGCCATCATGTAGTTGACGGTGATGTGCTTGCCCACCTCGCGTGCGAAGTCGAGGAAGGTGAAGTCCTTCATCCAGTCGTAGTTGTTTACCATTTCGGCAGCGTTGGGTTCGTTCGATTCGAAGTCGAGGAACTTGGCCACTTGCTTCTTGATGCACTCTTGGTTGTGATATAAGGTCTCGTTGGTGAGGAGGTTGCGTTCTTGGCTTTTGCCTGATGGGTCGCCAATCATGCCGGTGGCACCGCCCACAAGGATGATGGGCTTGTGGCCGCAGCGTTGCAGATGGCGGAGCATCATGATGCCGCACAGGTGCCCGATGTGCAGCGAGTCGGCGGTTGGGTCGGTGCCGAGATAGGCGGTCACCATTTCCTTCTGGAGGAGTTCCTCCGTGCCTGGCATTATTTGGGCCAGCATTCCGCGCCAGCGGAGTTCTTCAACAAAATTCTTCATCGAATGTAGTTATATTTGGAAATGCAAAAATAGTCTTTTTCTTGATAGAATTAATAAACGTTTTTATTGTTTATTGGAAATGATTTATTAGTTTTGCACCGAAAATATTTATCCGCTTCTAATAAATTATTTCATTGTACCTAATAAATTTGAAATGAGAATACAACGTACTTATTATCAGAATATAAAGAAAAGGTTAGAGGAACCAAGAAGATTCATTCAAGTTCTTTATGGTGCCCGACAAGTTGGTAAAACGACATTGATAAGGCAGATATTGGATGATATTGATATCCCTTATCTTTTTGAAACGGCTGATGAAATTGAAGGTTTCGACTCGGTTTGGCTGAAAAAGTTGTGGAATCGTGCAAGGCAAAAACTGAAGCAGAGTGGTGCCACCGAGTTTCTATTGGTTGTTGATGAAGTCCAGAAGATAAGCAATTGGAGTGAAATTGTGAAAAAGGAGTGGGATGATGACACTTTTGAAAATGTTCCATTGAAAGTAGTGCTTCTTGGATCTTCTTCTCTGCTGATCCAGAGAGGCCTGACCGAATCATTGGCCGGGAGATTCGAGACCATTCCAATTCCACATTGGTCGTATCAGGAGATGCGTGATGCTTTTGGCTTTACGGTTGACCAGTATATTTGGTTTGGCGGTTACCCAGGTCCAGCTGAACTTATCAATGACGAAATGCGTTGGAAACGTTATGTGAAGACATCTTTGGTTGATACGAGTTTGACTCGTGATGTACTGCTAATGAATAAGATAGAAAAACCAGCTTTGCTTCGTCGTTTGTTTGAGATTGGAGCTTCGTATTCGGCGCATATCTTATCGCTCAATAAGGTACAGGGCGAACTGATGGAAAGGGGTAATCTCACCACCCTTAGCGATTATCTTCGGTTGCTCGATTATGCAGGCTTGCTGTGTGGCCTGGAGAAATATTGTGGCGATATTATCCGAAAACGTGCCTCGCAGCCCAAATTCCAGGTTTATAACAATGCCTTGATGAGCTATTTGAGTGAAAAGACTTTCGGTCAAGCTAAGGCCGATTCGTCACATTGGGGAAGAATGTTTGAATCAGCAGTTGGCGCTCATTTATTAAATTGCTCTTTTACAGATGACTATAATGTCCTGTATTGGAATGAAGGAAGTCGAGAAGTCGATTATGTAATTCAAAAAGGTAGCCGTTTGGTTGCCATCGAAGTGAAAAGCGGAATCGATAGCGCTAATCTTGGAATGGCTATTTTCGACAAGAAGTTCCATCCCGATAAAATGTATAACATTGGTACTGACGGCATCCCGATGGAAGATTTCTTGCTAATGAATCCTTCTGATTTGTTCTGAAATTAGTTTGAATTGAAATAAACCACAATTTTTGTCTTTAACTCCTAAAAATTTCGCACCTTTGCAGCGGAATAAACGACATTTAATAATTTTAAAATAGATACAATGAAAAGAGACGAAAAAATCTTTGATCTGATACGTCAAGAAAAAGAACGTCAGATGCATGGTATCGAACTGATTGCTTCGGAAAACTTTGTCAGCGAACAAGTTCTGGAAGCTATGGGTTCGGTGATGACCAACAAATACGCTGAAGGCTATCCTGGAAAGCGTTACTACGGCGGTTGCCAAATCGTTGACCAAAGCGAACAAGTCGCTATCGACCGCGCTTGCCAATTGTTTGGCGCTACGTTTGCCAACGTGCAGCCTCACTCGGGCGCACAAGCCAACATGGCTGTGTTCCAAGCAGTGATGAACGCTGGCGACACCTTCATGGGTCTCGACCTCTCGCACGGTGGTCACCTTTCACACGGCAGCCCGGTCAATGCTTCGGGTATCCTCTACAAGCCAGTGGCTTACCACGTCAATAAGGAAACTGGCATGGTTGACTACGACGAAATGGAGAAGATTGCCCTTGAATGCAAGCCAAAACTCATCGTGGCTGGTGCTTCGGCTTATTCACGCGATTGGGACTACGCTCGCATGCGTGCTATCGCCGACCAAGTTGGCGCTATCCTGATGGCCGACGTGAGCCACCCTGCTGGTCTCATCGCTCGCGGTCTGCTCAACGATCCTCTGAAATACTGCCACATCATCACCACTACTACCCACAAGACCCTCCGCGGTCCTCGTGGCGGCATGATCCTGATGCGTGAAGACTTCGCTGACCCACAAGGTCGCACCACTCCAAAGGGCGAAGTGAAGATGATGTCTGCTTTGATTAACAGTGCTGTGTTCCCAGGTGTCCAAGGTGGCCCTCTCGAACACGTCATCGCTTCTAAGGCTGTCGCTTTCGGCGAAGCTCTGAGCGACGAATACATGGCTTACATCCAACAGGTGAAGAAGAATGCATCTGTCATGGCTCAAGCCTTCATCGACAAGGGTTACTACATCATCAGTGGTGGTACCGACAACCACAGCATGTTGATCGACCTGCGTTCGAAGTTCCCAGAAGTTACTGGTAAGATGGTTGAAAACACCCTCGTCCTTGCTGACATCACCGTCAACAAGAACATGGTTCCATTCGATAGCCGTAGCCCATTCCTCACCTCAGGTCTCCGTATCGGCACTCCTGCCATCACCACTCGTGGCTTGAAGGAAGACAAGATGCCTATGATTGTCGAACTCATCGACGATGTCATCTCAGCTATCGACCCAGCTGTGAAGACTGCTCCTGAAGCTAAGATTAACGCTGTCAGAGCCGAAGTCAACAAGCTGATGAGTGATTATCCACTTTTCGCTTGGTAAGGTATTTTCAAAAAAGCCTATGTCATACCGACGAAGGAAGGTATCTATAGGCTTTTTTGAGTGAAACAAATAACAATAGATTTCTTCCCTATGGTCGAAATGACATTGTTATTTGTTTCATCTATATCAAAACAGACTCTTAGGTATAATATTAAGAAACACCTGGGTTCAAAAACCTAGGTGTTTCTTGTTTTTTGTCCAGACTGATAATGTTGGACATGTGATGTACCGATTCATTGTAGAGACGTGCCATGGCGCGTCTCTACCGCATTGCGTTTTCAAATTATCATCGTTTGCCGTCTAAGGCATTGATGATGGTCTCAATGAGATTGAAGGCGCCGTCATAGACATCTTTCAGCGATGCTTCAAGCATGTAGGCTGGCGTGGTGAACACCATTTCGGCGTTGTCGGCCAACACGTCGCCGGCTTCGGTCTGCACGTGTTCGGCACCCATCTTGAAAATGTTTTCGGCATCTTGGGTTCCATCGTTGCCAAGGGTCACGCACACTTCGGGGATGAGCTTGGCGAACATCACTGGAGCGATGCACATGCCTCCGATGGGTTTCTTGGCGGCGTGCACCTCGAGGATGATGCGGGCCACGTCGGGCTGCACTTCCATGTCGGCACCCTTAAAGGCATAATTGCAAAGGTTCTTGGCCACGCCATAACCGCCGCTGAAAAGCAGGGCATCGAAATCTTCTGCCTTAAATTCCTCGATAGGCTGGATGTTTCTGCGCGTAATGCGGGCAGCTTCCTTCAAGATGTTTCGTTCTTCGTTATTTTCCTGTTCGCCAGTAAAGTGATTGACAACGTGAGTCTGCGGACGGTTCGGTGCAAAACACTTGACTTCACAGGAATGCTGACTCAATGCCAGCAACAGACACACTGCTTCGTTAATCTCGGTGCCATCTAACCAGCCACAGCCGGCTAATACTACTGCAAATTTCTTCATGATAAAGGGATATTTTGACTATTTGACATTTGGACTTGTGGACGTTTAGACAATTAGACAATTAGGCTTATGGACGTTTAGACATTTAGACTTGTGGACAATTTGACAATTAGACATTTAGACTTGTGGACAATTAGACATTTAGACAATTAGACTTGGTCGAATAAATCTCTTAGTCCCTTAGTCCCAAAATTCCTCAGTCCCTCGGTCTCAAAGTCCCTTAGTCTCTCAGTCCCTTAGTCCCCCAATCTATTCTTTTATAAATCTTTGTGTTTCAACAGTTCCATTCGTTGTGAGTTGTATGTAATACACGCCATTCGGCATATCGGCCAAAGAAACGACGGTGTTATTGCCGCAATCGGTGAGGCTATAGACCATTGCGCCGAGCATGTTGTAAATCTTCAGTTCGCTTATGTTGGTGCTGCAAACCACATTCAGCTTGTCGGAAGCCGGATTTGGATAGATGCGCAAATTCAAGGCGTTTTCGCCAACTGCATCAACATTTTCGAATTCAGCCACCAGGTTGCGCGATGCTTCAGCGATGAATGAATATTCGGCATCGGTCGAAACTTCGTTGCCATTTTCGGTCCAACGGACGAAAACATACATCAGGTCTTCATTAGCTTCGGCGGCCAAAGTGACGGTTTCGCCAAAGGCGTATGAGCCTGCACCCGTTACGGTTCCGCCTTCGGCAGGGTTGATTGTGACATTGATGTCATACATCTCAGCGGTGAAGTTGGCGAACAAGTCGCGGCTTGCAGTGACGCCAAACATATAGAAACTCTCGGTGGAGATGACATTGCCGTTTTCGGTCCAAGCCTCGAAGATGTAGTGAGGATTTGCACTGGCCGAAACAGCGCAGGTTTGGCCGTAATTGAAGATGCCACCACCTGAAGCAGTTCCCATTTCTGGGTCGCAGGAAGCTGTAATGGTATAGGTCTCGACAGCGAAATGAGCTACCAAGTTGCAGTTGGAAGTGACTGTGAAAGTGTAGCTTGCATCGGTAGACATTTGGACATTGTTCTTTGTCCACTTCTCAAACGTGTATCCAGGGTTGGCTGTTGCCGTCACGGTGCAGGATGCCCCAATATTGAAGGTGCCGCCTCCCGTGGTCGTTCCGCCGTTGCTTGGATTCGATGAAGTGG
>CALBNP010000089.1 GCA_937896505.1 uncultured Bacteroidales bacterium | reverse complement strand
ATATCAATAAAGATTCCCTTTCGCAAGCTCAAGGGAATGGAACGCTGGGATTAATTAAAAATGCGGCGGCGACCTGTCATTGCGCTTAGTGTGAACCTCACCTGCCGCTGCCCTTATGATACCCCCAACGATTTCCATTGACTACGTCGAATCTTCGATTTCCCGTCGCAGACGGGAATCTTAAACTTGAATTTGCAATGATTTTGCTTTGTGCCTGTTATATCCAGCGTCCGTTTGTCCAACTAACAATGATAACTTGAAAGAAAGGAACCAAAGTTCAAGGGCAAAATCATCGGCCCTACGCACGGCCAGCCTAAATTGCCGCAAGTTGAGAGCAGAGCCAAGCTTGCTTGAGTTATGCCGAGACAAAGGCAATTGGGCAATAGCCAAGTGTATGAGCCTTAAGTCGCGGAACATAAATGCAGCTCCCTAAGGCTCAAACACTTAGTCTGTCCCTTGGGCGGACGCTGCCCCGCATTTTATCTCTGCAAGCATTCGATGAATCATGCCGCCAAGGTGGGGCGGCGTTGATTTGCCCGTGGCTCGCGCACCCACCCTGGACTGTTTTTCAACACTTCAATCACAGTGCTTTTATTGGGATTGAAATGATAACGAAATCGTTGAAAAGTAAGCCCCATTTTGACAAGACATCGTAATTCATTGAAGTTTGTCCGATTACAGGCATTGTCTCCATTTTTAGCGGACAGCAATAGTTTTTTATTGGAAGACAATTTAGGTCAATTAGTTAGGAAAAAAACAGGAAAAACAAATAAAAACGATGGATAAAATTACTTTATGTTGTAATATTTCATAGATAAAGTACAATTTTCCTATATTTTTTTGATTCTGTTCAGATATTTGAGGTAATTTTGCATCCAGGTCTAAACGAAACGCGTTATGCAAAAAATATTTGGTCGTGAAAAAGAAATGGAAGCCCTGAAAAGGTGCATGGAGTCGGATAGGTCGGAGTTCGTCATTGTGTATGGCAGGCGACGTGTAGGCAAGACGTTTTTGGTGGATAGTTATTTTGGTGGAAATTACGACTTCACATACGTGGGCGGTCATAGGCTTTCGAAACCCAAACAACTGAGGGGGTTCGCCAAGGCTCTAAAGAAAGCGGCAGGCATGAAAATGCAGCCCAAATTTGCCGACTGGAAGGATGCATTTGATGCTTTAGAGGCATATTTGGAAGGACTGCCCGAAGAGAGGAAAAAAGTGGTGTTTATTGATGAACTGCCTTGGATTGACACGCCGCAATCGGAGTTTGTGGAGGCATTGGAGCAGTTTTGGAACGGTTGGGGTGCCCGACGGCAGGATGTCGTGTTTGTGGCCAGTGGATCGGCTTCGTCATGGATGATGGACAAACTGGTGGAGAACCCCGGCGGACTCCATGCCCGTGTCACTTGCAACATCTATGTGCGTCCTTTCACATTAGGAGAGACGCGCGAGTATCTCCACTGCCGTGGCATGAAGTGGGACAACTATCAGGTGTTGCAAACATACATGGTGATGGGAGGCGTGCCTTTCTACTTGAGCCTGCTCGACCCCAAGGAGAGCCTTGTGAATAATATTGACAGGTTGTTCTTTCGCAGAAATAGCCAGCTGAAGACTGAGTTCGACGAGTTGTATAGTGCCGTCTTCAGTAATGCAGACAAATATATTGAGATTGTACGACTGCTCTTTGCCAACAAACAAGGGTTGACCTTTGATGAAGTCTCGAAAAAGACAGGAATGACAGGTCAGCGTCTGACTACCGTGTTGAGGAACCTGGAACGCTGCGATTTCGTGATGACTTACACGCAGTTTGGCAACAAAAGCCGTGGAACGATATATCGGCTGGTGGATTTCTATACGCTCTTTTATTATAAATTTGTGGAAGACAATGACGGAAAGGACGAATTGTGGTGGACGCACAATTACAATGGCCGTGGCGTGGAATCGTGGCAAGGAACGAGCTTTGAGTTGGTGTGTATGATGCATTTGCCCCAGATTAAGGAGGCTTTGGGCATATCTGGCGTTTCAACAAACGCATCTTCTTGGAGATACGTCGCTTTGAAGTCGGAGAACGGTGACAAGGGCGCTCAAATAGATCTTGTGATTGATAGGGCGGACCATGTGATCAATTTATGTGAAATGAAGTTCGCGAAGGGACATTTTGCCATATCGGAGGCATACGAGGAAACGGTGCGGAATCGAATGCAATTGTTCCGCGAAAAAACCAAAACGGTGAAATCTACCATGTGTACATTCGTAACCACTTTTGGCGTGGCGAAAGGAATGCATCAAGGTGTGGTAGATAGTGAAGTCGTTGCTGAGGACTTGTTTGCAACGAAGTCGTTGTATTTTTAATTGGAAGACAATTTAGAAAAGCTGTACCTTTGCACTGAAAAAATAGTCGTGGAATACGACTAAAGTTTAAGTGTGTGTAGTATGATAAAAAGAGATAAATACGTAGATAAACTGCTGAGCAAGAGTTGGAATGGCAAGGTGAAGATCATTACAGGTATCAGACGATGCGGTAAGTCGTTTTTGTTGAATACTCTGTATAAGCAGGCTCTTATGAAGCGAGGTGTGAAGGCTGACTGTTTCATCTGGATTGATCTAGAGAGGGGCGATCAGGTGGCATACAGAAATCCTGTGGTACTTGCAGATTACGTGAAGGAGCATACGAAAGACAGGCGTAAGAAATACTATGTGTTTATAGATGAGATTCAGCGGTCGTACAAAGTGAAGACGGCTCAGGTGGATGAAAGCCTGGTGCCTGAAGAGGACAGAGACCTGTTGTACACAACATTTTATGATACGCTGAGTTCGCTGATGGCACTTCCAAATGTGGATGTGTATGTGACAGGAAGCAACAGCAAGATGCTGTCAA
>CALBNP010000088.1 GCA_937896505.1 uncultured Bacteroidales bacterium | reverse complement strand
TGGCTATCAAGTAGGTTCAGGACTTGAATCCACTTTCGACGGCCTTTACATGCAAATCTGGCAAGGCAATCCGAATGGAGCTGGCCACCCCGTCTGGGGCGACATGGCCACCAACCTAATGACCAGTACCAGCTTCACCAACTGCTACCGCACGCAATACCTTGAAGGCACTACGCGCCCCATCATGAGCATTGTCGCATCAGACCTCAATATCGACTTGCCGGCAGGTCACTACTGGCTCGTTTGGGGCATGACGGGCGACGACCAACTCAATGGACCTTACGCTCAACCCGTTGCCATAGCCGGACAGACCAACACCGGCAACGCCATGCAGAAAGCCTCTGACGGATGGCTTGCCCTGACCGATTCGCAATGCCACGACCCCTACGGCTTGGCCATGAAAATCTCAGGTGTCAATCATGGTGGCTTCCTGCCTTACGAGGGCACAGCCCTTGGCACCTTGATTTACCGCGACGGAGAGTTTCTCGCAGCTGTCGAACCAGGCGATGACCTTTATGGAAGCTATGTCGATGAAAACATCGGCTTCGGCAACCATATCTATGAGATGCGTGTGATTTACGACGGTGAAATTGCTGCAGCCCCCGAACTCGGCACCTTCTTCGCCATGTCGTGCCCCGAAATCCTCGTGTCGGACCCAACTTCAGTAAACGAAGAAAACGTAATGGTCAGCATTTATCCGAATCCTTCAAACGGGCATTTCACCATCGAAGCTGAAGGAATGAAACACATCGAAATATTCAATGCCTTGGGCCAATGTATCAAGGCGGAAAATGTTGATAATGAAATTCTTGAAATCAATTTGGGAAATGCTAATGCAGGCATTTATCTCATCCGCGTTCTGACCGAGACAGGAATCATTTCAAAACCGATTTGCATTCGATAAGGAATAATTATATTTTTGAAAATCAAAAAACTATCAAATTCCAATTGTCATGAAAAAAGTAACATTATCCTTTATTCTTTTGGTTTTCATGCCTTTATTAGGCATTTCGCAAACCGAAATCCCTGTTTCATTCGATGAACGTGCCGACCTTCTGAGCGTGGTTTTCCGCTTGGCGGGTTGCGAAGAATACAACGATTGCCGGATGAAGGATTATGCCGCAGCCGTTGATTCCTGTTTTGCACCTTTCAAAGACCACGAGGTGATTGCGTTGGCAAAAGAATACCACGAAACAGCAGTCAGTTACGATGCCGTTGTGAGTTATGCGCTTCACCTTGTTTTACCAACTGACAATCAAGGACTTATTTCGATTGACAAAAATTTCAAAGAAGGCGGCGACAAATCTTTCGACCGTTGGACCGAGCAGCAGAAACAGGTTTTTCTGAAGCCGCTTTCCGATTTCTATCACAAGAGCCATTTTCACGAATGGTATGAAAGCACGCTTCCCGTTAGAAACCAAGCCACTGAAACTTTCAACAACGACATCCGTCCCGCACTTGACTTTTCCTGGTTCGATACCTTTTTCGGCCCTTGCGAAAACGCTGATTTGAAAATCTACCTCAGCTTTTTAGTCGGTGGAAATAATTACGGTTGTTCATCGCAACGCATTGATGG
>CALBNP010000087.1 GCA_937896505.1 uncultured Bacteroidales bacterium | reverse complement strand
TAGTAACCGCTTGAACCGGCAAAACCAGGCATGGTGTTGGTTTCAATCGGGTAGCCTTCCTCGGTGACCCAGTTCTTGGCACGTGCCAATGGCGGTTCGCCGTTTTCGGTCGGCTTGTATTCGTCGATAGGAGGCAACATCAAAGGCAGCTTCGACTCGTCCATGGCGTAAGGCATGCCGTCCTTATAATAAATCGGGAATGGCTCGCCCCAATAACGCTGGCGGCTGAAGATGGCATCGCGCAGACGGTAGTTGGTCTTGCCTGTGCCCACGCCTTTCTTTTCCAGTTCCTCAATCATGCGGAGAATGGCTTTCTTGACAGGCATTCCATCGAGGAAACCAGAATTGACCAGTTCGCCGTCCTTGGCATCGAAACTCTCTTCCCATGTGGCTGGGTCGGTGGTCTCTGCGCCTGGCTTCTTCACCACTTGGATGATAGGCAGGTTGAAATGACGGGCGAAGGCGAAGTCGCGGCTGTCGTGAGCCGGGACGGCCATGATAGCGCCCGTGCCATAACCCATCAACACGTAGTCGGCAATCCAAATGGGCAGCTTGGCACCCGTAATCGGGTTGATGCCGTAGGCACCAGTGAAAGCACCGCTGACCTTGCGGACTTCGGCCATACGCTCACGCTCTGAGCGGTTCTTGGTGCGTGTGATATATTCTTCCACTTCGGCACGTTGTTCGTCGGTGGTAATTTGCATGACCAATTCGTGTTCGGGAGCCAAGACCATGAAGGTGGTTCCAAACAGGGTGTCGGCGCGTGTGGTGAACACTTCCAGATCGATGTCCTTGCCTTCAACGCCAAAATGCACCGAAGCACCCATCGACTTGCCAATCCAGTTGCGCTGTACGTCTTTTACAGAATCGCTCCAGTTGACCGTTTCGAGGTCTTCCAAAAGACGATCGGCGTAGGCCGTGATACGCAACAGCCACTGTTTCATCGACTTGCGGACAACAGGATAACCGCCGCGCACGGAAAGACCGTCGGCGACTTCGTCGTTGGCCAGCACGGTGCCCAGTTCGGCGCACCAGTTCACCATCGTTTCGGCCTGATAAGCCAAGCGGTAGTTCATCAGGATTTCCTGCTGCTGTTTCTCACTCATGGCATTCCATTCGTCAGCCGTGAATTGCAGCGGCTTGCTTTGTGCCACATTCAGGTTTTCAGCGCCGTGCTTTTCAAAATACTGAATCAGGTTGGCGATAGGCTTGGCTTTCTTGCAATTGTTGCAATAATAGGAGTTAAACAGCTG
>CALBNP010000086.1 GCA_937896505.1 uncultured Bacteroidales bacterium | reverse complement strand
TATTCCTTAATCGTGTCAATCATGATGATGGCAGCCAAAGGCGTGGCGGCAACAGGCACCTTGCCCGTCGAAGTCTTGATGAAGTCGGCACCTGCCAAAATGGCCAACTCGCTGGCTTTGCGGATGTTCTGAACGGTTTTCAATTCACCCGTTTCAAGGATGACTTTCAGATGTGCCTCCTTGCAAGTCGCCTTGATAGTCTTGATTTCGTTGAAAACCTCATCGTAGTTTCCGGCAAGGAAAGTGCCGCGCGAAATGACCATATCCACTTCGTCGGCGCCTTGCACGACACAATATTCCACTTCCTTGACCTTCAGGTCGAAAGGCATTTGTCCTGATGGGAAAGCGCAAGCCACGGTGGCGACATGAATGCCGCTGCCCGCAAGCAATTGCTTGGCTTGCTTCACGAAGGGACTGTAGATGCAAATGGCTGGCACCGAAAGATAAGGTTCTTGCTTCGGGAAAGCCAATGCCTTGGCACAAAACTCTTTGATTTTCTCTTCGTTGTCAAAGGCTTCCAAAGTCGTGAAATCGATGCTTTGGAAAATGGTCTTGTAAGATTCCTTTTCGTCGGAAATGGCTTTTTGTTCGGCAACGATTTGGTCGATACGGGCCAAAAGCTGCTCTTCGGTATAGTTGTAAGTCTTGAATTCCATATTTGTCAGTCTTGATATTGACTGCAAAAGTAGTTATTTTTTGGTTTGTTGCTCAATCCACAAGTCCAACAGCGAATCGATGCAATCGGTGATGCGTTTCCAGGCTTTCCCGGTTTCGAGGTCAAGATAAGCCTTGGGCGAATTATCGATTTGCAATGCCGTATATACCAACGCATTGGTCAACAGCACGCCAAGCACTTGGACTTTTTCCTCTTCAAGTCCCAAAAGATTGGCATAGTGGCTGATGATTCTGACGCTGCCATTTTCCCTTTCGGTGCGCAAATGTTGGGTAATCTTATTGTTGCATTCCAGTTCCCAAATATAGAATTTCCGGACAATAGGATTATCGCGGAGCATTTGGGCCTGCCGATGAAAAATCGATTTGATTTGCTCGACCGGGTCATCTTCAGCAGTCTCTCCCACTTCGATATTTATCCAATAGTCTTGTTCTTCGATGATCTTTGTAATCAAGCCTTCTATCGAATCGAAATAACGATAAATCAACACCTTCGACAACTTGGCGCGGTCGGCGATGGCATTGATTCCCAAGGCTTCAAATCCCAGCTCTTCGATAATACCGAGTGCCGCATCCTTAATGCGGCGCTCGGTATTTCTCCGATTATGTTCCGGCATTTCAGAATGTTTTGTGAATGACTCTTGAATCGCCCGACAAATGGCAGTTTTCAGTGTCGGCATCGCCCGTGTAGCGAATCTCGCTGCTTCCACTCAACGAGCCATAGATTCTGCCATCGCAATGAAGATTAGCCTTGCTGGCGCCACTCAAAGCACTCTCGCAATTCGTACATGCAAAGGCATAATGATGGTCAACGACTTCTGTTCTCAATTCCGAAGCGCCTGAAAAATCGAGTTCGAGATTCTCAACCGAGCCATTCAGTTGCGCCCATGAAGCGCCACTGAAATCAAGGTCCAATTTACTTGCAATCAAACTGTTAGCAGTCACAGACGATTTGCCCGAAAGATCGATATCCATTTCGTTGGCTCTCAAGTTGCCCTTGAACAACGAACTGCCAGAGGCTGCAATTTCAATCTCATTAGCTTCGAGATTTCCGTTGAACAACGAACTGCCAGAGGCTGCAATTTCAATCTCATCAGCTTCGAGGTCTCCATTAAAGGATGAAGTCCCACTCAAATTCACCTCACGAAGCTGCGCATTGCAAGGCAGCAAGACGCGGATTGGCGAAGACGAGAAATTGACGATTGGTTTGCGATACATTTTCAGTTCGCCTTCGACAAGCTTCATT
Source organism: uncultured Bacteroidales bacterium (assembly GCA_937896505.1). Classification (GTDB taxonomy): domain Bacteria; phylum Bacteroidota; class Bacteroidia; order Bacteroidales; family F082; genus Limimorpha. The sequence continues at coordinate 7,664 of CALBNP010000086.1, read as the reverse complement.
TCAAAATTTGATATTATGCCTTCGTCGGCCGTCACAGTAACCTGTTCGACCTGGTCACTGAAACTGACCGAAATATTGTCACTAACCGACAATTCGTCATACCAACCTGGAACATCAAAAGTCTTGGTAGCTTCAACGCCTGTGAGTTTTTCCTTCACGCAGCTGCTCATCAAAAAAACTGCTGCCACAATTAAGAGAATGTGTTTTTTCATAGTAAAAATGCCGTTTTTACTCGTCGGCTCATCGAGATTAAAGGATAATAATAATCTGAAAATCGCCGGCAAAGATATGTAACCAAACGGTAACATACAAGCATTTTTTTCAAAAAATTCCAGATTTCAGCCGAAACTTCCAATGGTTTTCGGGATTGGCCGGCACGTTGATTTGGTCGTCCTTCGGGTCAGCCGACCAATTGTTTGCGTCGGTGTCGAGCAAATCTTGAATAGGGAAAATATTCCAGCAAGCCGGACTATCCATAATTCTCTCAATCACCATTTTAATGGATTTTGAAGAGGGTGTTTCTCCTTTCTCAGTCAGCCACGCGCGAAGTGTTGGCATATCGTGTGTGCCCGTAGTAAAGACACTATTTATCGGCACATCTTCGGTTTGCACTGTGTCGCGACCGAAAATTTTTGGCATCCGCTCCACCTCAAGGCTCTTGATGCCCAGCTGCTGCATTACTTCAGGCACTGTGGCGGGAATCATGCCAAGGTCTTCACCACAAGCAACCATTTCCGTTGCACCTATTATTATTGGCAACTTTTCCATTGCGCTTTGCTTCCAAAACTCGTTGTGGCGATGATAGAAAAAGTCCTCATAAAGCCTGTCGATGGCAGCCTTTTGCTTCTCATCGAGTGTTTTATACAAATCCGTCTTCTGCAAGGCGATGCGTGGATGAAATCTGTCCTTTTGGTATGAATCCCTGATGAAAAGCGTTTCCAAATCATCGGTCACATATTTTTCTTCATCGAACTGAAAACCAAAGCCTTCAATCTCGTTTTCCGACAAAGGCAAGGCCGGATTGAAATGTCCCAGCAAGCCTGATTTCTTGCCTTTTGGAATTTCCCAAATGCGGAAGAAGCCGAGAATATGGTCGATGCGATAGGCATCGAAATAGTGCGCCATGACTTGCAAGCGACGACGCCACCAAGCAAAGCCATCACGCTTCATCGCAGTCCAGTTATAAGTCGGGAAACCCCAATTCTGACCCTCTTCGGCAAAGTCGTCGGGCGGCGCACCAGCCTGGGCATTGCAGTTGAACAAGTCGGGGTGGCTATAGACATCAACACCTTTCGGATTGACACCGATGGGCAAATCGCCTTTCAACATGATGCCTTTGGAATGCAGATAGTTTACGGCCTCACGCAACTGCTTATCGCAATGGAATTGCAGGAAATAATAGAACTCTCGGCAACCTTCGCCAGCATGTCCCGACCAACGATTGACATCTGTCGTATTGTTGGCATCGCGTCGTGCGCAAAAATCGGCGTATGGGACAAGCCAATCCTCGTTTTGTGCAAAAAACGACTTGAAACATTCATCATTTTGCAACAACTCCCATTGCTGTGCAAAAGCGATTTTTAGATATTTCCACTTGGTTTTCAGCACTTTCGGATAATCGACAAACGAAAGCGAATTGAGTTGCTGCTGTTCATCTTTGAGAAGCTCGTTCTCCTCAACACCCAAATCCTGAAGATTCAAATAAACCGGATTCAAGGCAAAAGCCGAAATGGCATTATAAGGATAGGAATCGTGCCAATCGAAATGCGCAGTGGTATCATTGATTGGAAGCAGTTGGATGATTTTCAAATTATTGGCAACACACCAATCTGCCAATTTCATCAAGTCGGGAAATTCGCCAATGCCAAAATCGCTATCGCTACGCAAACTGAAAAGCGGAACGGCCACACCAGTCTTTTTCTCCATGGTTCCAGTATCAAAGGCATCCCACACCGACTTTGAAGTTTTCCAACAACGGTTTACGCGAGTTTCCCATCTGGTTAGTCCATTTTCCTTGACAATGTATTTATATTCAACGGTTTCCGACTCGTCAAGTTCAACGATGACCGACCAATAACCATTGTCAACATAACGCATCGCAAGCGCATTTTCGGGATTCCATGAACCCAAAGCATCGACATTGCCAACAAGGAAAAGTTCCTCGCCCCAATGGCTATCATATTTTAGGTGAAAAACGACTTTCATGCCACAAAAGTACTTTTTATTCCGCATTCCTCGTTCCGCATTCCTCATTTTATTAGTTTTGCAAGCAAATCAGCGACGAAATGACCTCATTCGACTTTTTCAACATCCTTCGTTCCATTCCGAAGACCTTGCGTTTCAACTTCCACTATTTCCCATTCAAGACGGCGGTAAAACTTCCAGTTGTCGTCTCGCATCGCACTTTCTTGCGTGAGCTGAATGGGAAAGTAAACTTGCCGGAAAACATTGATACTGCAATGGTTAAGATTGGTTTTGGCGATGTAGGCCACTACGACCGCAAGCGCTCACGCACCATCTGGCAAGTGAGTGGCGAAGTGAATTTTGCCGGAAAAGCAAGCATCGGTCATGGCTCGAAAATCAGCGTGCGAGGCAAGTTGAATTTTGGCGAAAAGTTCAACATGACAGCCGAAAGCACTATCGTGTGCGCCAAAGAAATCACCTTCGGGAACGATTGCCTCGTGAGTTGGGACGTGCTGCTGATGGACACGGATGAACATCCATTATATAATTCGGGAAACCAAAGGATTAACGACGACAAGCCCATCGTCATTGGCAACCATGTCTGGATTGGCTGCAAGTGCATCATACTGAAAGGCGCCCAGATGCCCGACAATTCGGTGCTGGCCGCAGGCACTTTACTCAAGACGGAGTTTGCGGGAAACAACCAAGTGGTGGGAGGTAATCCGCCCGCCATTTTGAAACGTGAAGTGAGATGGGAACATTTTTGATATATTTGCAGCCCGTTTCATACTAAAATCAATCGGCAATCGTTCAAACGAAAAAGTTATATATGCGCAGAATATTTACAACACTTATTTTCCTTTCGGCTTTTACCATTGCTTCGCAAGCACAGCAAGGAAAGAGCATCATGAAGGAATCCATTCCGGTTTCGATGTTTCAAGCTTCGTACGCCTTCCATTTCCCAGCTTTGGACAACAAGACCACCTATGGAGTCAGCAACACCATTGGCGGCGGATTCATGCAGAAGACAAAGGACAACTGGCTCTTCGGAGTGAACGGACACTACATTTTTGGTCCTAAAGTCAAAGGCGACCGAATCGACATCTTGGGAGAAGGCATCACCACTATTGATGGCGAAGTAATTGGAGGCAGCGGTAACATCGCCTCACTTTCAGTAGCCCAACGCGGTTTTCATTTCCAAGGCGAAATAGGAAGGTTGATTCCATGCGGCATCAATCCCAACTGCGGATTCTTCATCAAAGGCGGAATAGGTTACTTGCGCAACCGCATCCGCATCGACTATGAGACACAGATGTATAACACACCCTATCAAGTGGATGGCGACTACAAATACGGTTACGACCAGATGCGTGGCGGCATAGCATTCCACCTCGAAACAGGCTATCTTCTGCTCAACGACACACGAATGCTCAACTGCGCCATCTCGCTCGAAATGACGTGGGCACGCACCCACAACCTGCGCTCCTACGATTTCCGTGTCTTCGACGGTGTCCCGGTAGGCTATGTTGACCAGCACAAGCGCTTCAACGACCTATATTATGGCATCCGCTTCACTTGGAACATACCGACCTACCAACGCCAACCAGAAGCGTATTATTACAACTAGGCCTGCCTACAACAATCAAATCGATGCGTTTCATTTACACTCTGGCAATTCGGATATATGGTCTTGGAGTTCGACTTGCAGCGTTATTTGGACACAAGAAAGCCCAGCAATGGGTGAAAGGTCGCAAAGCGCTTCCCGACCCCAAACCAGGCGGCAGATGGATTTGGTTCCATGTTGCATCATTAGGCGAATTCGAGCAAGGTCGACCGCTGATGGAAGCCATCAAGCAACAGCATCCCGAATACCAGATCGCGCTTTCGTTCTTCTCACCGTCAGGCTACGAAATCAGGAAAAACTATGCCTTCGCCGACGAAGTCGTCTATCTGCCCACCGACACGCCAAGACACGCCAAACAATGGACAGAACGCCACCATTTTGTTGCCGCGTTTTTCATCAAATACGAGTTCTGGTTCAACTATATGCAAGCCTTGAAGCAAAACGGCATTCCGCTGTTCTACACTTCCCTCATCCTCAAGCCTAACCAGTATTTCTTCAAATGGTACGGAGGCTGGTTCCGCAAGCAGCTGCACAATGTCACACATTTCTACGTGCAAGACGAGACCACTTCACAACTGCTCCACTCCAACGGATTCGATAATGTCACCATTTGTGGCGACACGCGCTTCGACCGAGTGGCTGCCATTGCCAAAACGGTGAAGCCTTTCCCTGAGATTGAGAAATTCATCAACGGAAGAAAGTGCATCATCGCAGGCAGTTCGTGGCAACCCGACGAGAAACTGCTGTCGGCTTTCATCAAGAAGATGCCCGACGACTACTGCTTCATCATGGCACCACACGACATTTCGGAAAGTCATATCTCTCAAATCAAATCGCAACTTGATGATTTCCAACTTTTCACTGAATTGGATAACAGCAAAACCACAAAAGTACTGGTACTCAATACGATTGGGATACTTTCACAACTGTACCAATATGCGCGTTTCGTGTATATTGGCGGCGGCTTCGGGGTCAATATCCATAACATCCAGGAACCAGTTACTTTCGGCTGTCCCGTGATCTTCGGTCCGAAATACAGAAGTTTCAAGGAAGCCGTCGATTTGGTCGCTTTCGGTGGTGCTTTCTCCATCACCAACGAAGCGCAACTCCTTTCGATTTTCAACCGTTTGATGAACGATGAAGAATTTTACGTTTCGGCCTCAAAAGCATGCTCCGATTACCTTAAAAAACAGGTTGGAGCCACCGAAACCATCATGAAAATGTTCCAAAAACAGGCTTTTATATAGAAAAAACATAAAATAATTTGTTTTTATAATTTTTATGCCTAATTTTGAGGTCGATTTTCGCGTTGAAAATCAACTTGATAAAATTGAGGCTATGCAGAACGAACCGACATCACTCATCACGCCCCTCATTGGCATCAGCCATGGCGACATTAACGGCATCAGTTACGAAATCATCTTGAAGGCTTTCGACGACTCGCGATTGCTTTCGATGCTAACCCCTGTGCTTTACGGCCAGTCGAAGGTGCTTTCCTACTACAAGAAGAACTTCGGCATGAGCGATTTCAACTACTCGTTGGCCCACGACGTGCGTCAAACTTGGAAACAGAAATTCAACATCCTCAACATTGTGGAAGACGAGCTGAAACTCACTCCTGGCACACCTTCCGCATTATCAACAGAAATGTCGGTGCTATCGCTGAAGCAAGCCGTGGCCGACCTCAAGAACGGCAATATCGATGCTTTGGTGATGGCTCCCGACAGCAAGGCCGTGGCGAGGAACCACCTTGGTTTCTTGTCATCAAACTTCGATCATTCCGACATCGTACGCATATTGGTGGGCGACCGCATGCGCGTATGCCTTGCCACCGACGACATGCCACTCGGTGAGGCTTTGCAGTCCATCAACAAGCCGATGGTGATAAAGAAGCTGAAAACGCTGTCGCAGGCCTTAAAAACGGATTTCAACATATCATCACCCAAGATTGCCGTCATGGGCATCAACCCACATGCCGACGAGCCTCAAGGCGAAGACAAAGATATTCTCATTCCCGCCATCGCCGAAGCACAAAAAGAGGGTGTCATGGCTTTCGGACCACTCCCGGCCACGCGCCTTTTCACGACAAGACTCTGGGAAAAATACGATGCCGTGTTGGCCATGACGTACGAACAAGGCGTACTACCGTTCAAGATCATGTCGGTTGAAGGCGGTGCCTTCTATTTTGCCGGACTTCCAAACATCTGCACGGCACCCATGCACGGCCCCGCCTTCGGCCTCACCAATGCCAACAAGGCATCAGCCGACTCGTTCCGCCAGGCACTCTATCTTGCGATTGACATTGCCACCAACAGGCAAGAACAATAATAAAAAAACAGCCAAACAAAAAGGTCGCCCCGCAAGGAGCGACCTTTTATCATTATCCTTTACCGCGATTCTTACTTCACGACGAACTTCATGGTATTCTCGAAGCCGTTAGCCTTGACGGTGACGAAATAGATGCCACTGTTGAGGCTGCTGACGCTGATGCTTGGAGTGTTGATACCTGCGCTGATGTTAGCGCTGGTTTCCATGACCATCTGGCCAGTGATGTTATAGACAGCGATGTTCATCTCTGAAGCTTGTGAAGCGTTCACTTCGATGTTCAGCACGTCTTGAACTGGGTTAGGATAGACGCGAACAGCAGTCATTGGATTGACGGCTTGGTGGTCGTCAACGCTAGTGCATTCTGGCTGCAATTTCACAAGATAGATAGCATTGTCGGTAAGGCCATCTTGTTCCTCGTCGAGGTAAAGACCGATTTGTTCGTCAGCCGAATAGCCAACCCAGAACGTGTTGTCGTGACCATTGGAGAGAGCGAAGGTCGGATAAGCTTCGTGATACTTGTGGTCGAAAGTGGAGCAAAGGTTCTCGAAATCGTCATACCAATTACCGAATGCGTCTCTGTAGGTGACATAAGCGCTTCTGTAGTAGAAGTTGTGCAATTGTTCAATACGGGTTTCTGAAAGGACACTATAGACGATGGCCATATTGCCCTCTTCGTCAATAGAGATTGCCGGGCTATTGGCAATGCCGTAGTTGACATAGGCGATATGATTGTCCCAATATTGTGTATAGTCAGGTGCACCGCTGCCGTCTTCATCAACCCATCCGAAGAGGTGGAGGTGCTGGTGACCATCGGCTTCGGCCAATTCCCACAAACGGTCTTCGTTAAGGGTGCTGCTCACGCCGTCAGCGCCATTGAGCTGCCATAATGGGTGTTGAGCATCAATAGGTTCCTTGCCGAAGCGGAGGATTTCGTGGCCGCCTTCTGCATTCACATATTCAGAGTTCCAATAGACGATGGCATCGGTGTAAGGCCAGTAGGTGATGTAGCCGAAACCGCTTTCTGGGGCTGGAGCCCAACGGGTCAAACCGAAAGCAACGTGAACGACACCATTGTTGTCGATGGCGATGCTTTGTGAATTGTCTTGTGCCCAAATGGAGTCGGTGTCACTGGTGATTTCAGTTTGATACCAATCGTGACCATGTCCGTAAGGAAATTCGGCGACCAACTGCTTTTCCCAGGTTTCACCATTGTCGTGTGAAATGATGTAGAACATCTCATAGGTCATGCTGCCGAAGAGGATGGCGATGTTGTCACCGTTTGAAGCCATGATATAGTCATCAGCACCGATATTGTTGTAATACAAAGCTTCGTCGACTTCCGGAGGGGTGACAGGTTCGCTCCAGGTGAGGCCGCCGTCGGTTGAACGGCTGTACCAGTTGTGGTAAGCACTGTTGCCTTGGGCATCGGAGTAGGATTCTGTGCCAACCATGTGGACGTATTGTCCGTTGCCTGAAGCGCACACTCTTGGCCATTGTGGCTTTTCGAAGTTGGTGATGAGTTCCCATT
>CALBNP010000085.1 GCA_937896505.1 uncultured Bacteroidales bacterium | reverse complement strand
CCGAGGTCAACCCAGTCGCCTTCCGCCCTCACCTCATCCTCGGCCAACACAGTGCCGTTGATATCGTACAAAACCGCCCTCAGCACATCCTGGTCGCCGGCAGGAGTCCATTCCACCGTAGCCGTACCGTTGTGGGCTATGCCATATTCGGAGGAAATTTCGCCGTCGCCCTCAAATTTCACGAACTGCGGCAAAGGCGTAATCACATCCGTATTGAACAGATGGTTGCGGTCGTATATCGTGAAGCCGATGGTGTTTCTCTGCCCAATCCTTATTTCGGTTCCCTTCGAACCGTTGTATTCGATTCTCTGCGGCGAATGATAGAGCGGGCGGTCAACGATGTTCCAAGTAGGGGTGGAAATGTTCTCCACCTCATAACCTATGAATTGCAGGCTCAGGCCGCAGCAGGCATCAATGCCGGTGTTGCAGTCGAGGCTCCATGCGCAGAAATCGTTACCCTGTCCCAGCAGTTCCTCCTTGAAACCGCCGCTTAAAGTGGTGGAAAGGTAAGGCTTGAAGTCAAACGAAGGGCCTAAAAGCTCCTCAACTATCAGCCTTATCCTTGGAATGGCCCAAACCTTGGCCTCCGCCGTGCCTTTGCCTTCCACTGTGGGCGGCGTGTAGTCGAACGTGTTGGAGAACGAGGCCACGGGGCTTATCCCGCCTGCTTGCCGCCACTCGAATCCTACCCGACCTTGGGCGATGTCGGAGAAGCCGGTGTAGGCCGAAATATTGCCGCTTGCAGTCAACACTACCTGCCTGTAAAGGTCGGAATTCAGCTTGATGGAGATTGGAACGCCATACACGAGGAACCTCGCGGTAACAGGACGGAACATATTGTGTTTCCAGATTTCATAGCCAGGATTAAAGCCGCAACTACCGGTAACATCGCAACGCACCCGCTGCTCGGTATCGAATGTGCCGACCAAGGAGGCATTCACATTCAAGGCACGGCTTCTGTACCTGTCGATGGCATTGCCCACAATTTCGTGAACGTCCCTTCCGCTGAAATTCAATTGAAGATCGAAATCGAGGTCAAAATTGAAGTTCATGCGTTCCATATAGACAGAGAAATTGCTGCCTGAAAAGAGCACCTCTCCATTGAAATTTCCGCCAAATTCCCAAAGGTCGTGTGTGAAGCCCCAGCCATCGTCGCGAAGCCGGCTCAGGTCGAGAGGCTCGTAAACGCCATGTTCGTTAAGCTGGTAGGCGGCAACGGGATAGAACACGTTGCCATCTTTCGGGCCTTTGCCTTCGTCAGCCGTCGTGAGCGTGAAGTCGGTGTCGGCGAAAATGTCCGTGAGATAGGCCTCTGTCGAAGTGAGGTTTACGGTGTTCCCGACCACGTCAACAGATTCAATGAAAATGTAGCGGACCAAGGTGTCTTGGTCGATGGCAATGACCGATCCCGGAAGCAGTTCGGGCAATTCGCCACCGAAATGGATTTGGTAGTTTCCTGTGGTTGTATCACCCGAAACCAAGGTCGTATTGTCCCAATCTATCGGCACGTAATTAGGGTTGACCATTTCCTCACGGTAAATGTAAACGGTGTCCAAATCAGCCAACGAAGTCCAGTCCGTTCCGTCTTCATGAATCAATTCGTGTCCGAGGGCATCGACATGTATGCCATTGACGGATTGCGTGTTACGGCAGACGGTGCTGTCTTGCGTCCGATACTTGATATAGTATGGCTTCTGGTTTTGGCCGAAGCCGACAAAACCCAGCAGCAGAAAAGCCACGAATAACAATGTTTTCTTCATCTTCTTATGAATTTGAGGGTTTGACTGTTGACTTTGATAAGATACAAGGTGTTGCCGCGCAAGGTTGCCAAGTCGATGACACATTCCTCACAGCTTGGCTGGCTGAAGACCACGCGCCCCAAGAGGTCGGAAATGACGACATTGCCTTCCCCTTTGCATTTCACATACAGTTTGTCGGCGGCAATGTAGGAAGCGTTTTCGTCGCTGTTTTCGCCCACGGCGGCAATTTCCTCTTCCGAGAAAAAGTACTTGACACCATCCTCCATATAGAAACTCAGGTCGTTCACAACCATGATGGAGTCTTGGAACTGAATGTCAACGCCATCAGCCAGCTCGTAGCTGACCACAGCATTATCGGGCAGGACGAGATTGAAAAAATTCAACCCGTCTTTGTTCTGGGCCTCAAGCCCTTGGCATAAAAGGAATGCCATGATGATGAAAGTAAGCCTTTTTCGCATAACTTGATAGATTTATGATATTGAAGGTGCAAAAATACAGAAATTCCGAAAAAAACAACAGAAGGGGTGAATTTTGCGACACGATAATTTTGCACCTTGTAGAGACGCGATTCATCGCGTCTCATATATACACAATTCGGGAGACGCGATGAATCGCGTCTCTACAGAACAGCCTTTGGAAACGGAGGCTGTTTTTTGTTTGCAAGATACAATTTTGCCATTCACTTTTTTATTGTATCTTTGCCGAAAATAATACGAGATATGCAGGAAGATAACACAAATACACACGATATTACTGAAGCCTCACAGGAGAAGCATGACAGTCTGGTAGCAGCCATGGCAAATTTTGCAGAATCACGCGAGCCACAGATTGGCATTTTCTGGCTAGATACTGATGAATGTGACTTGTTCGGCGTTTTCAAGACCGATGCGGCAAAAGTCAGACCCGACAGGATGGGAAGACGCATTTACGGCAAACTTCATGCTGATATGTGGAGGAAAGAGCATTTCAAGGAATTGGCACAAAAAGGTATAGCCGAGCGTTATGTTGGCGATTACACCATGATTCCTCGCGGACGAGTCAATCAAGAAAGTGAAGAGTTCGTAGTTTACGTAGGCTCTTGGATTGACGAATTGGCGCCGATGCTTACCCCTTTGATAAACTGCTATTTCAACATCGAAGTTTTCAGATACGAAAAAGATATCCATTGGGAATTAGGACATGGTTTCAGTGGAGATAAATTCAAGTAAGAAAACTTTACCTTTTTAATTAGCAAAACAACAACAATCAAATACTACCAATATGAAAAAGCATTTATTCCTCGCCTTGGCGCTGATGATGGGATTCACAGCAGTCCAGGCACAAGATGAAAAGAAAGAAGAAGGCTTCCAGTTCACCACCATCAAGGAAGCGCCTATCACCGGCATCCGCGACCAAAACCGCTCGTCGACCTGCTGGGCACATTCCGGCATCGCCCTCATGGAAGCCGAAGCCCTCCGCATCAAGGGCGTTGATGTCGACCTTTCGGAAATGTTCGTCATCAGCCACTCCATGATGGACCGCGCCGAGAAATACGTCCGTCTGCACGGCAATGCCAGCTGGGCTCCCGGCGGCAAGTGTGGCGACGTGCTTTATTGCCTCGAACACTACGGTTTCGTGCGTCAGGAAGACATGCCGGGCAACCGCTATGGCGGCACCCTGCCAAACCACACTGAACTCGACGCTGTGGCCACAGGTTATGTCAGAGCCATCGCCAAAGGCGATTTCAGCAAACTCAGCCCTGTCTGGAAAGAAGGCCTGCAAGGCATTTACGATGCTTATCTCGGCAAATATCCCGAAAAAGTGAACGGCATGACCCCACAGGAATACGCCAAGTCGCTGGGCCTTGAAGCCGACAACTACATTACCTTGACTTCTTACACCCATCATCCACTTTATGAGCCATTCGCCCTCGAAATCGAAGACAATTGGCGCGGCTGCCCTTACTACAACCTGCCTATCGACGAACTGATGGAAGTGATGCAATACGCCATCGACAAGGGTTACACCTTCCAATGGAGCGCCGACGTCAGCGAACAAGGCTTCACCCGCAATGGTGTCGCTGTCTATCCTGACGTTGACAAGGCTGTTGAACTCTCAGGTTCCGACATGGCGCACTGGTTGGGCATGTCGGCTGCAAGCCGCCGCAACGAACTCACTTCCAAGCCAATGCCTGAAATTGACGCCACACAGGAAATGCGTCAAGAAGCCTTCGA
>CALBNP010000084.1 GCA_937896505.1 uncultured Bacteroidales bacterium | reverse complement strand
GAAAAGTTAGAAAATAGAAGAAAATTCATATATTTGCCGCGTTGTTCACTTTGAAATTTGGCTAACGGACTACACGAAGTTCAGAGGAATGGCGCAAAAATGCTAAAAATAGAAGTCCCCATAAGTATTTCTTTTTCATAGTATTAGAGCTTGATACACTACAAAATTCATTAAATTGGAGATGAAAGATAGAATATGCAAATTTTTCTTATTATCTTTGCGCAAAACGAAACACAATGCAGACAATCGAAATTCAAGAAGCTTTAGTGCAACTTGCGAAGTCATCAGGCTATATCGTCACCGATATTCTCCCCATTGCCGAGTCAGGCTCATCGAGGAAATATTATCGCATCGTCACCGAAACAGGCAGTTTGATAGGCACTTACAGCACCAATATTGAAGAAAACGAAGCTTTCATCAGTTTCAGCCGGCACTTTGCCGAAAAGCACCTTAATGTGCCCGAAGTGCTTGCCGTTAGCGACGACCGTTGCTGCTACATCCAAAACGACTTTGGAGACGACAACCTTTTCAATCATGTGCAGAATGCCCTGAGAGGCAAAGGATACGATGAAGAATTGATTTGCCTTTTCAAGATGACACTCAAGCAGTTAGTCGAATTTCAATGCACTGGGCATCAAGGATTAGACTACACCAAAGCCTACCCATCATCCTGTTTCGACCGCCAAGCCATCATCGACGACCTGAACTATTTCAAGTATTATTTCGTGAAGCCACACCAAGAAATAGTCTTCAACGAAACCCGTCTGAACCACGATTTCGAAGCCTTCGCCGATTTCGTCAGCCAAGCCCCAAACGACTTCTTCATGTATCGCGATTTCCAGTCACGCAACATCATGCTCAAGGATAGCAGACCTTATTTCATTGATTTTCAAGGCGGACGAAAAGGACCGTTGCCTTACGATGTAGTCTCGCTTCTCTACCAAGTGAAGGCACAGATGCCACAAGCCATACGTGACCAGCTCATCGACTACTACAAAACCGAACTGGCACGCCACATCAGTCCCGAAGAAGTCCGTTTCGACACATTCCTACCCTATTTCGTCTATCTTCGACTGATGCAAGTGCTTGGCGCATACGGATTTAGAGGTCTGATACAGAAAAAAGCCCATTTCATGGAAAGCATACCATTTGCCCTAAATGAGATAGAAACACACACTTTGAAGCATCCTTTAGAAGGCTATCCCGAACTACAATCGGTGCTCAACCAGTTGTCAATGCTGAATGCGAAATACCACGTTGACGGGAAGCAAGATATTGGAAAACTGACAGTTACCATCAACAGCTTCTCGTTCAAGAAAGGTTATCCCGACGATTTCAGCGGCAACGGAGGCGGATTCGTATTCGACTGCCGCGCCCTTCCCAACCCTGGACGCGAACCCGAGTTCAAGACCAAGACTGGCCGCGACTGGGAAGTCGCCGATTATCTGAATGCCAAGCCTCAGACCCACATCTTCCTCGACCACGTGAAAGGCATCGTGGCGCAAAGTGTAGAAAACTATTGCGAACGTCATTTTTCCAACCTTATGATTTCGTTCGGCTGCACTGGCGGACAGCACCGTTCCGTGTTCTTTGCCCAAAGCATTTACGACTGGCTAAAAGATGAATATCCAGACATTCACTTGAAACTGAACCACATAGAACAAAAAATCGAGGAGGAAAGCGGCCTATGACCAAACACGACACCACCGCCATGATTCTGGCAGCGGGTTTGGGCACCCGTCTCAAGGAACTCACCCACGATAAACCCAAAGCCTTGGTCGAAATCAACGGAAAGCCTTTGCTGCAACACACTATTGAGGCCCTGATTTCCAATGGTTTTCACCATATCGTTATCAACGTGCACCACTTCGGTCAACAGATTATCGACTTCGTCAACAGCCATGCCTTCGATGCTGAAATCCGCATCTCCGACGAGCGGGACCTGCTGATGGACACCGGAGGCGGCATTGTGAAAGCCTCTTCCCTTTTTCACGACTCGAAAGCTGTCTTTGTCCACAATGTTGACATTATCAGCAATGTGAACCTCAAGGAGATAAGTCAGCAATTCATTGATTCAAAAGACGATGCATGGCTTCTGACACAAAATCGGGAGACCTCGCGCAAGCTCCTTTTCGACCAAAACCATCAGCTCATCGGATGGAAGAACAAAGCCGAAGAACGCTACAAATGGGTAAACGAAATCCACGACGACTACCAAGAAATGGCCTTCAGCGGAATGCACGTCTTCCGCAGCGACCTTTTTGCACATTTCGAAGAAAGACCAGCGAGCGTTATCGACCTTTATCTGAAACTCGCACAACAGAAACGCATCATCAGCCATCCCATCAATCCAGGATTCTGGTTCGACTTAGGCAAAGCCGAACAATTGCAAAGCATTGAGGAACAACTAAATAAAATCAAATGAAAGAAACCTTCATCAATCGTATCGCTCAGCACATCAAAGAGCATTACGACCTTCAGAAACAAGAACTTACCGTTGTCTTTCCCAACAAACGAGCCGCTTTCTACCTACGCTCAGAGTTCCAGAAAGACAGTGCGACAACCATTTGGCTGCCGCAGATGCTCTCCATCCAAGAAGCCATGACCCAATGGAGCGGCAAGCTTCTGGTTGACAATATCGACATGCTTTTCGAACTTATCGACATTGATGCAGAACTGCGTCACAACAGCGATTCCGACCTTAAAACTTTCGGCAGCCAAGCCGCACAAATGGCCAAAGATTTCGACGAAATCGACCAATATGATGTGGATGCCGAGCAACTCTTCAACTATGTCCTCGACAACAAGAAACTCGAAATCTGGGACTTCGACGAAGAGAAAAGCAAGGAAAAAGAGCGCAAGTATCTCGATTTCTTCAAGTCGCTTTACAAGTATTATACACGTTTGCGCGAGCGTTTAGAGCAACAAGGAAAAGGCTATTATGGCATGATAACCAAGTATTTGGCTCATCTTGACGACAATAGTCTCTGCCAAGCCATCGGCGAAAGGAAAATTATCTTCGCAGGATTCAACGCGCTTACCAAAACCGAAGATGCCATCATCGATAAGCTGGTGAAAAACGGTTTGGCAGAAGTCATCTTCGACTACGATTCCTATTATATTGACGACACCAACAACGAAGCGGGACTTTTTGCACGGCGTTACCGACTGACCCACCCTAAATGGATGGAAAACAGCGTCAGCAACCGTCTGCTCACCGAAGAGAAACACATTCACATCATCAGCGCAAGTGGCAACACACTGCAAGCCAAAGCCTTGCAAGCCAAGTTGCAAGTCAACAACGACAGCAACGCAGCCATCATCCTCGCCGACGAGAAATTGCTGATTCCCGTGCTGAACTCCATTCCCAGCACCGATGCTTTCGGCGACTTCAAAGTCTCAATGGGTTATCCTATCAACAAAACCACTGTCAACCAACTCATTAAGGAGTATTTTTCCATCCAACGTTGGAACAAAATCAAACGTAAAATCACCATCAAAGGCGAAGAACAGACCATCGAAGGCTGGTACATTTGGCACATTTTCCGCATCATGGACCTCGAATTGGTCAGGATCATATTCTCAAACAACGAGTTACAATCCTACGAGCGTTGGAAGAAACAAGCTGGAGAAAATGGAAAGTTCATCTTTGAAGACAGCGACTTCGCAAGTTTCGATACCACACCCGACATCAAGACATTTCTCCATCTCATCCTAAAAACGAAACAAGAAAACGAGCAGAAAGCCATCGGTTTTTGCAACAACATCTTGCAGCTATTGTCGTTCATTGCCAATAAGATACAATCAAAAAAGGAGCCAAACAAAATGGTTTTCCTTCTCAATCAGGTGAGCGAAATCGGCAAGACGATAATCCGCATCAAGCAAGTCGTAGAGCGTCATCCCGACTATGCCAACGACATTAAGAGCGTAGAGATTCTCTATCGGACCCTTTCGTCAGGCGCAGCCATCAAACTCAACAGCAGCAGCACTAACGGACTGCAAATCATGGGATTGCTCGAAACCCGTAACCTCGATTTCAGCAAACTTCATGTGCTCAGCGTCAACGAAGGTATCTTGCCTACCGACAAATCGCAATCCAGCTTCATTCCATCCTTCATCAAACGAGTTTTCGGGCTTCCTGGTTATACCGAGAAGCAAGCCGTGTTTGCCTACCATTTTTATCATCTTCTGCAAAACAGCAACGACATCAATCTATATTACAACAACTTAGCATCTGCTTCAGGAGGCGAACCAAGCCGTTTCATCTTGCAAATCGAGCATGAATTGGCAAGACATGACAATATCAAAGTCGTAAAAGAAACTTTTGCCACCGACACCAGCGAAACCACTTCAGCCATTGCAAACACTGCCCAAAAGCAGCCCGTGATGGACAAAATCAAGCACATTCTTACAGAGCGAGGGCTCTCCCCTACTTCGCTGTCGTCATATATTGATTGTCCGATGAAATTCTACCTCAAATACATCATGGGCATCAACGACAACAGCTTTGACGAAGAAATGGGGACCAACATAAAAGGAACCATCATTCACCGGACCCTTGAGATTCTTCTTGAAGGTTACAAGAAACAAGCAAAACCCATTGATAAAGAAGAATTCCAACTCATTTCATCACAAAAAGAAAATGCCCTCAGCCAAGCCATCGAAGAAAGCAACCCGCGAGGCATGACCGACATTGGCTACAACTACCTGAACAAATTGAACATCCATCAGCAACTTGAGAACTACCTGAACTACACTTCTTTGCAACTAAAAAACGGTAATACGATTTCCATCATCGATACAGAATCGGAACTATATGCAAAGTGCGACACATCCAACGGTTCCTATGCCTTTAAAGGCAATGCCGACCGCATTGACCGTTTTGATGGAATGTTGCGCGTCATCGACTACAAGACTGGGGAGGTTGGAAGTGGAGATGTCACTCTACCTTATCGTCTCGATAAGCAAGATGACCTTGAATATCTGAAAAGCATTCCTGCCAAAGCCTTGCAACTGCTTCTATATCAGTACATGTTCCTGAAAAACAATCCAAGCTACCAAGCTGGCGAGGTGCAAGGTTGCATCCATGCGCTCAAATACAGCAACCAACTGGAATTCCCACTCAGAAAGCCAGCACGAAAGCCAGT
Organism: uncultured Bacteroidales bacterium; assembly: GCA_937896505.1. Classification (GTDB taxonomy): domain Bacteria; phylum Bacteroidota; class Bacteroidia; order Bacteroidales; family F082; genus Limimorpha. Next base: position 4,374 of record CALBNP010000084.1, on the reverse strand, counting down.
TGGCACCATCGTTCCATTCCTTGAAGACGATACCTTCATCGACGACATGGAGAAAATGCTCAGCGCCATAGCCGAAGAAATTGCAAATCCAGAGCAAGATTTCGAACAAACCAACGATGTAAAGAAATGCGAGAATTGCGATTTTAAGGAGATTTGCCGGCGCTAATTCAACACGATTTCCGAAATGACATCACGTCCAGCAACGGAATTCAAATTTTTGATTAGCAACGATTTGGAATAATTCAATTCCATGCGAAGCGCATCCGAATCGACACGCACGAACAGCACGCCATTGCGGATGTTCAAGTCGATGGTATGTGAAGCGATAAAAGGTCCCACCACATCTTTCCACGAGTTGACGACCTTCACTTCGTCAAGATAACCTGCCCCACGGCGCATCTCATAGAACTGCTTGATCAGTTCCTTCAAAGGATGTACATCGTAATAAATCATCGGACCCCTCCTATCTCGGCTACCTTACCCTTTTCAACCTCGAAAATCTTGTGGTTGATGAGGGTATTCTCAAACAACCGTTCCACTCTTTGTTGCTGAGTATCAGTAATAAACACCTGACCAAAATGATCGTCGCCGACCAGACGAACCAATTTCATGACGCGCTGGTCATCGAGTTTGTCAAAGATATCGTCCAACAGCAAAATCGGTTTATAGCCAATCTTCTGGTAGTTGAATTCAAATTGGGCCAAGCGGATGGAGACGACAAACGACTTCTGCTGTCCTTGCGAGCCAAACTTTTTCAATTGATGCCCGTCAAGTGAAAAATCAAGGTCATCCTTGTGGATTCCCACATTGGTGTAACCCGAATGCAAATCTTGCTGCAAACTCTCATCCAAGAGTTCAAGCAATGGTTTTTTCTCCATTTTCGACTGGTAGGCGATTCCAACTTGCTCATTATTACCCGAAACCACTTCGTAATAATGTTGGAAAATCGGCAAAAACTCATCGAGAAATTGGAGACGCTTGCGGTAAATATCATCAGCGTTGCACACAAGTTGTTCGTCCCAAAGGCGAAGCAAATCGTGGTCGAAATGACGCGTCTCGGCAAACTGCTTCAGCTGCATATTGCGTTGCAGCAAAGCTCGATTGTATTTCAGCAAAGCATTGAGATACAGCGGGTCGAACTGCGAAATGACGCCATCGATAAACTTCCGACGCAACTCGCTTCCTTCGTTGATGAGGTCGCGGTCGTAGGGCGAAATCATCACCAATGGGAACTTCCCGATATGGTCAGCCAATCGGTTGTATTCTTTCTTGTTGAAACGAAACGACTTTTGCGCGTCATGCTTCTGCACACACGACACCAGTTCATCTTCCTTTTCATCGTGAGAATACACACCATGAATGGCGAAGAAATCCTGGTCGTGACGGATATTCTGTTTGTCAGCCGAACCGAAGAAACTCTTGCAAAACGAAAGATAATAAATGGAATCGAGGATATTGGTCTTGCCAGCACCATTCAGCCCGACAAAGCAGTTCACCTTTTCGGAGAACTTCATTTCAGCCGATTCGCAGTTCTTGAAATTCGCAAGCTTGAGTTCGTGGAGATACATAACACTTACTTGAACTTACTCAAATCAATGCGCAGCGTGAGATAATTGGGCGAGCCTACGATATTGTTTCGCGAGCGCGAGTAATCAATTTCGAACATCTTGATTTTCAAACCGAAACCTGCAGAAAAACCGACCAAAGAACGAGCCTCTACAGGTTTCATATTGCGATGTACCTCATAATCATATGATGCGCGAAGCACTAGATTCTTGCCCAATTCGAGTTCGCCGCCAAGCACGAGATGGCAGGCCAAGTTGGTGAAGAAAATCTCCGTTTTGGTTGCCTCAGGGGTAATGCCCGTGATGGGGTCAGGCTCAACATATGGATTCGCATGATATTTGTTCCACTTCTGTATATCCTTGAATCCCATCACGATAGTCAAGGGCAAGTGGTCAAGTTTCTTAGAAGCCACAAAGTCAATCCGCAACGGTAACTTCATGCGACCGCTTTCGAAATCGGAATACAATCGGGTACCAATATTACGGGCAGCAAGGGTGAAAGCCCAGTTGGAATAGGACCAATAGGTACCGGCCACGTCAACAGCCAAGGCACCAGCGCGATAGCTCTCGTATTGCAATCCCGCATATTTCAGGTTGGCGCCAATGCTCCACTTGTCGGTCAACTCGCGTCCCCATCCCAATGTGACGGCGTATGACGACACATTGAAATTGCCACCTGTTTCATTGCCACTCTCAGATGTATAGGTCATCTCGCCGTGGTTGAGATATTGGACCGAACCTGCGAAACTGCCTGCCTTTTCGAAGGTATGGGAGTATTGAGCCGTAGCAAAATTCGTTGCCGTATTGAAATCGCCCACCCACGAAAATGACAATTGGTTGTTCATCGAAGGGCAAATCGACGAGGGGTTGAACAACGATGACGACAAATCGCCATCGTGCATTGGCAATGGCAAGCCGCCCAAAGCGGCAGTACGAGCCGAGTTATTGGCCGTCAGCATACGAAACGCTCCGTTATCGACCTGGGCCGTAGCCTTCAGCGTAGCGAACGAAAGGAGCAGCAAACCAATTATTGAGATGTAACGCTTCATTTTTTTCAACTATTTATTTGATAACGGAAAAATGTTTCGATTATTGCAATTATTTGTCAATCAAGCCAGGGCCTGTTTTCTTCATCCGACCATCAGCCTTCAGCTGCTGGGAAATCTTGTCGAGCATACCGTTGACGAAACGGCGACTGTCAGGCGTGCTGTAGAACTTCGAGAGTTCAATATATTCATTGATTGTCACCTTGACAGGGATGAAATGGAACTCCAAGAACTCTGTCAAAGCCATGAAAATCAATATCTTGTCCATCAAAGCCAGACGATCGTATTCCCAATTGGAAATGTTGTCTTTCACGATTTGCATATATTCGTCGGCATGGAGAATGGTTCCCCTAAACAACTTGACGACAAATTCCCTATCTTCGTTAACTTCATCGTTTTCAGTCTTATAGACAGGAGGCAACTTGCTATTTTCGTTAAATGATGATGGCATCTCGTTGATGAACTTCCAAAGCAGGAACACCGCAATCTGATAGTCGCTGCTGAACGACAAGCGGAGAGCCGCAAAGAAATCGTAAAGCGAAGCATCGTCGGCCATATAGGTGTCGATGACCGAAACGAGGAAACGCTTATCGTCAGCGAAGCTATCCTCTCCGTTATTCATATATTCCTTATACTCAGGATATTCGACAAGACGATTATAGCACGAGCGTATGAAATCCTCACGATAGTCAGCCCAATTGATTGCGTGCTTCTCCTCATATTCCATAAGGTTTCTGTTATCATCAAGTGCCTTGAGGATGCGGTTGTTGACAAATTTCATGTTCGGATTCAGGTCATCAGCCGTCGGAAAATTCTTGTTGAGGTTTTCCTCGATGCGGCGTTCGGCGAATTTCTTCAGCTCAACCAAAAACGACACTTGGTAAACAAAGAGTTCATAAAGGTTATCCACCCCTTCAAGAAGGCGGCGTTCGGCTTGTTCAAGATTGGTGTTTTCTGCTTGATGATAGGCGTAAATCTCTTGTAAAGCCTTGACTCTCAAAAATCTTCTATTCAACATAAGAATAAAGTTAGAACGATAAAATGAAATTGCAAAGGTAGGATAAAATGCGAAATGAAGCATGAAGAATGAAGAATATTTTTGTAATTTTGCAGAAATTCAAAATGACAAGGAAATGAAAATCTTGAAGCATATCGTAATGTGGAAATTCAAGGACGAGGCCGAAGGACGCACCTGCACCGAAAACGCACAATGGATGAAAGAACACCTGGAAGCCCTCGTCGGGAAAATCCCTGAATTGCTCAGTGCCGAAGTCGGCATTAATATAAAGGAGTCGGATGCTGCCTACGATGCCGTGCTCACCGCCACTTTCCGCAACATCGAGGATTTGGAAACCTATAAAAAGCACCCCTTACATCAAGAAGTTTCGAACTATTGCAAGGGAGTGCGGCTTTCGCGTGTTGTCTGCGATTATTTCGTTGACGAAAAATAATTTTCCCGAAAACATCAATACGTATCGAGAAAATATATACTTTTGCACCGATTTGAAATGATTACAATTTTGAACTAATTAAAAAATACAGAAAGGAATTACAAATGAAGAAAAAATTCATCTGCCCTATTTGCGGCTATGTACACGAAGGAGAAGAAGCTCCAGAACGCTGCCCACAATGCAAGCAAATCGTCGAATGGAACGTTGTTGACGAAAGCAAAGCCCTGAATTTCGTTACCGAACACGTCATTGGCATTGCCAAAGGCACTGGCGACGACATGATCAAGGACCTCAACGCACACTTCATGGGCG
>CALBNP010000083.1 GCA_937896505.1 uncultured Bacteroidales bacterium | reverse complement strand
GCGCATCGCGAACTGAAACCGGGCGAAGAGTACGAACCCATCTTGTCGAAAAACAAGAAGTATCAGGAAGTTACCGTTTGGTCGGTCGTCACCGGTCTGTTGATGACCATTCTGTTTTCGGCGGCTGCCGCTTACCTCGGACTGAAAGTCGGCCAGGTGTTTGAAGCCGCCATCCCGATTGCCATCATCGCCATAGGCTTGTCGGGACTGGCCAAGAAAAACGACGCACTTTCGCAAAACGTCATCATTCAATCCATCGGCGGCTGTTCGGGCGGCGTGGTGGCTGGCGCCATCTTCACGCTTCCGGCACTTTACATTCTGCAAGGCAAGGGCTATGCCATCGAAATCAATTTCTGGCAGGTGTTTATCAGCTCGCTGCTGGGCGGCATTTTGGGCATCCTGTTCCTCATTCCTTTCCGCAAATATTTCGTCAAGGAACAACACGGCAAATTCCCGTTCCCTGAAGCCACGGCTACAACGCAAGTCTTAGTCAGCGGACAGAAAAAAGGCAAGGATTCCTTATTGCTGGTTGTCAGCGGTTTGATTGGAGGTCTTTACGATTTCATCGTCGCCACTTTCGGCTGGTGGTCGGAGACCATCACCACACGCATGATGGGCTGGGGCGCTGCCTTGGCCGACAAAGCCAAACTGATGTTCAAGGTGAACACAGGCGCAGCCGTGCTCGGCTTGGGTTACATCATCGGACTGAAATATGCCTTTATCATCTGCTGCGGCTCATTGCTGGTCTGGTTCATCATCATTCCGGGCATGAACCTCATTTGGGGCGACCAAATCATCGACCTGATGAATGCCGGCATCACTTCAACCATCGGGCAGATGGCTCCTGAAGAAATCTTCAAGAACTACGCCCGCCACATCGGCATCGGTGGCATTGCCATGGCCGGTGTCATCAGCATCATCAAATCGTGGGGCGTCATCAAGTCGTCAGTCGGGCTGGCTGCCAACGAATTCAAAGGCAAGAAAACGAGCAACGAACCTGTTGACCGCACCCAAAGCGACCTTTCCATGAAGACCATCATCATTGGAATCGTGGCTGTGTTGCTCATCACCTTCCTGTTCTTCTGGTTTGGCGTTGTGCATAACGTTGGCCATGCTGCCATCGGCATTTTGGTCGTCGCCGTCATTGCATTTTTGTTTACCACTGTGGCCGCCAACGCCATTGCAATCGTAGGCTCCAATCCCGTCAGCGGCATGACCCTGATGACCTTGATTTTGGCTTCACTGGTCATGGTTGCAGCCGGTTTGAGCGGCGCCGAAGGCATGACTGCCGCATTGATAATAGGTGGCGTGGTCTGCACGGCTTTAGCTGTGGCAGGTGCTTTCATCACCGACCTGAAGGTAGGTTACTGGATTGGCACCACGCCTAAGAAACAAGAGATTTGGAAATTTGTCGGTGTCGCAGTTGCTTCTGCAACCGTGGCTGGCGTCATCATGGTGCTGAACAAAGCCTACGGTTTTGTCGGCGACGATGCTTTGGTTGCACCGCAAGCCAACGCCATGTCGGCTGTCATCGAGCCTATGATGTCGGGCGGCAGCGCACCTTGGCTGCTTTACGGTATTGGTGCTGCCATCGCCTTGATTCTCAATTTCTGCAAGATTCCGGCATTGCCATTTGCCTTGGGCATGTTCATCCCGATTGACCTCAATGTGCCGTTGCTCATTGGCGGTGCCGTGTCGTGGTTTGTCAGCACACGCAGCAAAGACCAGAAGCTCAACGATGCACGCTATAACCGCGGCACCCTCATTGCCTCAGGTTTCATTGCCGGCGGCGCCTTGATGGGCGTGGTCAGCGCCATCCTCAAGTTCTGCAATGTCGATGCAGTGGCTCGTACAGCCGATGGCGGATTGTTCAACGAACTCCCGATTGCAGGCCTCATCGCCTTGGTCATGTATATCGTCATCATCGTTTACATGATTTGGGACAGCAAACGCGCAAAGGTGGAAGAAGAATAAAAATTTGACTATTTTTGCAAACGGATATTGTAGAGGCGTAGCACTGATTTATGGACGACAAAAACGAAATAATATTATACCAGCCTAACGAAGAGATAAAGCTCGAAGTTCGTCTTGATAATGAGACGGTTTGGCTGACACAAGCACAAATGGCAGAGTTGTTTGGTGTTCAACGTCAGGCTATTACGAAACATCTGAAGAATATTTTTGACAGCGGAGAACTTGACAAAGGTTCAACTAGTTCCATTTTGGAACTACTTCAAAAGGAAGGTGGCAGGATGGTTAATCGACAAGTTGAACTATACAACCTTGATGTAATTATCTCTGTTGGTTTCAGAGTAAATACCAAACGAGGCATTCAGTTCCGTCAGTGGGCAAACAAAGTCTTAAAAGAGTATTTATTGCGAGGTTATTCTATCAACCAACGGTTTGAGCGACTTGAACAACGTGTTGCCGAAACCGAGAATAAAATAGATTTCTTTGTCCGCACATCGTTGCCGCCCGTGGAAGGAATATTCTACAATGGACAAATATTCGAAGCTTATAAATTTGTAAACGATTTAATCCGAAGTGCCAAACATCAAATAACATTGATAGACAATTACATAGATGATTCGGTACTCGCCATGTTGGACAAACGTGCTGAGAATGTCAGAACACAAATATATACTCAAGAAATTAATAGTAAATTGCAGACTGACATTGATAAGCATAATAGTCAATACAAAGAAATTGAAGTGACAGTTTTCAAGAATTGTCACGACAGATTCTTAATCATTGACAACGATGTTTATCATATTGGTGCTTCCATTAAAGATTTAGGTAAACGTTGGTTTGCTTTCTGCAAAATGGGAATATCCGCAAATGAGATTTTAAACAAACTAAAATAGCAAATAACGAAAACAGAAAAGTAATCATCAAACTAACATATTAAAACATAACGCATTAGCTATTATTCACATTCAAACAAAAAGCGTCGGAAACTGATTGTTCTGGATAATCGGATAAAGCAAATTCACGGAAAGCGCTCGCACCGAACCATACTACACTTTTAAGAGTTAATGCTCGCACCCTATAGGTGTGGGCTAGACTGCAAGTGTAGGCGGGGTTCATCCGACGCTCCTCGTGAATGTGAGTAGAAAGGTTCACACCTTTCTTATTGCCCGATTGAAATGATTGATAGTTGTGCGGAAAACTATCAATCATTATGGCAAATAAAAATCTAAATCAAGCAAAAAGCGCAAAGAACGACGAATTTTACACGCAACTTGCTGATATCGCTAGCGAGCTGAAACACTATCGCCAGCATTTTGCCGGGAAAACGGTGTTCTGCAATTGCGACGACCCTTACGAAAGCAATTTTTTCAAATACTTTGCCCTTAATTTCAATTCGCTTGGCCTGAAAAAACTGATTGCCACTTGCTACGACGGTTCGCCAGTAGCCGATACGCAAATGAGTCTGTTTGAGTCAGATGAACCTAACGGCAAACAACAGAAAACCCGCGTGCCTCACAAAATTGTAATCACCGAAGTGACAGATGTAAACGGCGACGGCGCCACCGACCTCACTGATGTGGAATGGCTTATCAAAAATGACAAGAATGTGCTTACCACACTTAAAGGTAACGGTGACTTCCGTTCACCTGAATGTTTAGAATTGCTGAAGGAAGCTGATATTGTGGTGACAAATCCTCCGTTCTCGCTGTTCCGCGAATATGTGGCGAAACTAATTGAGAACAAAAAGAGTTTCTTAATAATTGGTAATCAAAACAATGTAACATATAAAGACATCTTTTCTCTCTTAAGAAGCAATGAAATTTGGCTAGGTTATAATAGCGGTCCAATGTCTTTTGCAATTCCATCTGTATATGATGAAACAAAAACAAATATTACAATTAATAATGATGGTTTGATATTATCAAAAATGGGAAATATCTGCTGGTACACGAATTTAGACCATAATAAACGTCATGAAGAAATAGATTTATACAAGTCATACTCGCCTACAATGTATCCTAAGTTTGACAATTACGATGCTATTTTGGTAAAAAAAGTATCTGAAATACCCATAGACTATGACGGAGCAATGGGAGTTCCTCCAACCTTCTTTGCAAATTATAACCCTAACCAATTTGAAATATTAGGGATAACCGATAGAGATAACAATTCAGGTCTTAAGACTAAAATTTACAATAAACAAGAATATCCCAATGCAAGTGATTTGAATAGAAGAGGAGTAATAAAAGAAGGAAACAAAATGAAATTATGTTGGCCTACTATTTTAATCCGTAAAAAACAATAAAAATGGAAATAGAATTAACCCCAATCCGCATAGGCGATTTATTCGCAGGATTCAGCAACAACGAGGAAGAAGGCGTTTTTGGTTACGGCGGCAAACTGAACATCCGTCCAAAATACCAACGCGAGTTTGTATATGATGACAAGCAGCAAAAGGCAGTGATAGACAGTATTCGCAAAGGTTTTCCGCTCAACGTAATGTATTGGGTGGAGAATGAAGATGGCACATACGAGTTGCTTGACGGACAGCAACGGACCATGAGCATTTGCGAATTTTTGAGCGGCTATCTCATCGTCGATTGGAACGGGACGCTGAAAACGGGAAACAACCTTACGCCCGATGAACGCCAAAAGTTTGAAGACTATAAACTGATGGTATATATTTGTCGCAACGGCACGAACAGCGAAAAAATCAATTGGTTTGAAACCATCAATATCGCTGGAGAAAAATTAACGAAACAAGAAATCCGTAATGCCATATATTGCGGTTCGTGGGTCACGGCTGCAAAACGCAAATTCAGCAAAACAGGTTGTGTGGCTTACCGAATCGGCAGCGATTATATGAGTGGCTCCACCATTCGCCAAGATTACCTGGAAACAGCAATTTCGTGGTTCAACAACGGAAAGATTGACGAATATATGCTTAAACATCAACACGATGCAAATGCCGACGATTTATGGCTTTATTTCCAGAACGTAATCAATTGGGTTAAAGCCAAATTCCCAAAAAAGCGAAAAGAAATGAAGCAAGTTGCTTGGGGTGAGCTTTACAACAAACACAAAAACGACACACTTGATGCCAATGATTTGGAAACAAAAGTCGCCGCATTGATGAAAGACAGCGATGTGTTTAAAAAGTCAGGCATTTATGCGTATGTCCTTGATGGCGACGAACATCACCTCGGCATTCGCACTTTCGACGACAACACCAAGCGCGAAATCTATGAAAAGCAAAGCGGCATTTGCAAAATCTGTGGAAAGCACTTTGAAATAGAACAAATGGAAGCCGACCACATTACGCCATGGCGCGACGGAGGGCACACAGTTGCCGATAACTGCCAAATGCTTTGTCGCGAATGTAACCGCCGCAAGTCTTCAAAATGATAGTTTTTTGCTACCTTTGCAGCGTCATTCCTTCATTGCGGATGACACTAAAAGGTAAAAAAGCGTGGCAAATCATTTCAAACAAATCTATAAAGGAGATGCCCACATCGACGCGATGAAAAACGCATTGCGCGATGGAGGGCATTTGCTTTGTTCGAATCTAATGGCCTCTGCAAAGGCCTTCGTCACCGAAGCAGTGTTTCACCAAATAGGCGGTCAGCATCTCATCGTGTGTGCCGACAAGGAAGACGCGGCCTATTTCTACAACGACCTTGAAGGCATATACGGCGAGCGCGGCATGGACTACAGCAAGAAGCAAGTGCTCTTCTACCCCACTTCCTACAAGCGTCCATACGAACCCGAGAAGCCCGACAACACATACATCCTTTCGCGCACCGAAGTGCTGCAACGCGTTTCGACATCGGAACGCAAAACATTGATTGTCAGCTATCCTGAAGCACTCAGCGAGAAGGTCTTCACGCGAAATCTGCTCTCAAAAAACACCCAAAAGGTGAAAGTCGGCGAAAAAATCGACCTTGATTTCCTTACGGACATACTTTTTGAATATGGCTTTGAGAGCGTCGATTTCGTAGTGGAACCTGGTCAGTTCGCCATACGCGGCGGTTTGGTCGATGTGTTCTCATACGCCAACGATTACCCTTACCGCATCGAGTTTTTCGGCAACGAAGTAGAAAGCATCCGCAGCTTCGACATCGTCAACCAGCTGTCAATCGAGAAGTTAGACAACATCGTGTTGCTACCCAACATGCAGGAAAAGGCTTTTATCGAAGAACGTGAGTCGATCTTGCAATATTTGCCTTCGAAAACGACGATTTGGCTTACCGACATGCCTTTCTTCGCCTCGAAAATCGACAACGAATACAACCGCGCCATCGAAAATTTCGAAAAACTCGAAGAGACGAGCAGCCAGCAGCTGAAGCCCGAACTGCTTTTCAGCAAATCAGACGAATTGCTGGAAAGTTTGAAGAAGCACAACACCGTCGAATTTGGCACGAAAAGCTTGGTTGGCGCAACACAGACCATCGAGTTCCACACCGCACCACAACCCATTTTCAGCAAGAACTTCAACCTGCTCATCGAAGATATCGAAAAGCATAAAGATGATGGTTATCAGATAATTATTTATTCGGAAAGCACCAAACAGCTCAACCGGATCCAAGACATCCTGAACGAAATCAATCATCAAGACGAAGACCACCGCGACTTTGAACCACAATTCCATTCCATTCACGGAGGTTTCATCGACGATGACCTGAAAGTCTGCTGCTACACCGATCACCAAATCTTCGAACGCTATCACCGTTTCCACCTGCGCGACAACTTCAGTTCGAAGCAAGCTATCACGCTGAAAGAGCTATACGATTTAAAACCAGGCGATTATGTCACACACATTGACCATGGCATCGGGCGTTTCGACGGTTTGGAAACCATTGACAACAACGGCAAACAGCAAGAAGCCATCCGACTCGTCTATAACAATGGCGACCTGCTTTATGTGAGCATCCACTCGCTACACCGCATTGCCAAATACAGCAGCAAAGATGGCGCAGAACCCCATCTAAGTACTTTAGGTTCAAACGCTTGGAACCGACTGAAGACCAAGACCAAGAGTAAGGTCAAAGACATTGCGCGCGAACTTATCAAGCTCTACGCCGAACGCAAGCGCACCAAAGGCTATCAATTTGCACCCGACAACTACTTGCAGAACGAGCTGGAGGCCTCTTTCATCTACGAAGACACGCCTGACCAGCTAAAAGCCACCAACGACGTGAAGCGCGAAATGGAAAGCGACAACCCAATGGACCGACTCGTGTGCGGTGACGTGGGTTTCGGCAAGACCGAAGTCGCCATGCGCGCCGCCTTCAAGGCTTGCTGCGACTCGAAGCAAGTGGCCGTATTGGTTCCCACCACCGTGCTTGCATTCCAGCATTATCACACCTTCTGCCACCGATTCGACGGTTTCCCCGTCAATATCGAATATCTCAACCGCTTCAAGACTGCCAAAGAGCAGAAAGAAATCCTCAAGAAGCTCGAAAACGGCCAAATCGACATCATCATTGGCACACATCGACTCACTGGGAAAGATGTGAAATTCAAAGATTTGGGCCTTCTTATCATTGATGAAGAGCAGAAATTTGGCGTGGCCGTGAAAGAAAAGTTGAAACAGATGAAAGCCAATGTCGATACGCTCACGCTGACCGCCACACCAATTCCTCGCACCCTGCAATTCTCGATGATGGGCGCACGCGACATGAGCGTCATCAACACACCGCCGCCGAACCGCTATCCCGTGCAGACCGAATTGCGCGGCTTCGATGGCGAACTCATCCGCGACGCCATCCAGTTCGAGATGGCACGCGATGGTCAGGTGTTTTTCATCCACAATCGCATCCAAAACATCATGGATGTGTATGACTTCATCATGCGCTACGTGCCAGGCTGCCGCATTGCCGTCGGCCACGGCCAAATGGACGGCGACAAGTTGGAGAAAATCATGCTCGATTTCATCAACGGCGACTACGACGTGCTGCTCTGCACCACCATTGTGGAGTCAGGACTCGACATTCCGAATGCCAACACCATCATCATCAACGATGCTCACCGTTATGGTCTCAGCGACCTTCACCAACTGCGTGGCCGCGTCGGGCGAAGCAACAAGAAAGCTTTCTGTTACTTGCTCACGCCCCCACTCAACACTTTGAATCAAGACGCACAAAAACGCCTGCGTGCCTTGGAAGAGTTCTCCGACCTCGGCGGCGGCATCAACATCGCCATGCGCGACCTCGACATCCGCGGTGCCGGCAACCTCTTGGGCGCCGAGCAAAGCGGTTTCATCAACGACATCGGATTCGAGACCTACCACAAGATTCTCGACGAAGCCATCCTTGAACTGAAAGAAACTGAGTTCCAAGACATCTTTGAACAAGAAGAACACGACTTTGTGGCCAACTGCGTCATCGAGACCGACCTCGAAGTGCGCTTCCCCGACGACTACATCAGCTCGACGCAAGAACGCATCAGCCTTTACACCGAACTCGACCACATCGAAACCGAAGACGGCCTGATGCGGTTCACCGAACGCCTCATCGACCGGTTTGGCCCTATACCGAAGGCCGTCAACGACTTGCTGAACACCGTTCGCCTGCGTTGGAAAGCCAAAGAGTGCGGATTCGAAAAGATATTGATTCGCAACAACATACTATCGGCCTACTTTATCAGCAACACGGATTCGAAATATTTCGAATGCGCTGCCTATCAAAACATTATGCAATACATCATAAGCCATCAGAAACGTACGAGTGTGAAAGAAATCAACGACAAAGTTGTTTTGCAAGTCAAGGAAGTGAGCACCGTGACCCAAGCCTTGGTTTTGCTTTGCGAAATGAATCCTTAGTATTTTTCCCCTTTTCTGCAAAACATAAGGCCAAAAGTAATAAATTTGCAATTTTATTGTTAGCACTTTATTGAAAGTAATTCAAAACACAATAAACCTATGACATTCAAAAAGTTAAACACGATTACAGGATGGTTTGCCGGACTGATAGCTACCATCGTGTACTTCCTCACGCTGGAGCCTACCGTAAGCTGGTGGGACTGCGGTGAGTACATTTCAACCGCCTACAAACTGCAAGTGGGTCACCCTCCTGGGGCACCGTTGTTCCAAATGATTGGCCGTTTCTTCTCCCTCTTTGCCGGAGGCGATGTCACGAAAGTAGCTCTCATGATCAATGTCATGTCGGCCATTTGCAGTGGCTTGACCATCGTTTTCCTCTTCTGGACCATCACCATGCTGGCCAAGAAAGTCTGGCTGAAAGAAGGCGAAGATGCACCTTGGTCGAATAAGATAGGCGTTTTGCTGGCTGGTTTCGTAGGTGCCATTGCCTATACTTTCAGCGAATCGTTCTGGTTCTCAGCCGTTGAAGGCGAAGTATATGCCATGTCGTCATTCTTCACAGCTGTCACCTTCTGGGCTATCCTGAAATGGGAAGAAGTGGCCGATGAACCTCAAAGCTTGCGGTGGATTATCTTCATCGCATTCCTGATTGGTCTTTCCATCGGTGTGCACTTGCTTAACTTGTTGTGCATTCCTGCCATCGTTTATGTGGTCTATTTCAAGAAATACAAGAAGACCAGTGTTGGTGGATTCCTCCTCGCCGGGCTGATTTCGTTGGGTTTGCTGTGGCTCATCAACATGTTCCTTGTGCCACAAATCGTCAATATCGCCGGTAAGATGGAATTGTTCTTCGTGAACACGCTTCATGCCCCATTCAATGTTGGCACTATCGTCTATTTCGCCATCATCATCGGGCTTATCGTGTGGGGACTCATTGCCACAACCAAGCGCAACAAGCCTTTGTGGAACACCGCCATCCTTTCGTTTGCCTTCATCCTGATAGGTTATTCGTCGTTCTTCATGTTGGTCATCCGCGCCAACACCAACACCCCTATCAACGAAAACGAGCCTAAGGAATCGCTCTCGTTGCTCGCCTACCTCAACCGTGAGCAATACGGCAGCTGGCCATTGCTTTATGGTGCCTACTACAATGCACCTGTCACCGATGCCACTGACGGCAGTCCCATCTATGTGAAAGACACCGAGGCGGGCCGTTATGTGATGACCGATGACCGCAAGCATTCCGTGCCTGCATATCCCGATGAGATGAAGACCATCTTCCCACGCATGTGGAGCACTCAAAGAGGCGCTCACGGCGACTTCTACGAAAACTACCGGAAGAACTCACGCGGCACCATTACTGGCGAACCCGTTCGCGTAAACAACAGATACACAGGCGAAACCGAAACCGTTCTCAAACCCACTTTCGGGCAAAACCTCAAGTTCTTCTTCAGTTACCAATGCAATTGGATGTATTGGCGCTATTTCATGTGGAACTTCGTAGGTCGTCAAAACGACATTGAAAGCCAAGGCGAACTCGACCACGGCAACTGGATTAGCGGCATCAGCTTCATCGACAACGCACGTTTGGGCGACCAAGACAACTTGCCACCTGTCATGAAGAACCCAGGTCGCACCACCTATTATTTCCTGCCATTCATCCTCGGCCTCTGCGGTTTGATTTGGTTATTGAAGAAAGACAAGAGAGAAAGTTGGATCATTTTCCTGCTCTTCTTCCTCACCGGTCTTGCTATTGTCATCTACTTGAATCAGACACCATTGCAGCCTCGCGAGCGCGACTATTCGTATGCCGGTTCGTTCTACGCCTTCGCCATCTGGATTGGTATGGGTGTTCTCGCCCTCATCGATTGGATCGAAGGCCTCACCAAGAAGAAAAACATGGTGACCACCGCATTGGTCGGTCTCATCTGTTTCTTGGCCGTACCTTGCTTGATGGGAGCACAAGGTTGGGAAGAGCACAACCGTTCGGGCAAGACTTCGGCCTTAGACTGGGCCAAGAACTACCTCGCCCAGCTGCCGCCCAACTCCGTCATCTTCACCCGTGGCGACAACGACACCTTCCCACTTTGGTACGTTCAAGAAGTGGAAGGCTTCCGCACCGACGTCCGCGTGTGCAACTACATGCTGTCGTCAGGCTACTGGTATGTCCACCAGATGGGCCGCAAGGTGTATGAATCCGATCCAATGCCGCTGACGCTTACCCCTAAGGAATACGACAATGGTGTGAACGAGCAACTGCCCGTCATCGAAGAAGATTACTTCAACGGAAAGCGTATCGAGCTGAAAGATGTCATCAACTTCGTACACAATCCGAAAGCCGTCAAGCAATATGTAAGCGGCAGCACCACACACTACTTCCCATGCCGCAGCGTCAAGCTCACCGTTGACAAGGAAGCCTGCATCCGCAATGGCATCGTTCCAGAGAGCATGAAAGACGACATAGTCGATGTCATCGAGTGGGAGATCAAGGAAAACTACATCTACAAGAATGCCCTCATGCTCCTCGACTTCATGGCTTCCAACAATTGGGAGCGTCCTGTCTATTTCACCTCCTACAACGACATGTCGAAGGTGATGGGCATCGACAAATACTTGCACATGGAAGGTCTATCCTATCGTTTCATACCCGTTAAGGCAGAAGACTATTATAGAGGTGTGGGCGGTGTCTATCGTGAAGGCAGCTACGACCTGCTGGTCAACAAAGCCAAATGGGGCAGCTTGAACGAAGGCGATGTGGTGCCCGACCGCGAAAGCGTCCGCAACACTTCATACGCACAGCAAGCCTACTCGCGCACTGCCATGAGCCTCGTCAACCACGGCGAATACGACTCAGCCATCGTCATCATGGACAAGTTCCAGGAGTTCTACCCGAACGACAAGTTCCCATTCGATGTGCGCACCTATCAGTTTGCCGAGCTTTACTATGCCAGCGGTGCGAACGAAAAAGGCGATACCTTTGTCAGAACCTTCGTCGAGAACTACCGTCAGAAAGCCGAATATTACGGCAACCTGAAGCCCAAGTTCCGCGACTATTTCGAAGAAGACCTTGGCGAAGCGTTCAGTCTCATCAACGAGATGGTGAAAGTCACCGAGAAATACAATCGTGAAGAGCTGTGCAACGAAATCACCACCCTCTTGGACGACTTGCTCGGCAAGTATTACAGAGGATAAGGCACAGTTACCTCGCAAATGAAAAACAGGTCGTTCCATCCGGAGCGACCTGCTTTTTTTCATGCTGATATTATTAGCTTTGAACGGCAATAAGTCAATCAAAATGATTATTTGGTTTATTGTCTCTCATCAACTCTTCTTTTACGCGCGCTCAAAATCCAAATGACAATACCAGCCACCACAAACGGAACGCTCAGCCATTGGCCCATGTCCCAAACCATGTTTTGCTCGAAATCGACCTGCACGTTTTTCAGGAACTCGATGCAGATGCGTGAGCCGAAAATGATAATTAGAAATACGCTGAACATCACGCCAGGCTGACGGTTACCAAGGTCGCGCTTGTAATACATCCAAAGCAAAATGCCCATGGCCACGAGACAGAAGAAAGCCTCGTACAAACCCGTAGGATGACAAGGCAGCCACTCGCTTGGTGGGCAACAATCGCCCCACGACGTGCAAGGCGTATAATTATCGAAAGTGCCGCAGAATTGTTCCTGTCCGCGCATGAAGACGAAGCCCCAAGGCAAAGAAGTTGGCGTACCGTAAATTTCGTGGTTCATCACGTTGCCACAACGAATCAAGGCACCAACAAGACACACTGCAATGACGATACGGTCGAGAATCCAAATATATGGTTTCTTTTCTTTCCGCGCATAGATGAAAAGTCCTATCAAGATGCCAATGGCACCGCCATGACTAGCCAAACCACCTTCCCAAATCTTCAGAATCTCGATGGGATGCGAGAGATAATAGTCGGGTTCGTAGAAAAGGCAATGACCTAAACGCGCACCAATAACCGTTGATACAAGCATATAAATCAACAACTTATCCAACGAATCATCGGACATTTTCTCACGCCTATAGATTCTTTTCATAATAAAATAGCCGAGAAGAAAACCCAAAGCCCAAAACAGGCCATACCAACGCACCTGCAAGCTGCCAATGGAAAACAGCACGGGGTCGGCATTCCAAGTGATGTAATTCAATATCATAGCTTTTCAATTTTGTGCAAAAGTAGTCTTTTTCCGCCGAAAAATTGCCTATTGGAAAAAAACTGTTTTCTATTCTTTTTGTCGCATCATTTTTATGATGTAATAAAAGACCATTACCATCATCAAGGCCACAAGCCATGCAAAAACTGCAATTCCGAATTTCAGATACCTTCCCTTGGCCAATTCAATGAATTCATAAGTCCCAAAAGAAGTGAGCAAAACCATGAACAATTTGGTGCACCTAACTAATTTAACACCCAGCAAATGAAGCGCTTCGACATTATTTTCAGTAACCTCAATAGGATAATTGTAGATATTGGGAAACCTTTGCAGTATTGACAATCCAATATAGAATACAAAACCGATAATGGGCATTGCCAGCAAAATTCCCTTGTTTCCAAAACCATCAACCTGGCCTTTCACTCCGATATGTGTCGGAACAGTTTCTGGAAGTTTGGGAAATGTCAGCAAAGTAAAGACAACAGTACCAATGACAAGCAACAGAATGACCAATTCAACTATCATTTCTACTATGGAATTCTTGTAGGTATAATGTCTTATCTTCATGATGTCTTGTCTTCTAAATAAATGTAACCGAGTTTGAAATATGTATAATTCACATGCAAAAGTATTATTTTTCACTCAACATGTAACTTTTTTGACCTATTTTCGTAGTTCGAAAGAACGTATGAACAGAAGTCAATACAACAAGTGTGTCGAGCAGTATGCCGACCGGGTTTTCCGCTTCGCTTTGTCGAGTCTTCGCGATGAAGACTTGGCAAAAGATGTTGTGCAGGAAACCTTCGCACGCATCTGGGAACATGTTGACACCGTGGAATTTGGGCGGGCAAAGTCCTACCTTTTCACGGTTGCCCATCACATTATGATTGACGAAATCAGGCGCAACCAAAAGATTGAACAGCTTGACGAGACATGCGTTCAAGGAAGTGTCGGCAACAATTACAATGATGTTCAGGAAGTGCTTCACAAAGCCTTGACCACCTTACCCGAAGTGCAACGCAACGTCATCCTACTGCGCGACTACGAAGGTTACAGCTACCAGGAAATCAGCGAAATAACGAAACTTAGCGAATCACAAGTGAAGGTTTATATCTTCCGCGGACGAACCGCACTCAAGAAACAACTCAAAAGCATCGACAACCTAATTGACGTAGAACCATGAAAATCAACATAAACAATTACGAGGCTTTTCTCATCGACTATATGGAAGGTCGTTTGGACAACGCAGAAATTCAGCAACTGAAAGCTTTCTGTGCCCAAAACAATATTGATTTCGAAGAACTAACCGAAGGTTTGCCCATATTGGATAGTCCAGATATCACTTTCGAGGAGAAAGAATGCCTTTTAAAAAGCGAAACCGTGCCTTTTGACGACATGGACGACAATCTATGCAAGTTAGAACCCGACACGAGCATCGTCTTCAAAGACAAGGAAAGCCTGAAGAAAAAAGCCATCATTTTGCCGCTATACGCAAAAATTGCAGCAGCAGCGGCCGTCATCATTTTGCTATTCGGATTGTTCTGGCTACCCAAAAACGAAAACGACGGCACCAACCAACAGCCAGTTTTGGTTGAATTGACGACCGAAACAGATGAATCCTATCCGAAAGACACCTTAATCTCACCTGAAAATTCTACTGAAAATCAATTAAACGAGGAACATAGAAACGTTTATGAAAACGAGCAAATTGCATCAAATGAAAACGTAGCGCATTACGTCTCAGAAAAGCAGCAAGATATTGAAAATCAGCACAATTCATCTTCCATTGAAAAAGAAGAGGATGAGGAACTCATTGAAAACGAAACCGAAGAGATTCAACCCACAAGAATAGAACCTGAACTATTGGCAACATTGGCACCACGAAGCACTACAGAAGTCATTGTCAGCGAAGACTTTGCCGTCGAATACGGTTTGGTTCACGGAAACATTCTCTATCCAGCAACGAACGAATCTTATCTTGCCCAAAACCAAGAATGGGACGAAAAATACGAATACGGCGACCAACGCCTATCCTTGATTGGCAGAGGCATAAGTTGGCTAAGCAATGGCAGATACACAAGCATCAGCGAAGTCATCAGCGACGGGCTTCACATGGCCAAGCACGAGGTCATCGACCTCTCGGAGCAAGCCATTGCATACGCCTACATCAAGGCCGACGAAAGCATCGACGAAGCCAAAAACCGTTGGGAAGAACGGTTTGAAAGGAAAGAGTAGAGACGTAGCGAGCTATGTCTCAAGCGCGTTACAATCCTACTGCATCCCAATTCAAAAGTCATTCAGGCAGCGAATCACGAAATCCGTAACCGCCGGTTTATCGGTCTTGAAAACAATGCGTTTCGTTTCGCCGGCATCCAAATCGAAGAAGTTATCGGAAAACGTGCCTTGGCCTAAAACCGTGTAAACCTGCACATCCTTGGCAAGGACATCCGTCGTCAATTCAACAATCGTCTCGCCGTTTTCTTCCTTGACCGAATATTTCACATCCGCTTTCGGCAGATTCAAATCTTTTGGGTAGGCCAAATAGCAATGCCTTTCAGCCAAAAGTTCATTGTTCTCTCGCAATTCCAACTTGACATAAACATCTTCGGCAGCAACCGTTTTCAAGAAATCAGCCAAGCCTTCAATCTTAGTGTTTACATTCTGGTTTTCAGCAACTCCAACATCAGCATTCTGTTCAAAAAGCACTTTCCCACCGAAATCTTCCACCTTGACGCACAATGAAGCCGACAACATGCGAAGCAAATCAGAAGTGACATAAACCGAATGGTCATTCACATCCAACGAGAGCAAGACTGGTGCATACAATTCCTTCAACTTAAACTGAAGAGCCTTCTTATTCCCGTAATAATCAATTGACGACCATGACGTTACAGGCCAAGCATCGTTCAGTTGCCAATAAAGCGTTCCCATGTTGTAAGGCTTTGCCGTGCGATGCGCTTCGATGGCCATTTCCATGCCGTAGGCCTGCGAAAGTTGGCTCATATAGACATTATCGGCAAAAGTCACGGGGTTAGGATAGTATTTCTGGATGAAATCATCAATCAGTTTGGTGCCACGGCCATGTTTCTGATGGGCTTCCAACAAATCGCAACCCACTGACAGTTCAGCTGTCGGGTCTAATTTTTGCAAAGTCGAAAGGTCTGGATAGGATTGGTAGCCATATTCGCTGTTGAAACGGCCCACTTTCTCGCGATAGATTTCGTAAGGCTGTTCGCCCCACCAAACGCCCCAATAATGCACGTCGCCTTCGGTCAGGCTTTCGGGCCGGCCCCATCCTTTCGATGGAGAACTTGGCCAATAAGGGCGTGTGCCGTCGAACTCGGCAACAGCATTCGGCAGGATTTCCTCAAAAAGTTTGTCGTAGCCAGCCTTCATGGCCTTGTCATCATCGTCCGACCAATTCAGCGAACTTTGCCAACCCCAGTTGTAATAACCTTCTGAGATTTCGTTGCCACCGCACCAAAGGGCCAACGAAGGATGCGAAGCCAAGCGTTTTATCTGTTCAACAGCTTCTATTTCAACATTTTCAAAAAAGGCTTCATCGTATGGATACATTGTTCCCGCATACATGAAATCTTCCCAAACCAAGATACCCAACGAATCACAGATGTTAAAGAAATCGTCGGAAGGATAAATGCCACCGCCCCACACGCGTAACATGTTGAAATGGGCTTCTTTTGCCTCACGGATGAGATGCAAGGTGTTATCAGCATTCATCCATGTCTCAATCATTTCCTCTGGAATGTAGTTGGCACCTTTGGCATACATGGGGACGCCATTCACCTTGAAATAGAACGCGCGACCAATGCTATCAGGCACGTCAACCATCTCAACGGTCTTAATGCCAGTACGGATTATCTTGGAATCCAATAGTTTATCATTTTCAAGCAAACGCACTTCAAAATCATAAAGCGGTTGTTCGCCCATCTCATTTGGCCACCAAATCTTCGGATTTTGCAAGTCAAACGGGAAAACCTTATGCTGTTTTCCTGAATCGAGATGGAAGACCACACTACATTGCAAGTTCTCACCTATATATATTTGTGCAGCCAAATCACGAGCCACAGCGTTTTCGATGTCCATGCAAAGTGCCATTTTAGCCACATCTTCATTGGCAGATTTCGTCACGATATATGCATTTTCGACCCGAGCATCAGACCAACCCACCAGTTTGACAGGCTTCCATATTCCCACATTCTTGTATTTCGGTGCCCAGTCCCAGCCATGCTGATAGCCACATTTGCGCGTGACAGCATATTTTTCGGGAAAACGCGGAACGGCTTGTCCGTAAAGGGCAAGTTGCGTGCTATCGAAACGCACAAAATTGACTTCCAACAAATTATCTTTTTCTTTCAACGACACATCGGCGGCCCAACGGCGAAACATATTGTCGGCATCAAAAATCCGTTCCCCATTCAAAATCACTTCGGCGTAGGTGTCGATGCCTTCAAAAACGAGTTCCACCCTATCCTTTTTGAGCAGTTCCTTATTGGCATCGAAACGGAGCGTGTATTTCCACGGATGGTCGGAAATCCACAACAAATCGTTTTCGACGATTCCGAGATAAGGATGCGGAATAAGGCCAGATTCGTAAAGACTCTGTTGCACCACCGAAGGCACACTGACTTGCATATTAATATTTAAGGTGTCGCCTTCCAAGACCCAGCCTTCATTGAGCATCTGCTCGCTGACAGAGTTCGTTTCTTCCTTGCACGAGGCGAAGGCCAAAATCAAGATTGCAAAAAGTATCAGTTTTGTTTTCATCATTTACATCGGATTCAGCATCTTTTCCATTTCGTAAATCAGCTCGTAGTTGGCTTCGGTCCAGACCATTTGGGCGCCCGTGTTATCCACCTGATTTGGATAGAGTTTCTCATTGAAACGAGGCACCCAATGCGACAGCGAAGCGTGGCAATTCACAACACCTGTTTGGTTGACGATGTCCATCACATTGCCCAAATTGATGCCGCCACCAGGCATGATGCCGATTTTGTCGCCATAGCGCAACTGCATTTCGGCAATCATCGGGATGCCTTC
>CALBNP010000082.1 GCA_937896505.1 uncultured Bacteroidales bacterium | reverse complement strand
TGGACACGATAGCGGCAAAATCGAGACGCGAACTGAACGACACTTTCCCTTCTTTCACGCAGCAATATCTGCCGAAATATGGTCGTCCTCATGTGGAAAAGATTGAAAATCTTCCTATTGCCATTGTCATCGAGCAACGCAAGCCCACTTCCAATTCACGCTCAACAGTGGGAACTTACACTGATATTTATGCCTTGCTGCGATTGCTGTTTTCGCGCGTCGGGCAGCCTTTTGTCGGCTATTCCGATGTCTTTTCGTTCAACCATCCTTTGGGCAGCTGTCCGCGCTGTGCGGGCTTGGGCGAAATCCGAGAACTCGACATTCACAAACTCGTCGATTTCGACAAATCGCTCAACGACGAAGACACCATCCATTACATCGCTTTTGGCAAAGGCGGCTGGCGCTGGATTCGTTACGCCCACAGCGGCCTTTTCGATTTGGACAAGAAAATCAAGGACTATTCACCTGAAGAATTGGATTTGTTCCTCAATTCGCCGCAAATCAAACTGAAAAACCCGCCGAAAAACTGGCCGAAAAGCGCCAAATACGAAGGCCTGATTCCGCGCATGTACCGCAGCATCATCAATTCGGAAGAAGGTTTGCTTCATGCCGCCGTGCTCAACCCGATGCTCACCATGGGCACTTGTCCCGACTGCAAAGGGACACGCCTCAACCCGACGATTCTTTCCTGCAAAATCAACGGAAAAAACATTGCCGAAGTCACCGCCATGAGCATCGCCGACTGCAAAATATGGATGGAAAGCATTGATAATCATTTGGCTGAAGACATCAAGCACGCCACCATCGAAAGGCTATCCGCGTTGGAAGAAATCGGCTTAGGCTATCTCACCCTCGACCGCGCCATCGGCACACTTTCGGGTGGCGAAGCGCAACGTTGCAAGATTGCAAAATACATCAATTCGTCACTTTCCGATGTCATGTATATCCTTGACGAGCCGAGCGTTGGCCTTCACAACCACGACATTCTGCTCATGCAGAACTCTGTCAAAAAACTGAAACAGCACGGCAACACGGTCATTTTGGTCGAACACCACAAGGACATGATTAAGATTGCCGACCATATCATCGATATGGGTCCCGGTGCAGGTGCTGCCGGCGGTCAGATACTTTTTGAAGGCAGTTACGAAGAACTGCTCCGAAGCCACACTTTGACGGGCACGCGGCTAAGTGCTTCCAAGCAACTGAAAGACAAGGTCAGGACGCCAAGCGGCTGGTTCCATCTGGAACACGCCAGCTTGCACAACCTGAAAGACATCATCATCGACATGCCACTCGGCGTGATGACTGCCGTGGTCGGCGTGGCCGGTTCGGGCAAAAGTTCGCTCATGGAGTGTTTCATGAAAGCCTACCCGAATCCCGACGACATTGTCTATATAAGTCAGAAAAACATCGGCATCAGTCTGCGCTCAACGCCAGCCACTTACCTTGAAGTCGCCGACGACATCCGCAAGGTCTTCGCCAAGGAAAACAAGGTGAAAATGGACCTATTCTCCTTCAACGGCAAAGGCGGCTGTCCCGTCTGCCAAGGCAAAGGCGTCATCGTATCCGACATGGCTTTCATGGATTCCATCGAGACTGTCTGCGAAGCATGCGGCGGCCTGCGCTATTCCAACGAAGTGCTTGAATATAAGGTACAAGGCATGAACATCGCCCAAGTCATGGACCTCACGGCCGAGAAAGCCTGCGAGCTATTTTCCGGCACTGTGATAGCCGAAAAACTGGAGCCTTTGCTGCAAGTCGGATTGAGTTATTTGCATCTCAACCAGTCGCTTTCGACGCTTTCGGGCGGCGAGTTGCAACGCATCAAACTGGCATCATACCTGCGCAACAAAGACAAGATTTTCATCCTCGACGAACCTTCCGATGGCCTTCACCTCAACGACATCGACCGCATCCTTCGCCTATTTGACGAGATGGTCGAAAAAGGCAACACGATCTTCCTCATCGAGCACAATCTGGAAATGGTGAAATCGGCAGACTATGCCATCGAACTCGGTCCCGGCGGCGGCAACATGGGCGGCGAAATCCTTTTCACAGGCACGCCAAAAGCCATGACGGAATGTGAAAATTCGGTGACGGGGAAATATTTAACAGAATAACATCATGCTGAAAAACATTCTCATAGTAGGTCTCGGCGGAGCAGCGGGCAGCATACTGCGCTATTTGGCCACCCTTGCAGGAAACGCCTTGCATTGCGCCTCCTGGATAGCCACGCTAAGCGTTAACGGCATCGGTTCGTTCCTCATCGGTCTTTTCATGGCTGCCTGCACCAGCGGTGACTGGAAACTCATGCTCACCATAGGGCTTTGCGGCAGCTTCACCACCTACTCCACTTTCTCGGCGCAGTCGTTCGAGATGCTTCGTGCCGGCAACTATCTTGAAGGCGGAGCCTACATCCTCGGCACGCTGGCACTTTGCCTCATTTGCGTTTGGGCAGGATTCCTCGTTGGCGGGAAGACAGCCGCATAAAAGAGAAAATTTGGCAAGAGCCGAATCAACAAGGTATTTTACTATTTTTGCCTTATTAATTGAATCATCCCATGAGGCAAATCAATCCAAATTTACAAGCCTATATCGAGCAAGAAATCTTGTCCAGATATGACCATTTCGATGCCGCCCACCAGCGCGACCACGCCAACGACGTAATCGGTCGCAGTCTTGCCTTGGCCGAGCATTACGATGTGAATATCAACATGGTATATGCCATCGCCGCCTACCACGACACAGGCCTTTGCGAAGGCCGCGACACCCACCATCTCGTTTCGGGACGCATCGTCAGAGAAGACAGTCAACTGAAGAAATGGTTTGATGACGAGCAAATCGAGACCATGGCACAAGCCGCCGAAGACCATCGAGCTTCCGCCGGACACGAACCTCGCAGCATCTACGGAAAAATCGTTGCCGAGGCCGACCGGCTAATCAATCCCGAAAAAGTGATCAAGAGAACCATACAATATGGACATGAACACTATCCAGAATTAGATAAAGAAGCTCAATATCAACGTTTTCGCGCTCACATGATGGAAAAATACGCCGACGGAGGCTATCTCAAACTCTGGCTTCCCGAATCGGAAAATGCCGCTCAACTCGAAATTCTCAGGCAAATCATTCGCGATGAGCAAAAACTTAGAGAAACCTTCGAAAAATTTGCCTATCTTTGCACATTATAATTCACTTACAATAAAAATGGTAACAAGATTTGAACCCATAGCTGGAAAAACAGCAGAAATCATCGAGGCACTAATGGCCTCGGAAGACATGCCTATTTCAGACAGTCTCCAATTCAAGCTACGGCTTTGCATCGAAGAAGTGGTTGAAAACATTGTCAGTTACGCCTACGATGGCGGCAACGGCTGGGTTGAAGTCGGCACCCAACTTGACGGCGACACCCTCACCGTCACCCTAAAGGACGAAGGCGTTCCCTTCAATCCGTTGGAGAAAAGCGACCCCGACATCACCCTCTCAGCCGAAGATCGTCAAATCGGCGGCTTAGGCATCTTCCTCTGCAAGCAGATGATGGATAAGCTTGAATACAACCGCACCGACGGTTGCAACGTCTTTAAGATGATAAAGCAGCTTAAGTAACGAAACACTCACTTTACACAACGCATCAAACAAACAAACTAAAATATGAAAATCACGATTAGCCAAATTGGCACAAAGCAACTAGTCACACTTGAAGGCCGTCTCGACACCACCAACGCCCTTCAGTTCCAAGAAGACATCAAGCCATTGATGGAAGGCGAAATGCCCGACATCGAGATTGATTGCACCGAAATGGAATACACTTCGTCGCAAGGCTTGCGTATCTTCCTCATGCTGCAAAAAAGCGTCAACGCACGCAGAGGCAAGATGGTGATGAAAAACATGAAAGCCCAAGTCAAGGAAGTGTTCGACATCACAGGCTTTTCCAACATCATCTGCATTATCTGACACCTCTGTGACGAGAAACAATAATGCGAATCATCAATGAAATAAGGTACGAGAAGCAAGCCTTAGGTTTGGACGGCGTTCCCAATGCCCGACAGCTTGGCTCATACATCAACAGAGACGGGAAACGCATCAAGCACGGTGTGCTGATTCGCTGTGGTGTGCTCAGCAAAGCCTCCAACCACGACTTGCAGCTGTTGAAGGAGAAATACCACGTCAACTACGTCTTCGACCTCCGCACCGCCTACGAAGTCAACCGCTGGCCCGACCGCATCATCGAAGGAGCCACCTACGTCAACATGCCCATCCAGGACGACAACAACAACTTCTGGCAACTCATACTGGAAGCGCCTGGCGACACTGCCGAAGAAAAGCTCATCAACTTCGCCATGAATCCTCAAGCCAATGTCATGATGAAAAAGCTTTATGTCGGGATGGTCAGCGACGAATATTGCCAACTGCAGTATGCCGCCCTTCTCGACCGTATTCTCCGCTCAGAAGGCACGATGTTATGGCATTGCACACAAGGTAAAGACCGCACCGGCTTGGCTGCCGCCTTCCTTTTGGCCGCATTGGGATTCGATAGGAAAACCATTGTAGATGACTTCGCCCTGACCAACATCCCATATCAGCCCAACATCGACAGGCTTTTCCTAAAACTCAAGCTGCGAGGCGCCAACAAAGATGCATTTGACGCCATACAAGCCGAAGAAGGCGTGAGCATTAAGAATTTCGAAGCCGCCTTGGATTTTATCGACGAAAATTACGGCTCGATGGAAAACTACATCAAAGAGATTTTCGTTCTTACCGACAACGAACTCAACACACTAAAAGACAAGTTTTTAGAATAGAAAAACATGGATACGAACTATGGTCTCGACCTCCACTGTCAAATGATTCTCGATGAATATCGTGACAACATTGACACCTTCTACACGATGAGAGACATCGTGAAGGAGCAAATGGGGAAGTGCATCGAAGAAAACGGACTTTACGTCAACGCCATCGAAACCCGCGTCAAGACGGAAAAAAGCCTTGCCGGAAAACTGGAGCTGAAAGGTCAGAAATACAACTCGTTAAGCGACCTAACCGACATTCTCGGAGCACGCATCATCACCTTCTACACCGATGAAGTAGATAAGATAGCAGCCCTGATGGAAAAGACATTCGATGTAGATTGGAGCAACACCATCGACAAGCGGAAACAGGTTGACCTCGACCGATTCGGCTACATGTCGCTGCACTATATCTGCCGTATCCCGAAGTCACTTTATTCCGACCCCAATCATCCGGAAATCAACGAGTATAGCTTTGAGATACAGATGCGTACCGCCTTACAACACGTTTGGGCCACCATGTATCATGACACAGGCTATAAGTCGGGTGTAGAAATTCCGGAAGAATACCTTCGCAACCTCAACCGCTTGGCAGGCTTGCTGGAGCTGGCCGATGAGCAGTTCAGTAAGATTCGTATCGAAATCACCGACTATCGTCGTCAGGTTCAAGCACTCGTAACCGACGGGAACTTCGATGCCGTCGCGCTTAACGGCGACACGTTCCGCAGCTATCTGCAACTCAATCCATTCAAGAAACTTATTGAGAGAATCGCATCCATCAATCAGGCAGAAATCATTGAAGACAGCCTCGTCCGTTATCTTAATGTCCTCATCCAAATGGAATTCAAAACCTTAGGCGATATCGAGCGAATGATCAAGGAAAACAGCGAAGCCGCCTATCAGCTGGCCCTTCACCAACTGGCCGGCACCGATCTCGACATCGTTGCAAATTCCCTTTCCATCCAAAACCTCTGCATCGTAAGTATCATCAAGAAAGGCTATGGGGAAGTCGGCCTGACATATTTCTACGAGAGCCTTTATGGGCCAAGCGAATACAACAGCCAGCGAGCCCAACGCACCCTTCTGTTAGCCAACCGCATCAACATCAAATAAACCACAAAACAATAAAGCAATGGAAAAACACATCGACTCGACCCTTTTAGACAAAGCGATTCTCTTTGCAGTGAGATACCACGCCAATACCGAGCGCCGAGGCAAAGGCTACCCCTACATCATTCACCCCATGGAAGCTGCCGAAATCGTGGCCTCCATCACGTCTGACCAAGAGTTGCTGGCCGCCGCCATTTTGCACGACACCGTAGAAGACACCGATGCGACCATTGAGCAAATCCGCGAGCAGTTTGGCGACCGCGTGGCCAACCTTGTAGATGATGAAAGTGAGAAACGCGAGCCTAATTGTGACAAGGTTACATCGTGGCGTTCGCGCAAGGAAGCCGCCATCAACCATTTGCATCATGCCTCGCGCGATGCCAAAATCGTGGCTTTGGGCGACAAGCTGTCGAACATGCGCGCCATTGCCCGCGACTATCAAGACCTGGGCGACAAGCTTTGGGACCGTTTTCACGCTCCGAACGGCAAAATCGACCACGAATGGCACTATCGCGGCCTTGTTAGCGCTCTTGCCGAACTCGATGACACTTATGCCTACAAGGAATTTGTGGAATATGTCAACATCGTGTTCGGCAAAGGCAAAGAATGGTCTGCCTCACTCATCAACATGGACGACTACGAAGAAAGCGGCGACGGCTACACCGCCATCAGCTACAACCACAAAGACGGCCACACAATGGTGAAACTCTACAACGAGTTCGTTCCTAACGTTGTACCCGAAAGAGAACTTGACTGTGCCACCAAACTCATCAAGATGGGCATCCAGACACCATTCCCAGGTCGTTTTGTCACCGATGGCAAACGCTTCGGAGCCGAATTCCAACGCATCAACCCCAAACGGTCGTATGCACGCGCCATTTCACAAGAGCCCGACAAACTAGAACATTACGCTCTTCGCTTAGCCGAACAATGCAGGAAACTGCACGCTACGCCATGCGACACGACGTTGTTCCCTTCCATGATTGAACAATACAAGCATGCAATTACGTGTTCGAAATTCTTCACCCAAGACGAGAAAGACAAGATGATGTCCATCGTCGGACAATTACCAAAAGCCTCAACCTGTCTTCACGGCGACTTGCACATAGGCAACATCATCACCAACGACATGGAAGACTGGTGGATTGACCTCAGTGATTTTTCGTATGGGCATCCGCTTTTCGACCTTGGCATGACCTATTTCACAGCAAAATGCAACGAAAACGATCTGACGATGCGGCTTTACCACATCTCTAACGAACAATATTACAAATTCTGGGACATCTTCATCCGCGCCTATCTCGGCACCAATGACGAAACCGAAATTGCTGAACGCGAAGATGAAATCAAGAAATATGCAGCGCTCAGAATGGTCATTATCAGCGGATTCGGAGAAATGTATCCGTCAATGAAAACATTCATCAACGAACACTTGTTATCCTAATTCTCACAAAAATCATTACACGACAAAACGAAATAACGACACATTTTTTTCATATTTTTGCAACGCATAAAAAAGCATCAATATCACATAAAACAAACATAAACAATGGAAAACGTAGAATTAAAAAAGACTCCATTCAACCAGATTCACCACGACTTGGGTGCCAAAATGGCTGAATTTGCTGGTTACGACATGCCTATCCAATATTCAGGCTTAGTTGAAGAACACAATAACGTCCGCAACAACGTTGGCGTTTTCGACGTCTCTCACATGGGTGAATTCCGCGCCAAAGGTCCTTTGGCCAAGCAATTCCTGCAATACTGCACCGTGAACGACGTGGCTTCGCTGAGCGACGGCAAAGTGCAATACACCTGCTTGCCAAACGGCAAGGGCGGCATCGTTGACGACATGCTGATCTACCGCATCGCTGACGACCACTATTTCATGGTTCCTAACGCTGCCAACATCGACAAGGACTGGAACTGGATGAGCCAAATCGCCGCCAAGTTTGGCATGAAGCTCGGTGAAGACTTCAAGAACGAAAGCGAAGAATGGGCACAACTCGCCGTTCAGGG
>CALBNP010000081.1 GCA_937896505.1 uncultured Bacteroidales bacterium | reverse complement strand
TACATCTTATAGGAAGGACGGAAACGGTACATGTAGATGCGGCCGTATTTTTCCAATTCTTCGGCAAACTCGGGAGCCAAAACGGCGTGGTGCTTGGCAGGGAAGTAACGCAAGGCGTTGCGGATGGCAAGTTTCTTTTCTTCCTTGGTCAGGATGTCCTTGCGTTTCGGTGCATGGTTGATGGTGTTGTCGTATGGCTGCATTTCAGGAAGCTCGTCCGGAATACCAGCCAAAATCTCTTTCTGGAAATCGTTTAAAGTGTTCATATTGTGTGCTTTTATTGTATGCTTTTGAACTATTATCAATCTGCAAAAATAGTGAAAAAACAATAATCGGAAAGCCATTTCGTTTTCCTTTGGAAAAATTCCTATTTTTGCATTTTATTTCAGATTACGACGAATGAAGAGAAACAATATCATAATGGGTCTGTTGCTGATGGTGATGGCGTTTTCGGCCTTGGGCCTGAAGGCGCAAAGTCCTTGCGAAATCACTTGTAACGCTACCTTGCCGGTGTGTAGCCAAAGCGCAGTGACCCTCAGCGTACCTCAAGATTATACCCGCACTTATCTATGGAGTCCTGGCGGACAAACTACAGCTAGCATCACGGTTTATCCAAGAGAGACAACGACTTACAGCGTTGTGGTGAGCGACGAAAATGGCGAAATATGCACCTCTGATCCGTTCACTGTGACGGTGATGCCGCGCTTCACTGTCGATTTCCGGCAGATTGCTCTCACTTGCAGCAACAGCGAAGAAGAGAATGGCCGTACCGCACAAGTGGTGGCTTCGGTGGACAGCGCATCTGCCGTTTTCGAACCGCCTTTCATTTATCAATGGCAAAACATCAGTCCGCTCCATATCGCACCAGGTAACGACGCTTGGGCCATCGGCCTCGAAGCCTATAAATATTACAAGATTAAGGTTAAGGATAACCGTGGCTGCGAGCAGATTGACAGCATCTCGCTGAAAGCCTACGCCAACCCGAAGGTGGAGATTTCCATCGACCCGGACGATACGGTGTATCTGCAAAATCCTCATGCCACCTATTCGTTCGAAAACCAGGAATGGACCGAAGACGACCCTGGCGATGCCTTGGGACGTATCGATATCAGCAATTTCTATTGGATTCTCGACAGACAGTACGGCATTACCTCATCTGATGAAGAACCGCGTTTTACCTACGTGAAAACGGGCGATTACGTCACCGAACTGAAGGTGTATAACCCTGAAGGCTGCGACACTTCCTATTTCGAGAACATCAAGGTGAATCCTGTGAAGCTGAAGGTGCCTAACGTGTTCACTCCCAATGGCGATCGTGTCAACGACTACTTCATCATCTCACTCGACGATACGGGCGGCGGTGGAGGTGACACCGGTGGTGGCCAACGTGATGGCGAACCACAATATGAACATGAATACGATGCCTACGAACCTCTGAACAAGTATTACGAGTCAACGCAACTCACCGTCTTCAACCGCTGGGGAAGAATCGTGTTTTCGTCAAACAACTACCAAAACGACTGGGATGGCGACAACCTTCCTGACGGCACCTATTTCTATGTGCTGAAATGCCGCGGCCTTCAGCAAGATGCCACCTACCAAGGCTCAGTCATGATTTTCAGGGGGAGCAAATAACCTTACGACTATGAAACACACATATTTATATTTCGTTATGGCTCTATGCCTTTTGACGGCTTGCAACAACGGCAAGACCGCCGATGGTCAGCTTTCGGGCGACTTGGTGACGATTTCGAAATCGGCAACAGAAAGCTCCGACAAACAGGCCATCATCACTTTCGACAAGATGGAACATGACTTCGGTTCGCTCCTCCAGGGCGAGGTGGTGACCTATTCGTTCCATTTCACCAATACGGGCAACGTGCCGTTGCTCATCAGTGGTGTCTCCACATCTTGTGGCTGCACCATCGCCGACTATCCTCACGAACCTATCGTTCCAGGCAAAGACGGTTTCATCAAGGCTACCTACGACAGCAAAGGCCATCATGGCTTCCAAAGCCGTGCTGTCACCGTGTCGGCGAATACGATGCCTGCCCAGACCGTGCTCCGCATGAAAGGCGAAGTGAAAACTCCCGACCAATACTGATTGGAATTGAGAATTAAGAATGCAGAATTAAGAATAAAGAGAAACGACGCTTCGGCTTCGCTCAGCGTCCCACAAAGTCTCTAAGTCACAAAGTCCCTAAGTCCCTAAGTCAAAAAAGTCAACTACATAAACAATTCAACACATAAACACATAAACAATTCAACAAATGAACACCTTATTTATCCTTCTTCAAGCCGCCACCGAAGGCGCAACAAAGCAAAGTCCTTGGTCAAGCCTTATCTTTATCGTTTTACTCATCGTCGTTTTCTGGCTGTTCTTCATCCGTCCGCAATCGAAGCGCCAAAAGGAAGAACAGAAGTTCCGTAACGAACTGAAAAAAGGCGACAAAGTGACAACTATCGGTGGTTTCCACGGCAAAATCGTCGAAGTGAAGGAACACACCTTCATCGTCTCTCTCGCTCCCGACACCAACGTCGAAATCGAGAAGTCGGCCATCGTGAAAGATTCCACTTCTGTGGGTCAAGCCTAATAGCCATTAGTGGTTGCTGAGCGGAGCCGAAGGGGCAAGTTAGAATGAAGCACTTCGGTTCCGCTCAGTGCCCTAAGATGATAATTCCCATGTCGAAAAAATATCCTTGGTTAGCTGATTTTAATGTCAAGGCGTTTTTGGTTTGTCTTCTCATCTCAACCGGACTTTGGCTTCTTATCAAGCTGTCGGAAGAGTTCGATACCCAAAACTCATTTGAAATCAAGCTTGTTGATGTGCCGACGAGCCAGATGTTGACTGATAACGAACAACTGACGGTGAAGTTTTCGCTGCACGCCAATGGCTTTGAGACCTTGGGAAGTAAGCTTTTGGCAGATTCGAAGCGCATAGCTACTATATCTCTCTCGAAAGTCCCTTATCGTGTTGAGAATGGAAATACCTATTCGTTCAATAGCCAGTATGTTGCGGAACAAATCGCTAACATTCTGGATGTCAGTGCGTCGGATATCACGATGAATGAGGATAAGGTTTATTTTGAAATGGAAGAAATGAAGTCGAAAGTGGTGCCCGTGGTGCTCCAGTCCGACATTCATACCCAACAAAGGTTCGATATCTACGGGCTGCCTATCATTGAGCCTGCTATCGTTACGGTGTACGGACCGATGAATGTGCTCGACACCATTGAATCGGTTTCTACGCAATTGCTTTCAAGGTCAGGCGTCAATGGGAACATTGTCGAACAGGTCGGCCTCGACTTGTGCGATGGCTTGCTGCATTGCGATGTCACTGAAGTCACGGTTAATATCGAGGTGCTTCAGTTTACCGAACAGGAGCTTGTGGTTCCTATTTCGGTGCCCGATTCGTTGAAGATGCGACTGTTTCCCGAAACGGTGAAGGTGAAGTTTATTGTGGCCATGAAGGACTACCCTTCGATGAAAGCAGATATGTTCCATGTCGGAATTAATCCTTCCCAGATTGACGGCGGTAGTGCTTTGCTGGATTTGAAACTCGATGGCCGTCCCGAAAATGTCGAACTGATTTCGGTTGACCCTCAGCGTGTTGAGTATCTTATTGTGGAATGAAACGAATTGCCATAACAGGGAACATCGGCTGCGGGAAGTCGTGGGTGTGTGCGCTTTTCGAGAGCGAAGGCATCCCGGTCTTCTATTCCGATGTCGAAGCCAAGAAACTATATGATCGCCCAGAAGTCGCAGAGGCGATGAAACAGCGTTTTGGTGACGAGATTTATCTCTCCGATGGCCATTTTAATAAGGTGTTGCTCTCGCAAATCATCTTTAGCGATCAGGAAGCGCGAATTTTCGTCGAACAAATGCTTTATCCCGCCTTGAACCGTTATTTCGATGAATGGGCTTGTGAGCAAGATGCTCCGTTCGTGCTTTATGAGTCGGCACTCATTTTTGAGAAACATCTGGAATCGATGTTTGATGCGGTCGTTGTGGTTTCCGCTTC
Organism: uncultured Bacteroidales bacterium; assembly: GCA_937896505.1. Taxonomy (GTDB): domain Bacteria; phylum Bacteroidota; class Bacteroidia; order Bacteroidales; family F082; genus Limimorpha. The sequence continues at coordinate 7,743 of CALBNP010000081.1, read as the reverse complement.
CGCAGCAACCCGTTTGCGCCGCGTAATGCTCCGCGACCATTGCACCGAAGATGCGGTGCGCGCCCGTATGGCTAACCAATGGGATGAGGCCGATAAGATTGCCCGTGCCGATTTCGTCATCTATCACGAACATGACGACGAGGACGATTCCCTTATCGAACAGGTGCAATCAGTCATTGTGAGCATAGACACGAGTCTATAAGGATATAAAAGGGTCAAAGAGTAAGACCAATCCTTTTTATTCTCGATTTAAGCTGAAGTATAAAGCACACACACAAAATTATATGTGAAGCTAAACCACTATCTGACGTTTCTGGAATAAATAGTTTCCTTTGTGTCAAATGAGTTCTAGTAAAGTAAATCTATGTGTACTTATTTGAGTTCTCTGTCCCTAGTTGGTGCTTTTCACGAAATTAAGCTATGTTTCAAGTTTTTTCAGAGATATAGGTTTCGTATCGAAATAATCCGTATCTTTGTGCCAAATGAAATATTGAATCAAAAAGATATAGATTAACACATGGAGAAATTATTGTTACTCGGCGATGAGGCCATTGCACAGGGCTTCATCGATGCAGGCGGTAGCGCCATCAACAGTTATCCAGGCACACCGTCAACCCAAATCACTGATTACGTCAGAAACTCGAAGCAAGCCAAGGAACTCGGCATCGTGGCCAACTGGTGCGCCAACGAGAAGACGGCTCTCGAAGCCTCTATCGGTGTGGCTTACGCTGGCAAGCGTGCCATGACTTGCATGAAACACGTCGGCCTGAACGTGTGCGGCGACCCATTCATGAACTCTGCCATCATCGGCGCTAAGGGCGTCCTTGTTGTGGTGGCCGACGACCCAAGCATGTTCTCGTCACAAGACGAACAAGATAGCCGTTATTACGGTCATTGGGCCATGATTCCTATGCTGGAACCATCGAACCAACAGGAAGCCTACGATATGGTTCACTTCGGTTATGAACTGAGTGAAAAGCTCGGCACACCTGTGCTTTACCGCATCCCAACCCGTCTGGCTCACAGCCGCGCTGGCGTGGTGCGCAAGGCCGTCCGCCCACAGAATGAAATCAGCGAACCTGCCGACGCCAAGTCGTTCGTGCTGCTGCCAGCCAACGCCAAGCGTCTCTATCGTCAGCTCATCGACAAGCAACCAGCCTTCACCAAGGCTTCCGAAGAATCGGGCTACAACAAATATATCGATGGCGAAAACAAGAAACTCGGTATCATCACCACGGGTATCGCCTACAACTATCTGATGGAAAACTTTCCAGGCGGCAAATGCCCTTATCCAGTCGTGAAGGTCACCCAATATCCTCTGCCTTACAATATGATCAACAAGCTCTACGACGAATGCGATGAGATCCTGGTCCTTGAGGACGGTCAGCCATACGTCGAAGAACAAATCAAGGGATTCCTTGGCAAAGGCAAGAAGGTCATGGGCCGTTTGGACGAAACCATCCGTCGCGATGGCGAACTGAATGCCGAAAAGGTGGCTAAGGCCCTCGGCATGAAGGCTGCTTCTGAATTTACCATTCCAGAGGTGGTCACCAACCGTCCTCCAGCGTTGTGCCAAGGCTGCCCTCACGTGGATAGCTACACCGCACTGAACGCCGTCATGGCTAACCATAAGGGTGGTAAGGTGTTTGGCGACATCGGCTGCTACACTCTGGGCTTCAACATGGGTGCCATCCAGACCACCGTGTGCATGGGTGCTTCCATCACTATGGCTAAGGGCGCCAGCGAAGTGGGTATCTTCCCAGCCGTGGCTGTCATCGGCGACGGTACCTTCGGCCACAGCGGCCTCACCGGCCTGCTCGACTGCGTCAACGAAAAGGCTAACGTCGTGGTCATGATTCTCGATAACGACATCACCGCCATGACTGGTGGACAGCCTTCATCGGCCAACAACAAGATTCGCCAGATTTGCGAAGGCTTGGGTGTGGCTCCTGAACACATCCGCGACATCGTGCCGCTGCCAAAGAACCACGAAGAGAACGTGCGCATCATTGAGGAAGAAGTGAACTACAACGGCGTGTCCGTCATCATCCCTCACCGCACCTGCTTGGTTGAACTCAAGAAACACCTCAAGAAGTAAAGTGGACAAGTGGACAGATGGACAAGTGGACAATTAGACAGATGGGCAGTTAGACAATTAGACAAGTGGACAATTAGATAAGTGGACAATTAGATAAGTGGACAATTAGACGTCCCTCAGTCCCCAAGTCCCTCAGTCCCCCAGTCTCAAAGTCCCTCAGTCCCTCAGTCCCCCAGTCAATCAAAACAAAACAACGAAAAAACATAACACAATGAAGAAAGATATAGTTTTATGCGGTGTTGGCGGCGATGGTATCGTTTCGGTCGCCAAGATTATCTCCGACGCTGCCTTGAATATGGGCATGAACCTGAAACAGTCAGAAATCCACGGCATGTCGCAACGCGGTGGCTCGGTGTTCTCGCACCTGCGCCTTTCCGACGACGAGATCTTCGCCGATGTCATTCCTGAAGGAAAAGCCGACATCATCCTTTCGAGCGAACCAATGGAAGCCTTGCGCTATCTGCCTTGGCTCTGCAAGGAAGGCTGGGTCATCACCAACAGCGATCCTTTCGTCAATATCAAGAACTATCCTGAAATTGAGAAGATTCACGCTGAACTCGGCAAGCTGAATCATGTGGTGTCGTTCAACGCCAACGAGATTGCCAAGCAACTGAAGGCCCGTTCCAACATGGTGCTCCTCGGTGCTACCGTGCCTTACCTCGGCATCGATATGGCTAAGATTGAAGAGGCTATCGCTCACATCTTCGGCAAGAAAGGCCAGGAAGTGGTTGACCTCAACATCCAGGCCGTCCGCGCTGGTTATGCTCAAGCTACTGGAAAATAAGTCGTAAACAAACCCATGTCATTCCGCGCGACGTAGGAGCGAAAGGAATCTTTGGGTTTTTGACCTGAAAAAACAAATAGCGATAGATTCCCTCGGGAAAACCCTCGGAATGACATCGCTATTTGTTTTTTTTCTCCTATGCAATAAAACCATTTACTGCTTCGTTTTCTATCACATGAGTAAAAAAAGAATCCTTTGGGGTAGGGTAATCCTTGCAGCGGCGATACTGATAGCCATTATCGCCTTGATAGTCATATTGGTAAGTCGCGGATGCAAACGCGGTGACGGTGAGTTTGAAGAATATGATGTTCCGTCTATGGAAGTGGAACCTGCCGAGCCGCAGTATCTCTACGACATTTGCATCGATTCGCTGTATGTCGAGAAAGGCGAGATTGAACCTAACCAGACCTTGTCGGATATGCTTGTCCCTAAAGGGGTGAGTCAGGCTGTGGTCAACCATATCGCCAACGACTGCCGTGAGGTGCTCGATGTACGCAAGATTCGTGGTGGCAACACCTATTATCTGCTGGCCACCAACGACACGGCGCAGACGCCTCTGTTCTGGATTTACGAAATCGACTACCGCAATACGGCGGTCTTCAGCCTCACCGATTCGCTGACGGCCTGGTGCATCACGAAGGACATCGACTTGCGCATGGAACGCACTACGGGCACGATAACCTCGTCGCTTTGGAATGCCGTCGTCGGCAATGGTGGCGATGCGGCATTGGCCGTGCGCCTCTCCGACATCTACGCCTGGACCATCGACTTCTTTGGCATTCAGGAAGGCGACTCGTTTGATGCCGTCTATGAACGTGAGTATGTCGGCGACAAGTCGGTGGGTTTGGGCAAGGTGCATTACTGCAGCTTCGTTCATTGTGGCGACACCCTCACTGCCATAGCTTTCGAACAGAATGGCAAGACAGATTATTTCAATGACAAAGGCGAAAATCTCCGCAAGGCTTTCCTGAAGGCACCTTTGAGCTATAGCCGTATCAGTTCCACCTTCAGCAACAGCCGTTTGCATCCTGTCTATAAATACTATCGTCCGCATCATGGCGTTGATTATGCTGCTCCAGCGGGCACGCCAGTGTATAGCATCGGTGATGGTGTGGTCATCACTAAGGCCTACCAAAAGGGCGGTGCTGGCAATTATCTGAAAATCAAGCATAACGATACCTATACCACCAGTTATATGCACTTGAAAGGCTATGCCAAAGGCATTACCCAAGGCTGCCGGGTGAAACAAGGCCAGTTGATTGGTTATGTAGGCAGCACGGGAGCCTCCACAGGACCTCACTTGGATTTCCGTGTGTTCAAGAACGGCACACCGATTGACCCTCTGAAGATGGATTCGCCCTCAGCCGACCCGGTGAAGAAGTCGGACATGGAACAATTCTGCAAGGAAGTGAAATATTGGAAGACGTTGCTGCGTGAAGGTGGCGAGTTGCAGCCCTATCACGAACCAGAGATTGACACCTCGGGCGTTTATCAGCCGTTGGCTAAAATGTAATTCAGGTAATTTTCTGAATTTACCACATTGAAAGTGACATCAGGATAGGCATCCCGAAACCCCTTCGGAGCCAGGGGATTTTTCTTACCTGCTTTCATTTCAAAAGCATTCAATATACCTGAATCGTTTTCTATTAAGTCGATTTCTTGTTGGTCGTAAGTGCGCCAAAAGTAAAAGTCAAGTCCGAGACGGTTGTTGTGATTCTGTTTCATGCGTTCTGTGATGATGTAGTTCTCCCATAATGCTCCTCTGTCATCATCTGACCTAAGCGACAAAGGTTTGAAATCGCGAATTACAGCATTACGAATGCCATTGTCAATGTAATACCATTTGCTTGATTTGGTTACCTCTTTTCGCAAATTCTTTGAATAGCCGCCCAAACGGTATAAGACAAAGACTTTTTGCAGCAAATCTAGGTAACTCTCAACGGTGTTTTTACTAAGTCCAAGTTGTCGCCCCAGTTCGTCATAAGATACTTCGTTTCCCATTTGATAAGCAATCAAACGTAATAAATTGAGCATCTTAGATGTGTTTTTTATTCCGTCAATGGCAAGAATATCCTTGAGTAAATATGCATCTACAATATCATAAAGATATTCTTTTTTTTGCTCAAATGAATCTAATTTAACGACTTCAGGATAGGTGCCATATAGAAGTCTTAGGTCAAGGTTGCGTTTGGTATCGAGTGCGGTTTCTACTGACGAAATCTCTTGTTGCGATAGCGGTAACAAGGTGAATTGTGTGCTGCGTCCAACCAAAGGCTCTCCAGCTTGGTTCTTTAAGTCGAAAGATGATGAACCGCTTGCTATCACGCGTATGCTTGGCACTTCATCAACTATTAGTTTCAGCTTGTTGCCAATGTTGGGAATATGCTGTGCTTCGTCAATAGCCAACAAATCAACGGATTGGAACAAATGCCTATAATTTGCTATGCTCATTGGTTCCAGCAATGCTATCGTGTCGGCATCTTCGCCGTTGAGTGTCATGGTCTTGCCTGGATAGTTCCGAACTATTTGGTTGATTAAAAATGTTTTACCGACACGTCTTGCCCCGAATAGTAGTAATGCCTTTTGAGGTGTAAGTCGTTTCATCAACTGACTTTCTATTGTTCTTTGAATTGCATCCATGATGTTGTTATTTTTGATTGCAAAAATAGATAAATAAATGATGCAAATTGCTGAATTATGAAAATTCAGTCAGTTCATTGACTGAATTTAGTTAAATTCGGTCAGTTTATTGACTGAATTTAAGGAAATGTAATCGGGTTCTAGCTTTCTAAGAAAGTTTCTTTGTCAATTATCAGTTTTCTCTTTAGTTTCGTCATTCTCTTCCTCTTTCACCTCTTCCACGGTAATCTTGCCTTTCTTGATTTTAAGCTTCTTCTTCACACGCAAAGGCGCGATGACGAGCAGGATGAGCACTTCGACGAAATACTTCAAAGGTGGAACAAAACCAGTGGTGAAAAGTTGGAAGATGATGAGTAGAATGGAACAGCCTACAAACATGGCTTTGCCGAAACTCTTTTTCAGGAAGATGCCTATCAGGCTGAAAACCAACAAAACAGAAAGTGACAACTGGATGACCAAGACGACAAAATCACGCTGGCCTTGCACGATGTCGTTGCTGCCCATATACACCGAGTCGATGAAATAGCGACTGAATACGATGGTCGCGATTTCGTAGAGTAGCAGCAGACCATAATAGGTGATGGCGAAAGTGGCCGCCAACTTCATCGCAAGGGTGAGTTGGGGCTTCAGGTTGAAAATCTTGCCTTCTGGTTGTTTCTTTTTCATTACTGTAGGCCTGGGTCTTGGTTCTGGTTGAAGTTTTGTTTTGCCATCTCCATGCGCTTGAAATAGAGATAATACAGGAAGATGAACATCAGGGTGAGCAGCAGGTCGTAGAAGAAGGTTGACTGTGGCTGCTTGGGATAGAGATACACCGATGCGGCGATGAGCATGCAGATCTGCGAGATGGAATAGACGTGCAGACCGGTCTTGTTGGTCTTGAACATCATGATTACGCCAACCAACGAACCGACAAACAGCAGAGCCGTGATGAGATGGTAGTTCACATTGACAGACATGGCCGATTGCAGTGTAGCCATGAAGGCGTCAATCTCTTCTTCGCCCCATTTCATCATGGTGAAGATAGGCTCGTATGACTGTTGCAGCTGCCCGCTCTCCATCATCTTGGCAGTGACTGGGATGATGAAATAGGAGATGAGTTCGGTCAGTATCTTCCAACATGCGTTGATGAGCGACAAGATAAGGACAATGGTCATGCCGCTAGGACGCTTGGGTGTGAGTTGGTTGGTGTTGTATGTTTCCATTTCTTTGCTGGGACGCGATAGCGTCTTTGTGTGTTATTAAAGCGGTTGCCGTAGAGACGCGCCATGGCACGTCTCTACAACCCCCGCATGAAATTATTTGTTCATCAATTCGTCGAAATTCAGAGGATATTCCTTCACGAATTTCACTGATTTGGCGATTTCGGTGTACATCACCTTGTCGATTCTCACGAATTCCACGTTCTTGCGGTATTCGGCAACGAATTTCTCGATGGTCTCTGACGATTTCAGTGGTCTTCTGAATTCCAGTGCCTGAGCAGCGTTGAAGAGTTCGATGGCAAGGATGCGTTCGAGGTTCTCGGCAACGCGCAGTGCCTTGGTGGCAGCGTTGGCACCCATGCTCACGTGGTCTTCCTGACCTTGCGACGACTCGATGCTATCGACCGAAGCTGGGCAGCAGAGTTGCTTGTTCTGGCTGACGATGCTGGCGGCTGCATATTGTGGAATCATGAAACCTGAGTTCAGACCTGGTTCTGCAACGAGGAAGGAAGGCAATTCGCGTTTGCCGCTAATCAGCTGATAGACACGGCGTTCGCTGATGTTGCCGAGTTCGCTCATGGCGATGGCCAAGAAATCGAGGGTGATGGCAAGAGGCTGGCCATGGAAGTTACCTGCCGAGATGACGAGGTCTTCGTCAGGGAAGATGGTCGGGTTGTCGGTGACAGCGTTGATTTCTTCGCTGAAGACCTTAGCCACATAGTCGATAGCGTCTTTCGATGCGCCGTGAACCTGAGGCATGCAACGGAATGAATATGGGTCTTGGACGTGTTTCTTTTCTCTCGAAATCAGTTCGCTGCCCTTGGTGAATTCGCGCACGCGCTTGGCGGTGACAATCTGACCGTTGTGGTGACGGATTTGGTGCACCTGGTCGTAGAAAGGTTCGATTCTGCCGTCGAAGGCTTCCAATGAGACGCAACCGATAAGGTCGGCCAAGTAGCTGAGACGGAAGGCTTTCAACAGGACGTAGGTGCTGTAGCTGCTCATGAACTGGGTGCCGT
>CALBNP010000080.1 GCA_937896505.1 uncultured Bacteroidales bacterium | reverse complement strand
CATAATGCTTACCTTATTATATAGTTAAACTCGTCAATTTCAGTCACGCCCATTGATTTCAGGGTTGCAATGCTTTGCTGCACGTCGGCATCGGTGTTGTAATCTGGAATATGAGGCACACGAACCATTATTTGCCGTGCTTCACGATGCTGCAACAGCCATTCCAAATTTTTCAGTGTCAAAGCGTTATCTTTTCCCGTATAGGTCTGATAGATATCAGCATCCATATCCTTTATGTCAACGATATAGCCATCAACCACTTCATCAACCTTCATCACGCTTTCTTCGGGCACATTGAGGCTGGTCTCCACCACGATGCTCCATTGCGGTCCGCACAAGGCGCGAAATTCCCTAATGAAATCCACTTGCAGCAGAGGCTCGCCGCCGCCGAAGGTGACGCCGCCTTTCGTGGCAAGGAAATAAAGCTGGTCGATTTTCACCTCTTCATAAAGTTCCTTGGGAGTGTAAAGCCTTCCTTTCGCAGCATCCCACGAAGTCTTGTTGAGGCAATATTTGCAACGCAAAGGACAGCCATTGAACGTCACCAAAGTGGTAACGCCCTCTCCATCGGTTGTGAGACGATGGCGGCTGACTGCAAAGATTTGAGCCTGTGTCATATCGGCTGCTAAAATAATCATTTTTTCGTAATGATGAAAAAATCTGTATTTTTGCGGCATCAAAACATCATTATATGAATAAGGTATCGGAAAACCCTTCAAAAAACCGAGCTGTCTCTGGCGAGAGACTTTTGCCTCCTTTAGTCATTATTGCCGGTTTAATCATCGCTTGCTACCTGACGGCCAACGTGATGGCGGTCAAACTCATCAAAGTCGGGAATGTCACCATTTTCGACGCGGGAACCATCATTTTTCCCATCACCTACATGCTCGGCGATGTGCTGACCGAGATTTGGGGCTTCAGGACGGCGAAGCGCGTCATCTGGCTCACCTTGATTTGCCAAATCATCTTCACGCTGTTTGCCTGGATTGGCATCAGCCTGCCTTACCCTGCCGAAACGGAAAGCATGGCGGCGGCCTACCGGCAAGTGTTCGGTTTCGTGCCGCACATCATGCTGGCTTCGTTGACGGCTTTCCTATGCGGAGAACTCATCAACGCATGGACGATGGTGAAAATCAAGGAGAAGACCGGCGAGCGGCTGCTTTGGGTGCGTACCATTGGCTCATCGGTGTTTGGTTACGTTGTCGATACCACGCTGTTTGTCTGCATCGCTTTCATCGGCACCGTCCCGACACGCGACATTTTCACCATGATTGGCATCCAGATCGTTGCCAAACTATTCATTGAAGCCTTGGGCGGAACGCCTTTGGCGTATGCGGCAATTCGGTTTTTGAAGAAAAG
>CALBNP010000079.1 GCA_937896505.1 uncultured Bacteroidales bacterium | reverse complement strand
TCATGCCGCTTTTATGGCACGATGCCAAAGTGATGAGGCAAATCAATGTGATGATAATGCTGTATTTTTTCATTTTATTTTGTGTTTGATTGTTGACACAATTTCGTGGTCGGTGCAAAAATACGGCATTTGCATCGAAAGGGGAAACGATAGTTTGAAATATTATCTGAAAGTGATTAAATGGGCACTGAAATCGCGTTTTTTTATTTTGAGCGAGGCGTGAACGATGTTTAATTCGGAATTTATTCAAGTTTTTTTGTAAATTTGTCGCTCCAAAAATAGGTTTTCCTCTGCGCATTACCATGAAAAAGATATTTTTCATCCTGTTATCTGCGATTTTGTGTTCGGCAAACCTTCTTGCACAAGGTCTTACCCAGCGCTTTTGGCGACAGCTGACAGACCCATACGGCTATGTGGTTTATCGCGCAACCGATTCCATCATCATCGATGGCATTCCCGATGAGGCTGCATGGCAAAATGCACCCGTCATCGACAAGTTCCAGGATATCAGCGGCGAAGGTTTTCCGCTCCCGCTTTATCACACCCAAGCCCGTATGCTTTGGGACGACGATTACCTTTACATTGTGGTGGAACTGGAAGAACCTAACGTCTGGGCTTACATCACTCAGCATGATGAGGTCGTTTATCAAGAGCCTGATTTTGAGGTTTTTCTTGATCCTGATAACGATGGACAGAATTATTTTGAGATAGAAATCAATGCCATAGGTACCCTCTTCGACCTCTTTCTCACCAAGCCTTATCGCACAGCCTCTGGCACTTTTGTCAATGTCGCATGGAACGCGCCTGGTGTCAAGATTGCCACCCATATCAACGGCACCCTTAACGACGATTCCGACATCGATGAGGGTTGGAGTCTTGAATTGGCCATTCCACAAAAAGCCGTCGCCCACAATTTCGATACGATTTTGAAGGCGGGCAACTATTGGCGGCTTGGTTTCTCGCGCGTAGAATGGCAGACCCAAAATGTGAATGGAAAGACGGAACGCAAGCAAAATGAGGCGGGCGAATATCTCCCCGAATACAACTGGACTTGTCCTGCCACGGGCAAAATCAACATGCACATGCCTGAGCGCTGGAATTACCTCTATTTCTCGGACAAGCCCGCCGGCACCGACCGCTTCCGCTATCCCACCAACCATAACATCGAAAAACTGCTTTGGGCCATATTTTATGCCCAAGGCGAGCATTTTGATTCCACCGGAAACTATTTCAGCAAGATTGAACAACTCGGTTTGAGCAAAGAAGACTATTCACTCTTGCCCGAAGGAGCCGAAATCATAATGGAAACCACTGCCCGAAAATTTGAAGTCACTGTCTTCAAAGTCGGAGGCACTACCATCAGTGTGGATGAATGTGGCTGTATTCGCAGAAAATCATTACCTTACATTCAATGAAGAAACATTTGTTATTTGTCCTTTTTGCCTTCATGTTGGCAAGCTGCCAAACTTCGGAACAACCAAAAGCGAAAGCATACGTCTGGAGTTCGTGGGACCAGGAACACGTTTCCGAAGACAGCCTCTGCGCCATTATGGAGTCGTGGAAAAGCCACGGGATTACTGGCGTCTGCATGAATTGCGGCTTCGAGCATCAGAAAACGGCTCGTTGCGCTGCCATCGCTCACGAAGTCGGACTTGAATATCACGCTTGGGCCGCTGCCATGCTGCAAGGTGGCTTGGATTCCACTTGGTACACCATTAACCGATGGGGACAATCGGCGCTTCCGTGCCTCAATATCGCGCGTATGTGGATTATTATCAGACGCTTGATCCGCATAATCCAGAGGTGGTTGACTGGCTGGTGCAACAGTACCTTCAGCTGGCAAAAATTCCCAATGTGGATTATGTGCAGCTCGACTACATCCGTTATGCCGATGTCATCCTTGCCGAAGGGCTGTGGCAAAAATATCAGCACAGAATCCATCACGAGTGGCGTGATGCCGAGGGTAAGGTGTGCGAATTTCCGGGCGCGGACTACTGCTATTGTGATGCTTGTTGCGCCGATTTCAAAGTCCAAACGGGCATTGACATCAAGGCGAAATTGGCCGAAGGCGTTGATCCTGCCTCAATTCCCGAATGGGCGCAATTCCGTTGCGATAATGTCACCAATTTGGTCAATGAAATTTGTAAAGTGTTGCACGACAATGGTTTTAAGATAAGTGCCGATGTCTTTCCTGGTCCGCGCAGTTATGCCGAGCCGATGGTGCGGCAGCAGTGGAACAAATGGGATTGCGACATGTTCTTCCCGATGAACTATAACGATTTCTATCTGCAACCGGCTGAATGGGTGGGCAAAGTCACGGAAGAAGCCGTGCAAAGCACCGCGAAACCTGTCGTCAGCGGACTATTCATTTGCCGCGATTGGCAGAACAAAGCCGACATAAAAGATCCTGAAGGTCACGGACTTTCGCCCGATGAACTGAAGATTGCCGCAAGAAAATCTATAGAAGCCGGAGCCTCTGCAATCTGCCTGTTCACGCCTGAGCGTATGACGGAAGCGCATTGGCAGGCGTTCGATGAGGTAATGAAAAGATAAAGGTGTTTTTGTTGAGAAGCAAAATCGCCCGCCTCGATTCCTTATCTAATCACGGTTTTCTTCACCAAAACACAACCATTTACATTATTTATCCTTACGATGTAAAGTCCTTTGGTCAAGCCGCTTATGTTGATTTCGACTGTGTTTCCATTGGCTTTTGCCGTCGAGATGTTTTGCCCAGTTAAGCTGATGATTTCCACTTGGTGGAGGCCTTCGCTACTGATGGTGAGGTTGTCGCCGTTTTGGAAGATTTTGGCAGACATGGTGTTTTCATCAATAGCGGTGACGGTGATATCCACATGGTCGTCGCCGTCGGAGGTCAGTGCGAAGTCGGATTCGCAATTGTCATAGCCTGCGGTCAGGCGATAGGTGTAGTCGCCCATCGGCACTTCGTCGAAATAGCTTGTCAAGGTTCCATCGATATTGATGACATCCTCGTTTCTGTAAAGGTTGTAGGAAAGAGGCTGTGATTCAGGTGCTTCCCATGAAATCAATGCGCCGAAAGCCTCGTTTTCTTCATTCCAAAGGTATTCGCCTTGCAGGTTGGTGGGAGGATTGCAAGTGACAATAGCAATGGGTCCCATCGTGCCCTTCGTGTCGATGTTCTGGCCATAGATGTTGCCGTCGTCTTGGTTGGTCCAAATGAGGATGTTTTGTCCGTTGTGGAAACCGCTGCTGTTTTCGGAATCGGTCTTTGCATCTTGGATGGTGTTGATATGTGTGCTCCAAGTTTGGTTGCCATCCATGTCGAAACCGAGGGCTTCAATTGGTGTGCCGTTGTATGGTCCGTTCATGTAGGAAACCATGAAGCCGCCGCCATCAGGATAAGCATCGACTTTTGCGCTTGTGTATTCATAACCATTGTCGTCGGCGATGAGGATGCCTTCGCCCCAAAGCACTTCGCCCGTCGGGGTGATACGGTTCATGTAAAGTCTTGATTCGGATTGTGCGTATGAGTCAGTTTGACGGTAAACCAGAATGATGTCATGCGTCACAGGGTCAACAGTGGCGTAAGGGCTGCCGTAAAAGTTGGCTGGGTCGGTGGTGTGCACCATGGCGCCATTCGGGTTGCTGATGGTTGATACACCGTTGGCGTCGAAGTGGAAGACGTATGTGTTGAATGCCTCGGCGATACCCGAGTGGAAGATGTAGGCATAACCACCGCCTATCCCATCGGAGATTTCATAGTGAATGTAGGTGTTGCCAAAGACTTGCGTTGACATAAGTTGGGCGGGAGGGGTGACGAGTGTTCCATCGGTACCGTATCCTGCCACCCAGATTTGCTTATCGACATACCATCCGGTGCCCGTTTTTTCGTAGGTTACGAAAACAACACCATCAGTACCAGGTGTCAAGAGTCCGAAAACGCATTTTACGCCAGGATCGGAGATGGTGGCAGTGGGGTTGAGTGTGCCATCAGCGTTGATGTAACGCAGATAGGAGTTCTCGGTGTCGGAGACCAAAACCCAAACGCCGCCATCGGTGCCGGCTTGGAGTTCCACTCTCGAGCAGCCGTAGCTACCGGACGGGAAATCGATGGCCGAAATGCCTTGCTCGCCCCAAACTGCGTTACCGTCTTCGTCGAATTTCATGACGATGCACTGACCGTCATAGTTGGCGAAGCAGGTCACCACGCCATTGTCGGAAGTGGCGTCCATGGCATAGCCTTCCGAATAGGAGGAAAACTGGTGGCTGCTGATGTGAAGGCCAGCGTCGCCCCATTGCGGAACACCATGCACATCAATGCGTTGCAGGTTGACAGCCCAGCCGTTGGAGGCCATGTCGCTCCACTGTATATAGGTGTCGCCTGTAGCTTCGTTAGTACTCACGTAGATTTCGCCTGCATCGTCGGATGCTGTGGCTATCTTGGTGTTTGTTGTCGGGTCATCGACCCATTGTGCCTGCAATGCCCCGAATGCCAACATGCAGGTCAGAAGGAGTATCTGCTTTTTCATCTTTGAATGATTTTGATTTGTAATATTCTGTTGACAAAAATAATAAATTTTAAAATACGAAGAGAAATTTGGCTTGTTTTTCCCGAAAAAGACGTATTTCCGCCCTTTTTTTTGCGTTGCCCCCGTAGAGACGTAGCGCGCTACGTCTCCTCCTTCGAAAACATTGAAAAATTTCGTTTTTCAATATCATTCATGCCTTTGCAACGAAAACTCGTTGGAAAAATGCTGCAATAATTCAATCATTTGAGCGTTATTCGTGCATAAATGCCCGATAGTATGAAAAGATTGTATTTTGCTTTATTGCTCTTGCTGTGCGCCATTTCGCTTTTCGCGCAGGACGATTTGGATGAGAAAAGGTATATTGCTGAAAAAGCCTATTGGTCTTTCGATAATTCGGTGTCTTATGCCCTTTATTCGGAATTAGATTCGGTTGAGCCGATTACCAATTTCTGCGATTTGTGGTATTATTATTTTGCAGCCGAGGTTGAGAAGGATTCATTGAAAAGCAAGGAACTTTTGTTCCGTTTGGTGGCAAGAGGTTTGGATAGGGGAGGTGTAGAGCAATCGACCCTTCGTGATCTTGGCGTGTTTGGACGTCCCTATTGGCATGAATTGGATTCGATTATTAGCCTTGCCGAAAGCAAAAGATGCAAGCCGTTTATCGATTCATTGGCAAAGATGGTTGAAATAGATCAGGCCATTCGAAAAGAACCGTGGTCGGAAGAGAGAAACCGGCGGATGTCGGTGATTGATTCAACAAATACAGCCAAACTTCAGGCATTGATAGCCCAATATGGTTTCCCGACCTGGGAGTTGGTGGGGCGTGATGCTTCGCATAATGCTTGGCTGATAGCGCAGCATTCATGGTCTTATCTGCCTTGGTATTATGAACACTATAAGGATGCGGTAAAAAACAATAACGCTG
>CALBNP010000078.1 GCA_937896505.1 uncultured Bacteroidales bacterium | reverse complement strand
GACTTCACGAAGTTCAGAGGAATGGCGCAAAAATGCTAAAAATAGAAGTCCCCTTTATTCTTTTATGATAAAAAGCGAGCGCCCCAATCGAACTGACAGAATTGTCAGGAATAATTAGGGATTCCTCGTTCCCAAAATATGTAATTAGTCGTTTCTGCCTGGTGTCTATCAACATTCCTTTGTATATAATAAAACGACTTGATTTGCTTGTTATTGAAATGTTTTCGCATTCGCTAAATGGATTCGATCCTATACTTTGAATTGAATCAGGAATGATTATCTCAAACAAAGAACTACAACCTGAAAATGATGCTTCACCAATAGAAGAAACAGAATTAGGAATATTAATTGTTTGTAAGGATTTACAGCCTTGAAAAGAACATGAACCAATCGATACAACCGTATCGGGAATGGTTACTTGTGTTATAGTTTCACATCCGTAGAATGCGCAATCTCCAATATATTTTATACTATACGGGACGCATATTCTCGTACCTTGTCCAAAGTAACTTATTAAGCGTTTTTCAACATCATCAATCAAAAACTCCCTATCAAACAAATACCGAGACGAGTTGCTGTTTATTTTTAATCGCGTGTTCCTATATCCACAAAATGGATTAACACCAATGGTTGTAACTGATTTTGGGATATTAATCAATTTCAAGTTTGGACAATTAGAAAAAGAATAATCTCCAATTGAAAGAACATACCATGATAAATGCACTGATTTTAAATTTGTGCACCCAGAAAAAGCACTTTCTCCAATTGAAACAACTGAATCTGGCAAATCTATAGATTCTAAATTCCAACAATTAGAAAAAGCGTTTTTTCCTATAGTACGCACGGAATTGGGGATTGAAATGCTTTTTAATTCGCAATTACTAAAAGCAGAATCACATATTTCTTTTGTCCCTTCCTTTATCGAATATTCCCCAATACACCAATTGTTGTTTTTTATCAGCCTTTCCCCATCTATACTATATAACACTCCGGCACTATCTTGTACTGCATCTTTCAGCTCCTTCGTTATGCCTGAAATTAGAGAATTGCTATTTGAGAAGGTTTTAACAATAAAATAGGTTATTTGACAAGTCCAGTTTTTTTCAGCATTTAACTCTCGTCTCTCCAATACCTCAGTCATGTAATCATTGCAAAAAAGAGAAGCAAAAACATTCATACGCTCATCTCGTTCACAATCATTGAAATATGGCCCAACGCATACAAACTGATTATAGCCATTCAAACCATCTTTTATCAATGCAGAGAACTTGTCAAGGTCGAAATCCAACATATCCAACACATTGGAAAAAATATGTAAAGTAGGTGTTTCCTCACAGCAAACAATGTCGTCATGAGTTAAGTCATCAAACTTCTTGTTCACGGTCTTAATCTCTGCATCAGGAAAGGACACCGAAGCATGAAGCGCAGCGCGTTTCAAGCAAATCTCGGAAGGCTCAATCAAAGTAATGGTCTTTATCTTTTGCGCATAACCTTTGTCGCGAAGGTAATCTGCATAGCACATAGTTCCTAAGGCTTGCCCACAACCATAGTCAATGATGTCGATTTCAGGTTGTTCAAAGAATTCTTTTGGCAGTTTGCCAAAGGCGTATTCCAGTTTGGCTTGGTGCATCTTGCCGAAAGCAAAAAGATAAGCGGTCATTTGTGGCTCAGAATCCAAAATGTCAACGCCTCTATTCAATGCCTCAAATAGTTCGTTCTGCAATGCTTGCGGCAGTTCGCGGTAGAATTTGGTGGACAAGTCCCTCACTTTGTCGGAAGTGGGATTAGCCATGTATTTCGGTTTGTAAGCGTAGTTGGTATTATGTTCTATCATCATAGTAGTTCCTCGTTTACAGCAATTTCTTCAATTCCTCAATATCGGGCATGGCTTTCCGCAGTTCTTCTGGCATTTCGGCTGTGGTTTTGTAAGTTGCTACGCCCATGGGCTTGTTGTAGTCACGGATGACAAACTCCACATAATCACGCTTGGCCGATTTGCACAACACGATGCCAATGGAAGGGTTTTCGTGCGGCTTCTTCACTTTGGCATCCAAGATGGAAAGATACGACATCAATTGTCCAAGGTAAGATGACTTGAAGTCGCCCGTCTTCAGTTCCACTACCACCAAGGCGTTCAGTTCGCGGTTGAAAAACAACAGGTCGGGAAAATGCTCCACACCATACACCTCCAAATGGTATTGGTTCCCGATGAAAGCAAAGTCGTTTCCGAAAGTCATGATGAAATTCTTGACATTTTGGACAATCTGCTGTTCCACCTCGCGCTCATCCACATCGATGGACTCGCGCTCGCCAATCTGCTCCACATTGATGAAATCCAGCAAATACTCGTCCTTGAACATCATCACCGCTTTGCGGGCAAGTTTCGCATCAGGAAGTGTGTTTGTAAAGTTGCTCGGCATTGTATTTCTGCGCTCGTAGGCATTCTCTTTGAGTAGAGATTGTAATGCCTCCACCGACAAATTCTCTTCTGCCGTGCGGTGAATGTAGTAGTAACGAGCCTCCAATGTTTTAGCACCAGCCAAAATGCGCGAATGATGGGTAAAAGGCACCTTGAAAAAATCTTCTGCAGGGAAGGCAATCGCATCGGGAATGTACAACGAATGATAAATATCAATCTTGTTATCAACTACTTGTAATTCGTCGGTCGTAACCGACGAATTAGATCCTTCCAAATCGCCAATCACAATTGGCGATTTATTATCCGTCTGATTATTAGCCTGTTGTAATTCGCCAATTGCAATTGGCGAATTGGCATCCAGCATCGCCCATTCCTCATAAAATTGTCGCATGTTTTTCATGCTTGATGGGGCAAAACCACGCAACCCAGGCAATTCTTTCCGAAGTTGCTGGCTAATGACTTCCAATGCGCCTGTTCCCCAAACGCCTTTCCGCGTGTTGAGCGAGATGTATTTTCCGATGCCAAAATAAACCGCTAATTGTATACGGTTCACGCCTTTGGCTGCTTCGTATTGTCCTTGCAAAATGGCTGTCTTGATGGTTTCAACAGCCTTGTTGTATGTCGCAGGTTGGTTCATGTGCCTTGTTTTGATGTGCAAATATAGATTATTTCCCCGTAATCGTTTCTCCCAACGGATTCATTTCGTGTTTATTATAGTTCTCTTGCGCTTTTTCCTTGCTCGCATTCGCATAACAATACTCGCACAGATGCGGGCAGGTGTTGTACTCGCCGATGTCCTTGCTCACCATGCAGCCGCAAAACTGCCGCTGGCCTTTGTCGCGGTTGTCGCGGTGCTTGATGATGGTCGGTTTGGGATTGAAGAGGTCGCCTTCGGTAATCTCCATGCCGAGAAAGTCCATCAAAGCCTTGTCGTGGTGGGCAAAACGAATCATCAGGTCATCATCCACGCAACGGTTGTGCTCCACACCATCAAGATTGGCCGCCTCGCCACAGGTTGCCAAAGCATAGTTCCAGCCTTTTGCTTTGTTCAATTCGACCAACCGTTTGGCAAATTCCACCATCTGCTCCGGCAACCATTCCGAATAATTGATGTTGCTTTTCTCAAGGTTGGCTTTCACCTTTTTATATAATGCGATGTCGGCATAACTGAAAACGAGCTTTTCCGAGTAACCGTTCAGTTGGTCACCAATGTTTTCCACTTTTTCCAACAGGTCGTCCATGTTGATTTGGTCCGTCAGAATCAGCGGGTCGAAGCGCCAAATCACACGCCCTTGGCCCAATTTGTCCACTAACCTTTTGAATGTATCAATTCTTTCCTCCAAGGGTGGAACGCCCTTCTCCAAGCCTTCCTTTTCGTAATCGTTCAGCGTGTATTGGATATAGCAGCCGATGTTTCTTTCCTTCAGTTCATCCAAATGCTCAAGCAATGGCTTCGGGTTCTTTGACCAAAACACGATGAAGTGGCATTTTTCATACGACACAAAGCTTTTCACACCATTGAAAGGATTGGTCCAAGCAGAATAGCCCGTCTTCAGCCTATGGAAGAACCAATCGGCATAGAAAGCCGGAATGTCTGTGCTTCTACTCGCCGAGATGATGACGGGGGCTTGTGCCTCGGCCATCATGCCGTTATCTCGCTGGATTTGTGTTTTTTGCCATTGGGCCATCTTTCACTTCTATTATATCCGCTGCAAAGTTATGCAAAAATACACTGTTTTTTTGGTTGTTTTGTTTTTTGCAAGGTTGTAAATCTCTCTTTGGGCGCATCCCTCGCCGTTCCTGAAGCTCCATCGATAGGGGAGTACTAAAGCATCACCTTCCCAACCCGTAGAGGTGTTCCGCCCCCAGCGAAGCGTTTGTCTTGTGGCCGTCAGTGCTACGGGCTACCATTCCGCTACGGCCACGGTTCGTGCCTCTCTGTGGCCTACGCTCCATTAACGCCTCTCCGCGCTGCCGACCCCTGCGCCTGCTCGCATCGCTTAGGTGGCTCCACATCGTGTTCATCCCTTGCCGACGCACAAGCCTAAGCTGCTGGCAATAGCCGCTACGGGCACTCACGGGCGTTGCCACCGCTAACGAACTCCCTCAGCTCTTACTAAGGTCCGCGGCCTGACGACTCCGTTTCGCTCCGTCGGGCAGACGACGACTCCGCAAGCTCCGTTGTCGTCTGCTCGCTCCTTGAAAACGCTTGTGCTTTGCTCTTTCAACTGGTTCTTCCATTTCGTGATCAGATTCGGATGGACTTCGTACTTCTTGCTCAACTCACTCAATGTCAGTTTCTCCTGTAATGCTTCCATGGCGACTTTCGCCTTGAACTCCGCCGTGAACTTCCAGCGGCTCCTTGTCTTCGTGTTGGTCATCTTTTTTCCCTTTCGTTTCTGCAAAGATAACCGCTTTAACCTTTGGTCTAAATTTCAGGGAGCATTATAAGGTCGCCTGCTTTTACCAGAAAGGCCGCCGCCTTTTTCAAAAAGCAGGCGGGCTTTTGCCTTGACTAAAAACATCAACATTCAACTTTTCTCAACAAAACGTCCTCAAATCGCACGAAACGTATCAAATCGCGCAAAAGACCATGTCGGGCAGCAGTACTTTTGCCGTGTGATTTGAAGGCATGGCATCACGAACGGATCACGGAGGCATCACGAAGGAACGAAGCCAAAAAAACAAGCGACTGAAGCGGGGAAGAAAGCCCAGACAAGCCGCTCCTTCCGCCGTGTCAAGTAGTGAGTTTCTTCGCTGTTTCTTCGGGGTTTCTTCGGTGCTTCTTCGGTGAATAACCGAAGAAACTCCGAAGAAAGTGTGCGGAAACGGCGAAAAAAGTGCGGCCTTGGTCACTTGTTGATACTATGTTGAGAGGACGCGATAAACCGGCATCTCTACATCAAACTCTATACTTTTTCATTCAAATCTTTTTGAGAGTTTGTTTTTATTTAGGTGAGACAAATAACAATAGATTTCTTCCCTACGGTCGAAATGACATTGCAATTTGTTTCATTCAAAAAAAAACTATAGATACTCTCCTTCGTCGGTATGACATAAGTTTTTTTTGAAAAGTCAAAACAGATTTTGAAAGAAATCAAAACAGTTCCGTATCTTTGCCGCGTTATGCAATATCTCATCCTTGCCATAGTATTTTCGACCTGCGTCTTCGTGGCCATGCGTCTGTTCGAGCGCTTCCACCTCGACAACCACCAAGCGCTGGCGTGGAACTACGCCGTTGCCGCCGGGACAGGTTTCCTGATGAGTCAGCAGACCAACACACTCCCGCAACTTGTGGGCGAGCCATGGTTTGGGCTTTCGCTGCTCACCGGCTTCTGGTTCATCTTCACATATCTGCTGATGACCACCTCAAGCCAACGCTCGGGCGTCACCATCACCTCGCTTTCCAGCAAGCTGTCGGTGGTCATTCCAACCACTCTGGGCGTGGTGCTTTTCCACGAGCGACTCAATTTCATCGCCACCTGCGGCATTCTCCTTTCCATCGTGGCGCTTTGCCTTGTCGTCAGCAAAGGCAAAAGCGAAGACAAGCGAAGCAAAGGATGGCTTTTGCCTCTCGTCATCTTCTTTGGCACAGGCATCGGCGACATGCTCATGAAGTTCACCGAACGGCTCAACCAAAGCGACGACATGACTTTCATGATTGCCTTCATCTATTTCATCGCCATGCTTTTCGGCATCGGCATCGTGGTTTTCGACCTCGCGAAAGGCAAGTCGAAATGGCAATGGAAAAATGCCATCGGTGGCTTTGGATTAGGCATAGTAAACTATTTCTCAAGTTATTGCATGTATCAAGGAATGAGCATGTTCGACAACACATTCCTGTTCCCCATCTATAACATTGGCGTGGTCAGCGTCACCGCCCTCACAGGTTGGCTGCTGTTCAAGGAAAAACTGACCTTGAAGAACTATATCGGTTTGGCTTTGGCCATCATCGCCGTCATCCTCATCACCTTCAAGCCATGACCGACGACACCTACCAAATGCTTTCAGCACCCGGCGAAGGTCTCTACAAAGAGAAAGGCAGCAAGTTCATCGCCTCGGCCTTCACCGTCTTCAGCGAAGACGAAGCCAAACAAGCCATTGCCGACATCAAGAAAGAATATTACGATGCCCGTCATCACTGCTTCGCCTACATGATTGGACCCGAAAAAGCCAATTTCCGCAGTTCGGACGACGGCGAGCCATCGGGCACCGCCGGCAAGCCCATACTGAACCAGATCCTGTCGAAAGACGTGACCAACGTATGTGTCGTTGTGGCGCGTTATTTCGGCGGCATAAAACTGGGAACTTCGGGACTCATCAACGCTTACAAGACGGCAGCCCGCGAAGCCTTGGACAATGCCGTAATCGTTGAGAAAACCATCGACGAAGTGTTCGCTCTCGAGTTCGGCTACCCTTTGATGAACGAGGTGATGCGCATCATGAAAGAGGAAGATTTGGAGCAACAGAATCCACGTTTCGAAATGGATTGTTACCTTGAGTTTTCAACAAGGAAAAATGAAGCCGAAAGAATTGCCACCCGTTTCCGCAATCTTTTCGGAGTAAAAATAGACTACATCAAAACGATATAAATCAATTATTTATATCATTTTTTTTACTATCAAATCATTATTTGCCTCGTATTTTAGAGAAAAAATAATTCATTTTCAATAGTAAAAAATTTTTTTTGTAAACAATTAATTTTCCAATTTTGCAGCCTCAAAACGGTGAGATTTTTCCCGCCGTTTTTGTGTCAATATAGCAAGGCAAAAACAGAGCAGAAATACTGATGGAGAACAACCATAATGAAATATGGAGAAAGTGTCTGAGGGTTATCAAGGACAACACTACGGAGCAGGCTTTCAAGACCTGGTTCGAGCCTATTGTTCCCGTCAGTCTCAAAGGCAACGTGCTCACCATCCAGGTGCCAAGCCAATTTTTCTATGAATGGCTCGAAGAACACTATATTGACCTACTACGAACGACCATAAAGAAGGTGCTTGGCGACAGCGGAAAGCTGGAATACAAGATCATCATGGACAGTGCCGACAGGTCATACACCATGGTTCTTCCAGGCTCGAACCGAGGCAACACGAAAAACCCGATCGGACATCCCGCACCAGAAAATCTCTCACCAAGCATCATCAACCCTTTCATCATTCCAGGCCTCAAGAAACTCCAAATCGATTCGCAACTCAACGAGAACTATACTTTCGACAATTTCGTGGAAGGCGAATGCAACCGCGTGGCGCGTCAAGGCGGCTTGGAAGTGGCCAAGAATCCAGGCAAGACCTTCTTCAACCCGTTGCTGATATATAGCGGCACCGGATTGGGAAAGACGCATTTATGTCACGCTATCGGCAACGAAATCAAGCGGTTACATCCTCAGAAGACCGTCCTTTATGTACAAGCCGAGCAGTTCCTCAACCAATGGGCAACCGCTTCGAAGAACAACAACCAAAACGACTTCGTGCACTTCTACCAAATGATTGACGTCATCATCATCGACGACATCCAGTTTTTGGCCAAGAAACCTTCAACGCAAGACGTTTTCTTTCACATCTTCAACTACTTGCACCAAAACAACAAGCAACTCGTCATCACCAGCGACAAGTTGCCTGCCGACTTAAAAGACATCGCGCCACGTCTCCTGTCGCGTTTCAAGTGGGGTTTGACCACCGACCTTCAGATGCCCGATGCCGACACGCGCATCGCCATCCTTCGCAACAAGCTCTACAACAACGGCATCGTCCTCTCCGACGAAGTCATCAACTACCTGGCCTCCAACGTGAGGACCAACATCCGCGAGTTGGAAGGCGTCTTGATTTCAATCGTGGCCCAATCGTCGCTCAACAAGAAAGCCGTCACCATCGACCTTGTGCAAAGCATCATCGAGCGTTTCGTACGCAACTCCGTCAAGGAAGTGTCGGTGGAATACATCATCAATATCGTTTGCGAATATTTCAGCATCTCGCCTGAACAGATGGCCCTCAATACGCGCAAGCATCAAGTGGTGCAAGCCCGTCAGATTGCCATGTACCTCTCGAAGAAATATTCGAGTGCCAGCCTGAACTCGATTGGCCAGCAATGTGGTAAAAAAGACCACGCCACTGTCTATCATGCCTGTAAGACTGTCTCCAACCGGCTTGAGACCGACAAGCAATTCAAGATGATGCTGGCCGACATTGAGAAGAAGATGGCCATATAAAACACGCAATTACAAAGGCTTATGATTACCGGAAATTTCGGAAAACTCTATTTGGTGCCCAACCTTCTCGGTGCCACCAAACCCGAACAAGTGTTGCCCGCAGGAACCTTGGAAATCGTCAAGAGACTGAGGCATTTCGTCGTCGAGAACACACGCACCACGCGCCGCGTGCTCAGCCGCATCGGAATGGACACACCCATCGACGAAATCGAATTCATCGAGTTGGACAAGCACAATGCCCGCAACCTCGACCTCATGGAACACCTCGGTGCCTGCCTCAACGGTGAAGACATGGGAGTGATGTCGGAAGCTGGCACACCCTGCGTCGCCGACCCAGGTGCTTTGGTTGTCGATTTGGCACATTCCGCTGGCATTCAAGTCGTCCCGCTCACCGGACCTAACGCCATGATTCTGGCATTGATGGCTTCGGGATTCAACGGACAGGCCTTCGCTTTCCACGGCTATCTGCCCATCAAAAACCCCGAAAGGCAAAACGCCATCAAGGATTTGGAGCGTCGCTCAGCCGCCAACGACGAAACCGAACTTTTCATCGAGACGCCTTTCCGCAACAACGCCATGTTGAAAGACCTCTGCAAAAACTGCCACCCTTCGACACGACTTTGCATAGCCTCCAACATCACTTGCGAAGACGAGCAGATTATCAGTCAAGACATTGCGGAATGGAAGAAGTTCAAAGGCGATTTGAACAAAAAGCCAGCAGTGTTCTTAATTTACAGCGAGGCAAAAGGGTATTATCACAAACGATAAATCGGTCTCTCAAAAACACGAAAAAAGCCAGTCAATGCGACTGGCTTTTTTCATTTTATGGAATTACTTGATTATTCTGCTGTAGCAGCTTCGAGTTTCTTGCGTAAAATCAGCATAATAAGACCCGAAACCACACATAATCCAATAAGAATAGCCCAGTTTGCCATCAAAGGGATTTTATTCCACAACATAGACGGAATACGACTCAAATAATTTCCGATTGCGGTAGCTGCAAACCAGCCCCCCATCATTAAACCCTTATATTTCGGAGGAGCTACCTTAGACACGAAACTAATACCCATTGGGCTGAGCAACAATTCAGCAATGGTCAAAGTGAAGTAAGTCCCGATAAGCCAGTGCGGATCCAATACGCTTTGTGCTGCATCGCCTAAATCTTTTGGAGATGTCAGGCCTGTAGATGCAATGGTGATAACGCCAAAACCAATAGCTGCCATAAACATGCCTAAGCCTATCTTCATCGGAGCAGAAGGCTCCTTGCCTTTTTTACCGAGACCGGCAAAAACGGCCACAGAAACCGGAGTCAAAGCTACAACGAAGAAAGGATTAAACTGTTGAAAGTCGGAGGAAGTGACATTGATTGAGCTATCCATACCAAAATATAGGGCAACAGCACCTGCCCACAATGCGAGAGTAGCAATCAAAGCGATAATTCTTGATTTTCTTTTTTCACTCTGGAAAATTGCAAACAGTGTATAAATCGACACAGCAACAAGAGCCAATGACCAGATATTGAACCAAATACGAGTCGAACCTGAAACACCATTAATCTTTGTATATTTATCAGCAAAGAATGTCAAGGCAGAACCATTCTGATGGAATGCCATCCAGAAGAAAATCACGACAGCAAACACCAATAGCAAAGCGACAATACGGTCCTTCGTCTGTTTCGGAGAAAGTTCCTGAACAGGAGCAGCCTGCAACTTAGCCTGCTTAACATTCACATCGGCGTGTTTGAACCAAGGGCGACAGATGAAATAAATCAGCCCGGAAAGGACCAACGAGCCACAAGCTACATAAAAGCAAAGGCGATAGCCTTCGCCCAATGCTGCTAGATAGTCAGCTGAACGGTCACCAAACTTGGCGACAGCGTCAGCAACAGGGACAAATCCATTGAAACCTTTACTTTCCAGATGGGGCATATACAAAGCCTTAGCCATTGCTGGGGCGAACATGGAGCCAATGTTGATGGCCATGTAGAAGAGACTAAATGCCGCATCGCGTTTGTCGGAATATTTCGGGTCGTCATACAGATTTCCCACCATGACCTGCAGATTGCCTTTGAACAGACCTGTTCCTATAGCAATAAGTGCCAAGCCCGCAAACATAGTCAATTTGTCCACATTAGCCGTCGCCATCGGGACAGCAAGGGCAAGATAGCCAAGAAACATCACAGCAAGGCCGGATGTAACGCATTTTCCGTAACCGATTTTATCGGCAACAAAGCCGCCGATAAGCGGCATGAAATAGACACCAGCAAGAAAAATCGCATAGACATGTCCTGCCTGATTTTCATCCCAGCCAAATTTCGCACGCATATAAAGCGTAAAAATGGCCAGCATCGTGTAGTAGCCAAATCGCTCGCCGGTATTGGCAAGAGCGAGGGCAAACAATCCTTTAGGTTGACCTTTAAACATAGTTGTGAGATTTTAGATTTGCCGACAAAAATAGCGAAAAACAAGAAAGGCCACCTCGGAAAAGGCAGCCTTTCCACGATATTGAATGAATTATAATTATTCAGTAACTCTTTCGAGCCATTTCACCATGCCGAACATGACGCACATCGACACGAAGCAGATGGCGAGGAACACGCCCCAGCACTTCCAGATTGGCCAAGCATTCAACATGATAGGGCCAACGAAGATGAACAGGTTGCCGATGGCCGTTGCACCGAGCCACAAACCTTGGCAGAGACCAACCATGTGACGAGGAGCCACCTTTGAAACGAACGACAGACCCAGTGGGGAGATGAACAATTCAGCCACAGTCAAGAAGAAATAAGTCACAATCATGACCCAAGGAGCAGCCTTAGCGAGACCTGCTTCAGCCATCTGGAGAGCATCCATAGCGCGGAAAGCATCGCCCGAAGGATAGTTCTTAATGATAGAGAACACCATCAGGAAGAGATAAGCGCAACCGGCAATACCCATACCCAAAGCAATCTTGCGAGGAGTCGAGACTGGCTTGCCCTTGCGAGCCAAAGCAGCAAAGATACCCATAACCAATGGCGTCAGGATGATGACGAACAAAGGATTCAAAGCCTGCCAGATTTCAGGAGCGAGCATATCGGAATTGACGAAATCGCGGGCGAAAACTGAAAGCGACTGACCGTTCTGGTGGAACGAAAGCCAGAAGAACACGGCAATACCCAACACTGCAAACAAAGCAGCCATACGCTGTTTGATTTCCTTTGCCATAGCTTCTTTTTCAGCAGCGGTGTAACCGACAGTTTCGGCAGCAACTTTCTTGCCAGGCTGAGGGAATTTCTTCTTTTGGGTAAAGAAAATAACCAATGAAATCATCATGGCAATGACTGACACGATGAATGAGAAATGGACACCTTGGTTGAAGGTAAGGATATAATCAGAGCAGAACTGCACCAGGTTGTCACCATAGTTAGCGGCAGGCAGCACTGAGTTTGCCATTGTCTCGGTAAACTTGGTCGTCACTTCACCATTGGCAAGATATTGGTGGCAAAGGCCAGCCATATCAGCATTATAGACGAAGTTATGAGCCTTTAGCCACCATTCGCGGAGCAAAGGAGCGATGAAAGGAGCAATAACACCACCGATGTTGATGAACACGTAGAAAATTTGGAAACCGCTGTCGCGCTTATCCTTGGCTTCAGCCAAAGCCTCAGGACCTTTCTTGGCAGCTTCGGCTTCGAAATTGTCATACATCTGACCAACCAAAGCCTGCAAGTTGCCCTTGAACAGACCGTTACCAAAAGCGATGCAGAGCAAGAAGATGCAAGTGAGAACCAGATAAACCATCCATGTGCCGGTGCCGTCGGCAATGATGCCATCAGCGTTTTTGCTGAACAACGGGATAGCCATGCCCACATAACCGATAGCCATGATAATCAGACCCCATTGGATGGTGCCGTGATAGTTTTGCTTACGGTCGGCAATGATACCACCTACCAGACTCAAAACATAAATACCAAAGTAGAAGAATGAGTAGATAAGACCGGCGGTGCCATCAGACAAGCCGAACTTCGACACGATGAACAGCAAAAGGATTGCGTTCATGATGTAATAGCCAAAGCGTTCGCCCATGTTACTCAAGGCGGCGGCAATCAGGCCTTTAGGGTGTTTCTTGGCTTCCTTCAGATAGAAAATCAGAAAAGGAATCACCACAATCAGGATGCAGGCGAAAATCACCCATGTAGCGTGATTCTGCCAAAGCGTTTGAATGGATAACAAATTCATATTACTTGATTTTAATTAATAATGATTGTCTTTTTAATTCAACAAGCGACAAAAATAGGGAAAAATGCAAATGCTCCGACATTTTGCGCAACAATTATTTCCCATGCCGTTCACTCAGCGCAAATATCAAAATCAAACTGAAGGCCGCCACCTTGATGTTGTGAAGCGCATATTGTTCCACCATGGAAATCGACAGCATTCCTCACAATCGACAAGCCCAAGCCCGAACCTTCAGCCTTATGCGACTTCTCGTCCTGCACGCGATAGAACCTCTCGAAAATTTTCTCCAATTCATTGTCTGCCACACCCTTGCCCGTGTCATAATAGGTAAAATGGACATGTTTCTGCCTTAAATTGTATTGTACAACGACAGTGCTTCCTTTGCCCGCATAGCGGACCGAGTTCTCCACCAGATTCCGAAACAGAGCATACAGCAAGCTATAGTTTCCGACAACTTGCAAGTCTTTTGGCACCTTGTTTTCGCCCGACATGTCAAGAGCCTTAAAATCATCGGAAAACTCATCAAGAACAAGGTCAACTAGTTGGTTCACATCAACAACATCTTTCTTGAACTGCTCGGGTTGTTCCTCCATCTTGGTTATCAGCGCAATGTCGCGAATCAAATCAGACAAGCGAATCGTCTGAAGATACGACCTTTCGATAAATAACTGTTTCCGGTCTTCATCCAAATCAGGGTTGTTGATAATGGTCTCCAAATATCCTCTCACGCTACTGACCGGTGTCTTCAGTTCGTGAGAGATGTTGCTCGTCATTTCATGCTTCAGTGCCTTTGTCCTGCCTCTTTCTTCGATGGTCATTTTCCTGCCGTTCCATTGCACGATGCCGATGACCAACATTGTCAAGACGGCAAACAAGATTATCAAAAGCGAAACGACAAGCCAATTCGGACGGAAAAAGTTCCTGACATCGACTTCGTAAGGAAGCGCCAACCTGACAATCAGATTGTCGTATCTTTTCGCATAATAAAAGAAGGTCTTATCCGATGTCTCCGACCGTCTGATAGAATAGCCTTCCGTCCCCGACAAGCAGTCCTTCACCTCGGGACGCATCAGATGATTGCTCAGCGAATCAGCCGACTCGTAAGAATCGAAAGACACGAAGCCCGCGGTATCCATAACCGTAAGGCGAATGTTTGGCGGCAAGAATCCAATAGTTTCAAAAGAATCGGCAGATGCGGCCATAACATTAGCGTAACTTTCGAGTTTCGCCTTCAAAACCGCTTTCTTGTAATTGTTTTCATCGAGCATCACGACCGTGATGACAAACGTTCCGAACAGCAGGAACAGACCAACAAACCAGAGCCAAAGTTTTTTCTTCATTTCAATTCAATGCAATAACCGAAACCAGTCTTGTTTTTCAGCATTTCGCGATACACGCCAAGGCGGTTCCTTATCCTGGCAATATGAACATCTATCGTGCGGTCGAGGACGTATGGAGCATCCTTCCACACCTCGGCAATCAAATCCGAACGTTGAAAATAGGTATTTGGATGAGCCATCAGAAGCACAAGCAAATCGTATTCCTTCCTCGGAAAATAAACTTCCTCGCCATCGACAAAAACCGTCTTCGAACCCATCGCGACCGACAGCGGGCCAAAGCACAAACGATTGCTTTCGGCAGATTCCGAAACGCAGCCACACCTTTTCAGCACGGCCTTCACCCTGGCAATGACCTCCTTCACCGAAAAAGGCTTGCAAATATAGTCATCGCCACCTGCATCAAAACCTTCCAATAAATCTTCCTCCGTAGTTTTTGCCGTCAGGAAAACTATCGGAATTGCGTTTCCATACTTTTCACGAACCATTTTTGAAAACTCGACGCCCGAAACGCCAGGCAACATGATGTCGAGCAAAATCAATGAAACATCTTGTGCCAGCAACGGTTTCGCATCCTCAGCCGAGTCCGCCTCAAGCACCTCAAAACCAGCCTTTTCAAGATTGAATTTCAGGATTTCCCTAATATCGGATTCGTCGTCAACAATCAGAATTTTCATGGATTGGAATTTTTTACAGGACAAATTTAATTACATATCTTCCAGCGACAAGGTTTTCAGTTCAAGATGATAAGCGCCGAAATCCTTTCCTGGCAGTTCCGCCACTTTCTCTTTCAGCTTCTGAATGCTGATTTTCTGCGCATTACGTTTTATTTCGGCGACGATGCCAGTATGGTCAAATTCATTGATGGCAATCAAATCAATCTCATTTTGTCCCTTTCTGTCCCACCAATTGCCAGCCTGGGTGAATCGGTCTGTCTCCATCATCATGTCTTGGAAATAACGTTCCAAAGTCCTTCCCGTGAAGCCATCATAACCATTGGTCATATTGCTCCTGAGTAAAGGGAAAAGGTTTCGCTCAATCAACGATTGGTAAGGATAGATGAATCGGAACCAAAAACGCAGGAAGTTGTCGTGAATTTCGTACGACGTCACCTTCCCATTCTGCTTTGCCAGCAATGGTTTCACGCGGCTTATCAAGTCGTATCTGCCTTCAAGGTTCTGGAGGAAAGCACCCGTGTCCTTTTGCAGAATGCTATCTATCTCGCTTCGTTTTGTCTTGCCGGCAGCAATGACCTGTAGGATAGAAAAATATGTACCTGATTCAACACCAAACTCCTGATTCAGAAGGTCTTTCCCTTCTGTAAGGAAATACGAATCCTGACGGCAAACATAGTTCAACATCTTTTCTTTGGTAAAGCATTTGGCATCGATGAGAAGCTCAACGTATTTCGCCACACCACCCGTTATGGCATACAGGCACAACAGATCTTCCGGCTGAAAGTTCGGGTTTGCATCGCGAAGAATCTGTTTCAAGACATCTATAGTGAATGGACGGAGTGTGAACTTCGAGGTCGGGCGGCCATAGAGAGGCTCTGACGATTCCTCGAAAATCCGTTTCATCAGCGACTGGATGCTGCCAAGCACAATCAAGTTAATCTTTGCCGTGCCCTTATATCTGTCCCAAACATTCTGGATGTCACCAAAAATGGCAGGGTTGATTTTGTAGAGCATCTGAAACTCATCAAACACAATCGTCAGATGACGCTTCTGGGCTTCTTTCATAATCACCTCAAACAAATCCTTGAAGCGAGTGATTTCACCATAGACACTCAATCCGATCTGTTGCTCCAAATCTCTTTGGAAACTTTGGCACAACAACGCTTCGGAATCTTTCGACACAAACAGATAAGCATATTCCTTACCTTCCATCGCCTTTGTGATGAGCGAGGTTTTCCCGACTCTGCGTCTGCCCATCATAACCATGAAAACAGCATTCTCAAATGATTGTATTTCATTCTCTTGCAATATCTCAAGCTCTTTTATCCTATCATAGAATTTCATAATATAAATACCTATTTATATAAATGCACATTTACATTTATGGCGCAAAAGTAATGATTATTTCATTACAATGTCCTATTTTTGAAAAACATCTATCGAACATCGGAACCCGGCAAATTGTTAATTCTATACTAATTCGGCATCAGGCACAAAATGCTATTTCTTTTTCACGCTATTTTTGCAGTACAAAAACGAAAGTCAATGACCACAACCACCATTATTTCCGCCATCCTAACGCTCATTTCCGGAATAGGCATTTTCCTGATTGCCTGCAAGATGATGAGCGACAATCTTGAAGCGGCAAGTTCCAACAAACTGAAACAACTCTTTTCCAAAGCATCAGGCAGCAAATGGCTGGGTGTCGGCATCGGCACTTTGGGGACAGCCGCCATTCAGAGTTCGGGCGCAACAACCGTCATGGTCATCGGATTTGTCAACGCAGGCATCATCTCGCTAGCACAAGCCGCGACCATCATTTACGGCGCCAACATCGGTACAACGGTAACGGCGCAGATTGTGGCCCTTGGCATGTTCGGCAGCAACTCAATTTCGACCACCATCATTTTTTCGGCTTTTGCGGGAATCGGCGCCATGGTTTCGCTTTTCGGCAAAAAAGCCAAGACAAAAACCATCGGCGGCATTTTGGCCGGATTCGGTATGTTGTTCGTCGGACTCAGCATGATGAGCAGCTCAATGAGCGACTTCGCCGCCCTCGACTCCGTCAAAATGTTTTTGGCGCAAATAGGGAATCCTATTCTTTTGGTAGTCATCGGTGCCATCCTGACAGCCATCATCCAAAGTTCATCGGTGATGACATCCATCGCCATTGCCATGGTCGTCACCGGACTCATCAACCTCGACCAAGGCATTTTCCTCACCATGGGATCGAACATCGGCTCATGCGTGGTGGCCATCATTGCCTCGATTTCGGGAAGCAAAAACGCCAAAAGAACCGCACTGATTCACCTGATTTTCAACATCAGCGGTGTTGTGCTGTTCCTTGTTGTTGAAGGCATCATCTCCCTCGCCACGAAAGGAAACATCACTTACGGAACCATGTTTGCCTCGCTGTTTTCGTCAGCACCGCAAACACAACTCGCCATGTTCCATACGATTTTCAATGTGATTACGGTTTTGGCCATCATGCCACTGACCAATAATCTCGTCAAGTTGGTCACGAAAATCATTCCCGAAAAAGAAGATGCCGAAAACGCAAACCAGCCACACCTTTATTATATCGACTACAACATGTTGAAAACGCCGCCCATTGCCGTGGAACAGACGAAAAAGGAAATCATCAACATGGCCCAGATAGCAAAAGACAATTTCGACCTTTCATTAGACACAATCACGACACTGAACTTTTCAAAAATCGATACTTTCAGGAAGAACGAAGAAGAACTCAACTACCTCAACCAAAGCATCGTGGATTTCACGACCAAATTGTCGAATTTAAGGCAAATCAACAGCGAAGACCACCGCTATCTTGCTACGACCTACCGGACGGTGCGCGATTTGGAACGCATTGGCGACTATGCAGAAAACATCATTGAATATGCCGAAAGCCTCAGGGATTTAGGCATGAAATTCTCGAACGAGGCCATTCACGAAATACAAGTATCCAAGAACTTGATTTCCAGACTTTACGGCCTCATCATCAAGGCTTATAGCGACAAAGACAATGATGCACTGGAATCCGCCTTCATCGTAGAAGACAGCATCGACGACTTCACAAAAGGCATGGAAGAAAAACACATTTGCCGCCTTTCGGATGGTTTGTGTTCTGCTGCCGTTGGCGCACAATATCTTTCGCTTTCATCGAATGTGGAACGCATTGCCGACCATTTCATCAATGTCGCAAAGACAATCAAGGAGATTTGAATACTCTTCTATCATTAATTGGGCAGAATTTTGAACAATAAGTTCATCATTTCCCAATTAAACACTATTTTTGCGCCTCAAAACGAAAATTCAACGTAAAATGACTGAAATCAGTAGCAAATATAGTCCTTCGGAAGTCGAAGGCAAATGGTATGAGCATTGGATTGAGAAGAACTACTTCCACTCCACTCCCGATGAACGCGAACCTTACACCATCGTGATTCCGCCACCGAATGTGACCGGCGTGCTTCACATGGGTCACATGATGAACAACACCATTCAGGACATCCTGATTCGCCGCGCCCGTATGCAAGGCAAGAACGCATGCTGGGTGCCTGGCACCGACCACGCCTCCATCGCTACGGAAGCCAAAGTGGTGAACAAGCTGGCACAGCAAGGCATCAAGAAAACCGACCTGAGCCGCGACGAGTTCCTCAAGCACGCTTGGGACTGGACGCACGAACACGGCGGCATCATCCTGAAGCAATTGCGCCGCTTGGGCTGTTCCTGCGACTGGGAACGCACCTCTTTCACCATGGACGAGACCCGCTCGAAGAGCGTCATCCACGCTTTCGTTGACCTTTACAACAAAGGTCAGATTTACCGTGGCGTGCGCATGGTGAACTGGGACCCGAAAGCCCTCACCGCCTTAAGTGACGAAGAAGTCATTTTCAAGGACGAGCACAGCAAGATGTTCTATCTCAGATATTACCTGTTTGAAGATGATGGCACTGGTGCCACTAGCCAGGAAGGCGAAATCATTCACACCGATGCACTAGGCCGCCGTTATGCCGTGGTCGCCACCACTCGTCCGGAGACCATCATGGGCGACACCGCCATGTGCATCAACCCTGCCGACCCGAAAAACCAATGGCTGCGCGGCAAGAAAGTCGTTGTGCCGTTGGTCAACAGAGTGATTCCTGTCATTGAAGATGGCTATGTCGATATCGAATTTGGTACAGGTTGTCTGAAGGTCACACCCGCCCACGATGTGAACGACTATATGTTGGGCGAAAAGCACAATTTGCAGAGCATCAACATTTTCAATGATGATGCCACCATCAGCGAGGCTGCTGGTATGTATGTCGGCATGACCCGCGAAGATGTCCGCAAGCAAATCGTAAAAGACCTTGATGCAGCCGCATTGCTCGAAAAAATTGAAGACTATAATAATAAGGTAGGCTATTCGGAACGCACCAACGTGCCGATTGAACCGAAACTTTCCATGCAATGGTTCCTCAAGATGGAACATTTGGCTGACATCGCCTTGAAACCTGTCTTGGATGGCGACATCAAGTTCTATCCTTCAAAATACGTCAACCTCTACCGTCACTGGCTGGAAAACATCAAGGACTGGTGCATCAGCCGTCAGTTGTGGTGGGGTCATCAGATTCCGGCCTACTATCTTCCTCAAGGCGGTTTTGTGGTTGCCGAAAACATTGACGAAGCTCTGAAACTCGCCATCGAGAAAACGGGCAATGCCAATCTCACAGCCGCCGACCTGCGTCAGGATTGCGACTGCCTCGACACCTGGTTCTCCTCATGGCTGTGGCCTCTGTCGCTTTTCAACGGCGTCCTCGACCCAGAAAACGCAGAATTCAAATATTATTATCCGACCAACGACCTGATTACCGCTCCCGATATTATTTTCTTCTGGGTGGCCCGTATGATTATGGCAGGCGAAGAATATCAGAAGGAAGTGCCTTTCAAGAATGTGTATTTCACTGGTATTGTTAGAGATAAATTAGGCCGCAAAATGTCGAAGTCGCTCGGCAATTCGCCCGACCCAATCGAACTGATTGAAAAATTCGGTGCCGACGGCGTGCGCATGGGCATGATGCTTTCTGCTCCTGCCGGCAACGACATCCTGTTTGACGAATCGCTTTGCGAACAAGGCCGCAATTTCTGCAACAAGATTTGGAACGCCCTCCGTCTTGTGAAAGGCTGGACCGTTGATGAAAAACTCGCTCAACCCGACACCGCCAAGATGGCCGTCAAATGGTTCGATGCCCGTTTCAACCAAGTGCTGAACGAGATGAACGACAACATCGACAAATACCGTCTGTCGGATGCCTTGATGGGCGTTTACAAACTCACTTGGGACGATTTCTGCTCATGGTATCTTGAAATGGTGAAAGCTCCTATGGGTCAGGCTGTTGACAAGGTCACTTACGATGCCACCATCACTTTCTTCGAAAACCTGATGAAGCTCTTGCATCCATTCATGCCATTCATCACCGAAGAAATCTGGCATACCATTGCCGAACGTGGCGAAGGCGAAGACATCATCATCGCACAACAACCTCGCTTCGACAAGCTCAGCGACCGAACTGAAGAAGAAAAAATCCTCGCACAATTTGCCTTTACCGAAGAAGTCATCAACAATGTCCGTAAAGTCCGTGCAGAAAAGAACATTCCGTTCCGCGATGCCATTGAACTTGTCGTGAAGGACAATGCCGCCAACAAGGATTTCGACTGCATCATCAGCAAACTCTGCAATGTCGGCAATATCAATTATGTCGAACAAGCTCCCGAAGGCGCCTTCGGTTTCATCGTTGGCAGCACCGAATTCTTCATTCCTTTGACCGACAACATCGATGTTGAAGCCGAAATCAAGAAATTGGAAGAAGAGCTGAAATACACGCAAGGTTTCCTCAAAGGCGTTGAAGCGAAACTTTCCAACGAACGTTTCGTGAATGGTGCTCCTGCCGCAGTCGTCGATAAGGAACGCAAGAAGAAATCCGATGCCGAAGCCAGAATCGCTGTCATTGAGCAACAGTTGGCTGGGCTGAGGGGGTGATATTACACTGGTAGAGACGGTGCTTGCACCGTCTCTACACATCATAATCTTGACGACAAAACCTCTGGCAATTTCTTCTCGTCTCGTCGATTGTCCCAAATTGCGATGATTCTTATCTCGCTTTCAGTGACAAGATAAAAGATTCTGTTGTGCCATGAATGCAAGACACGGAATGGAAGATAACGTTCGTCAATAGTGCCAAGATAGGGGCGGACTGCCAAAGCATTCATACGTTCAATCAAATCATCAACCACTCTAGTAGCAACAACGATGCCAAAAGTGTCATCAACTTTCTGCTTCACAATTGCCAACTCTTCAACGGCTAAATCGTGTAATACAACTTTCCTAATCACAGCCTTGACATTACCAATTCACGCACTCTTTCAATAGGTATGCAAACCGATGGATTATTGTCCATTTCGGCGGCGCGGCGGTTAAGTTCACGCAATTCGTCTTCTACAGACAAATCCGAAACACATTTTGACAGCACCAGCGACAATGCGTAAGATTGTACCAAATCCGTCAGTTCCTCTTTTGTATATAAACCGAGTGTAGGTAATTCTATGTTAATTCTCACAGCTTCCATTTGCTTCAATTTTGTGCAAAGTTACAAACTTTTTCTAAATAGTAACCAATTACATTTCGGAATTATTGCCGAAGCCAAGATTGCCGTGATTGAACAGCAGTTGGCTGGGCTGAGGAAATAACGATCATCAACCAATAACAAAACGGGCTTCATCAACTACTGATGAAGCCCATTTTGTTATCACTATTTGTCAAGACGCGCTTTTATCAACTTTATTTGCCCTTCAAGAATACGAACATTGACATTATCAATGTGAATTTGTTCTCCTAACTTATTCGGTGATTCAAATACAGCTGATTGAATCGAGTTGTTACTAAGTTTTACAAAGTCTTCACCACTGAAAAAATAGCCGACCTGTAGCATGCTATCTGAGTTTTCAGATTCTAACTCAATATTATAGGGTTCAATCACACCAACATCTGCGAGGGAAATCTTAAACATTCTGCTTTTATTTCCCTTTTCGTCATCGGGGCTTAACGGAACACGTACATGGATCGAAAAGTCCTCTTTATCATCTATATAGCCATATTTCTGACAACGATAAGCAGAAAAAATCTGAACATCTTCTGTAATCCACTCATAACAGGTTATGAGTACACGGGAATCAGATGAAATATCGTCTTTAGACATCTGTGCGTGTGATATGTAAACGAGTCCTTCACCTTGCACATATCTTTTCTCAAATTTTGGTTCATGTGTTTTTAGATAGTTATCCATGCAAAGAATAAATACACAGATTGCGACAATACAACTTGAAAGGATTATTGAAAGCACCTTGCCACCTTTTCTATTGTTAGATTTAATCATGCTAACAACTGACCATAAAGCAATTATTATTGCAAAAATGCCAAATACATAGGCATAAATAACCAAATGGCTAAATTCCAGCATAGCTAAAAACCCTATATACGTCTATCGGGCGCAACTTTAAGTTTGGCAGATTCCCGAACACCACTTTTAGACAAGACGATGAGGCATAATAAAAAAGAAGCGCGGGAATCAACTCTTGCTTATCCCGCTTGTAAAGGCTCTCGCATTGCCTATTGTTAAAGATAAGCAATGCATCAACCCACGCTTTAGTATATTGCATAAATATACACTAAAGGTGGACGATGACCATTGCGTTATCGCGTAACAAATTCGAATTTGCGAGATTCTACAAGCCGCGAATAAACGCCAGTTCAGCGTCTTTTCAATATGTCAGCTGCTTAAACTTTCTCAAACAGCGATGCAAATATATGGAAAAAGAAAGATGATAAACAAAGTCGAAGAAAAAAAATCAAAAGATAATCTGCACAAGTGGTCATATTTTACAGTATTTGCGCAGAAAATTTTGTGATAAGTTGCGCAACTATGGTATTTTTCATACTATTGCGCGGAAAATATACTATTTACCCCATGAACAATACCCAATACGAAAATACATCCATTCACGCCTACAACTCTCCTATCGGTATTCTCACCCTAAGTTCCAATGGCCAATATCTTACAGGTCTTCACTTTTATGGCCAGAAACATTTCGGCAACAACTCTCTTCAAAACGCTATCACGGACAACGATTTGCCCCTATTCAAGACAACCTCGGAATGGCTCAATCGCTATTTCGAAGGCGGCCATCCCAATCCTTTCGAGCTTCCATTGTTGCCAAGCGGAAGTCCATTTCAGCTGCGGGTCTGGAAAGCACTTCTCGACATTCCATACGGCGAGACCGTCAGTTATGGCGAGTTGGCGCAACTGCTTGGCACTTCTCCCCGAGCCATTGGCAACGCCGTTGGCCGCAACCCTATCGGCATCATTATTCCATGCCACCGCGTCGTTGGAGCAAATGGGCAACTCACGGGTTTTGCGGGAGGCATAGAGAGAAAAATCTGGCTTTTGGAACACGAAAAAAGGGGCCGAAGCCCCTTTTGACATTTCCATGAACGCGCCATAAATCACGCATCACTTATTCAATTTGTACACATTTCCCTCAGCGTCACGCACAATAATAAGGCCATGAGCATCGGCATTCACGCGCCGCCCCAAGACATCGTAATATTGCAATTCGCCAACTGGTTGAGGCTTTTCCGCATCGTTTTCAGAGACTGACGTGGGGTCATACTTGCTATAATAAAGGGCCTCCGTTGTCTCATACACATATCCATCATAGATAGAATAGTTATATTCTTCGAGTGTCTTATAATAGTTGAAGTTTTCGCTCAAATCTTCCAAAGGCCAGAGCATACAATCCTCAACATTAACCGAAAAATCGTAACGACCAGAAAAACCATAGAATGGAACCCAGTTCCCATTTTCATAGCGGGTCGCCTCCGTACTCACTTTTACCGGATTTCCGTAGGCATCATACATATATGAGAAAGCATAGTCGTCATCCTCATACCAAACCGTGTCAGTATAGTACGCATCCGTGCCTTTCATGTGATGATAATGACTTATATTGCCATCTTCATCATACAAACAAGTTTCATAATTCAAACCATAACGGATGTTGGCTGCATCAAGCGTATAAGCGTAAAAGTATGTCCAGTTATAGCATCCAGTCGCATCATCATAATCCCTGACCATCTCGTGCATGTTACGGACACCATGGGCATCATCCATATAGTAACGGTGCAAATAATGGACCTCAAAATCATAGGCATTGGTCTCATAGGTATCGTGGCTGTATAGTTCCAGTTCATTTGAGTTTATCCATCCGTATTCTTTTTCTTCGTTGATGACATGGCCATTGTCAAGATCGGTAAAATCACGGGTAAGCATGTAGTTGACCACATATTCCGCATCACGTTCGCACACGCTATTCACCTCACTTGTGGCGCGGCCCATATCGTCTCGAACATACTCGTAAATGCTATTATATTCCACAAAGCCATTTGGGCCAAACACATCGCCACCTAACCAGTCCTGATGTTCGCGGTTCCAATAATCATATTCAATCCGAGACAACAAGTCGTGCTCGTCGTACGAATAGAACTCACGGCAGTAATTGGACCATTGTCCATTTTCCCAGACAAAAGTTTCAACCCAATCATCCTGACCATCAGCACGATAGTAAAAGTTTTGTCCGTGCTTGATAGCGCTTCCGACCCAATCGTTAAGGCTAAAGTCCCAATCGTAAGGATAGTAAGTGTCCATCAGCCCCATTACATTA
Source organism: uncultured Bacteroidales bacterium (assembly GCA_937896505.1). Classification (GTDB taxonomy): domain Bacteria; phylum Bacteroidota; class Bacteroidia; order Bacteroidales; family F082; genus Limimorpha. The sequence continues at coordinate 14,705 of CALBNP010000078.1, read as the reverse complement.
TAGGTTGCCGTTTCTTTTTCAAAACCTACCAAATTTATGCCATCATCGGAATAATACAGAGCCTGACTTGTCGTATTTCCTTGGGCATCATAAGTATAGACTGCTTTTTGCGCGATAACCCATTCGCCACCACTAAGACAATAATAATTCGCTTCACTACATGAATAGTTGCTGTCTTCATAAAGATACTCATACTTATAACCATCGGTATAGCCTGCCCCGAATGTCAATGAAGATTGCCTGACGACACGGCCAAGTTCATCATACTCGAAATCGTCTTCTCCATAAAGGCTCCATTCCGACCCGGAAATGCTATAGCATGAACGATGCAGCGGACGTCCTTGTTCGTCATACTGGAAAGCATGCTTTTCAACAGGATTTCCGGCAGAACCTTGAGCATTAAAGTACAAGACACTATCAAGCCTTTCTGACCACCCGTCACGCACAGGAGCCGGATTCCATTTTTCTGCATCGAATCGTTCCTCTTCGGGGTTCTCGCTGTGATAAAATGGTTTCATCCATGAGTCTGCGTCCACCTTATCGCGCAATTTGAATCGTGGGGTAACGACTTCACGCACCTGAATACGGTCATTGCACACTTTACCGACTTTCGCAGATGCATCCTGAGCAAAAGATGCCAAAGAAAAGCACCCAAGCATAATTGAAAACAAAAACAATCTTTTCATCTTTCTATTTATTTGAATCATGCTGCAAAAGTAGCACATTAGGCAAATGGCTGTAAATAAAACTATTCCAGAAAAAGCAAATTGCCTTTTTCGGAATTATTTTGACATATTTACAGCAGAAACCGGCTCATTGAAAGATTCCAGACTAACGGGAGCCAACCGAAAAGCATCACTTTGACACTTTGATGAACGACTTGCGGTAAGCAGAAGGCGTCACACCCACCTTGTCCTGAAAAAGCTTATAGAATGTAGAAATCGAGCCGAAACCAAGGTCTGAAGACATCTGCTTGAGAGGATAGTCTATGTATTGTTTGTCGGATAGCAAGCGCAATGCCTCACGCAAACGGTACTGGTTGACAAACTGCGAAAGATTCATGCCTCCCGAACATTCGCTAATGATATTTGTAAGATACGTTTTGTTCGTCCCCAACTTTTGTGCAAGGCTCTCACGACTGATTTGAGGGTCGGCATAGATGCGTTCCTCTTCCATCAATCGGCAAACCTCTTCATAAATGCGACGCGATTTTTCAGAAGGTCCAGAAATATCAGGAAGGTTTTCCACCACCTTCTCGCGTTCAACCGACTCAATCTGCTGACGCACGATACTTTCATACAAAGCATTACGTCTGCGCAAGACACGTATGCCCATCCATAGCATGAAGGCAAGAAGAACCACAAGCAGCACCAATCCTCCAATAATTAAGTTACGGCTTTGCAACTGACGGCGGTTGAACTCCAGCTGACGCTCTTGGTCAATTACGTTAAACGACACATCTCGCTCGCGTTTCATACGCTCGCGATCGCTGGCATTTGTGGATTCAAGGGACTCATTGGAAAGTCTCATGAACTCCAAAGCTTTTTCCACCATGCCCAACGACTCGTAGTTTTCGGCCAAAAGATGATAAATCCTCGATTTTTCCATATCGATAAATTCACTCATATCCAATGCCTTATACAACCATTCATTGGACTCGGAAAACATTCCTTTATGACTACAGACCATGGCCTTCTTATTATACGCATTGACCAGGACCATCTGGTCTGCTTCTTTCTCAGCCAAATCAATAGCCGTCTGCGCCCATTTGTCCGCCCCCTCAAGATTGCCCAAATCAAGATTGGCTTCCGACAATGCAACATAGGCGATAGGCAACTTGTTCAGCCCGTTTTGTTTACCTATGTCAACCGCCCTTTGGCAATAATAACAAGCACTATCGTACTCTTTCTTTAGGCCATACATTCCACCCAAATTAAGGGCAGCAAGAAACACGACATGCTGATCTTCATGTTCTATGCCATAGTCATAGCTTTCACGGACATACGACATCAAAGAAGTGTCATTCTGGAGTTTAGCCAGTGTACACAGATTTCCATAAATTGTACATTCCAATTTGGAATAAACAGCCCGTTGAGCATGCTTCAGGCTTTCAACAAAATACCATTGCGCCAAATACAGATTGTTGTTGGCAGTCGCTTCATGGATTCCAATGCTATTGAGTGCCAAGGCAACGATAGAGTCGTTGTCAATCTGAGCAGCATAATCCTTTGAAAGTGACAATTCGGCAGAAGCCATCTCCATACGGCCAGTATAGAGACAAGTCGCGCCACGATAAAAATGCGCATAAGCAAGATGCCGGCTATCGTTGCTGCCAGCTAATTCATTTAAATATTGCAACGACATCGTATCCAGAGAGTTGTAGTCGAAGCAATCTATCAACGATTCACATTGCTGATGATAAAATTCCAACCTGTCGTCAGACGTTGCAGATTTGTTGCAACTGCCTGCCACGATTGCCAACATCAACAAGAAAAGAATCCTTTTCAGCATAGACTAAAGTAATCTGCCCTCGATTCCATACTCAAAAGCATGGGGAAAAGCTGTCAGCTTTTCCCCAAAACCTATTTACACAAATTAATGGCAACCTTCGCAGCCTTCGCCACAGCTTTCGCAGTTGCAGTCGCCGCATGAGCAGCCGCAGCTATCATTGAAATCTTCGTCAGTCGTTTCACGGACATCGATGATTTCGCCTGAGAAATGGAGGTGCTTGCCAGCCATATCATGGTTAAAGTCCATCTTGACGAACTTGTCGCCAATTTCACGGACGATACCGGCAATCGGGCGACCATCAGCGGTCTGCATCATCAGTTGGGCACCGACTTTCACGAGGTCCATGAGGACGCCATTGTTGCAGAACATTTCCTTGTCCAAATCCATGATGTAAGCCTCATCGCGTTCGCCGTAGGCTTCGGCTGGGGTCAAATGGAATGCGTACTTATCGCCAGGTTCCTTGCCCATCAGGTTTTCTTCAAACTTTGGGAGCAGCTGATGCATGCCGAAAATGGCAACAAAAGGTTGTTCTTTGGTGGTCTCTTGAAGGATAGGACCGTTTTCATCGTTTTCGCGCAAGACATATGTCATTGTCACGACGGTTTGATCTTGAATTTTCATACTATATAATTAATTGATTTTATTTGAATTACTATCCATTTCCATAATTAATTGATCAAGGAAAGTCTCAGCTACATTCGACATATCTTGTTTGTCATATATATAGAGAAACGACAGACAAGTTTCGCTAACAGTCAATCGGATTATGACTCTTCCTCCTCCTGATTTACCGCGATTTTTTGAAGTAAAGGAAATACGAACCTTACGCATTCCATTTTTCAATGCAACACCTTGAATTGGATTTTCTTTCAATTCATGCAAAAGCGACAAAAAATCGTTAGGCAATGATTTATAGCGTTTTTTAAGTTTCTTAAACGCTTTGTTGAACTCATCTGAAAACTTTACCGAATTAATCATAAACTTAGGATAAAGTTTTCTGCATCTTCAACCGACATTGCAGAAGAGCTCTCGCATTGGGATTTTGCTCGCATAACAGCCAAAGCAGTTTGATAGGCTTGTTCCAATTCCAGCAAACGATTCCAACGGGCATTGCTCATTCGGACTGTAATACTACGCGATGTCTGCTCAACTATACACATTTCTTCTCTATTTGATTATGCTGCAAAAGTACAATATTTTTTTATTTATCGCTATCAACAAAAAAGATTCTCAATTTCAATAACTTCCAAACATTTTTCGCAACACCCACTCGACGGCAGCCAATCCGACCAACACGAACCAAATCCAACGCGAGTGAATCAGATCCTGAAAGCGACTTTCGTGATGCTCCACCGAAGTAATACGCTTATCGGCACGCAAATCAGCCGCCAGTTGCTGCAACTCATCAGCAGAATAACATTTTCCATTCGTCAGCTGAGCCAAGCTGCGCAAACGCGAGGCATCGGCTGTAAGCTGCTGAGCTTCAATGCCAAGAGCGACTACCGAAAATGAGCCAGAGGCTGAAATCAGTCGGTCGCCCATCATGGCTTCCACCTTATATATATAAAGTCCCTCAGGCAGGATACCCGCATTCAGTTCGTAATCGTAGTCACGTTTTGAGAAGGCAAAATCGTAAGTTTCATCTGTCAATTTATTGACAAGTTGCGCTTTAAGTTCAGGTTCGGTCACCAGCTCGTTAGCCAGATTCCGCAATTCGGCAGTGATGACGACTGGTTCATTAGAATAGAATTCTTCCTTGCAATAGATTGCCGAACCATCGTCGGAAGCAAGCAGCAAGTATTTCAGCGACTTGGAGAAAACCTCATCGAAAACGGCATGGTTCTTCGACTGATAATATTCATACAAACGCCAGCGCCACACATTGGTGCCGAAAAGGAAAGCCATCTTGCGGTCGCCACGTACGAAACTCAACAGCGGCAATCCCGATTTCACGCCCAAGACATCTTGCAGCAACAAGTCGTCATGCGATTTTGAAGGCGACAACTCGACATGAGGCATAGCCAAAGGCGGATAATTCGCCAACATCTCACCACACTTCGAATCGATAGTGAAAGTGCTAAAAGATGTATTCAAGTGCGTTTTGACATCCAAGACCGTATTCGTTGCCCCGTTCTTGATTCCATAAGCATCTTGCAGTTTGTCAAGAAGTTCCAAATCAGTAGCTTGACCAATTATAAAAAGTACAGGCAATTTGGCATTTTGTTCAAGCTGTTTCTTGACAGGCTCGAAATCAGCGGGAGCCGAAGACATCTGATGCAAGACAAGCAAATCGTATGAGCCAAAATCTGGGACTCCGTCTTTAGCAAAAGCAAAATCGACCTCGTAATTATCGTTGAGTACGCTACAGATGGCCGCCAAGTCGGGATGAGGCGATTGGGCGAGGCAAAGAATCTTGTATTTCTGGTCGAGGACCTCAACAAAAATGTGCTTCCCATTGTTAAGCAATTGTTCTTCTTCGGCAATGCCAGAAAGCTCAATATCAATCTGTTTCACGCCCATAGCATCCGCTTCGAGCATGAAATCGATTTCCTTTGAAAAACGGTTTGACGGAATCTCAATCTCCTGCTTTTCAATCACATTCCCATGACTTGAAAGCGTCAGTGTAGCCTTTCTATTGACCAAATCGCGGGCGCTGACCGTCACACGAACGGGGAAAGTGCTTCCGAGGGCGACCTGCCGGTTGTAGTGTACATTCCGAACTGCCAAATCGGGACGAGAAACGGTGTCACCCAAGACGACAGTATGTATAGGAAACGGGAACTTCTCGGCAAGCAATTCAGGCTCGAAGCCACGATTATAGATACCATCAGACAGCAACACGACCGCACCCACATTACGTTTATAATAACGACGCTCGACACTCTTCAGCAACGACGACACATCCGTCAGCTGGTCAGTGAAATCCAAAACGGTAAAATCGCGCACTTCCTGGCCAAAAAGATATTCATCGACTTGAAAATCTTCCTTAATAAAAGCTTCAAAATCAGAGAAATGACCAAGATAATCGTTTTGGTAGAATGCGGAATCTTTGCCCAACACGATAGAGGCCGAATTGTCGTGAGCAACGACCACAACAGGCTGCTCAACCGAACTGAACTGCTGCTGCATATAGGGATTGAATAACAGCAGAACCACTAGACCGACCAACAAGGTTCGTAAAGCGAACAAGATGATTGTCAACGGCTTGCCATAATGTTGTTTCTTGTTGGCGACATACAGCAAAGCAGCTGCCGCCGTGCCCGAAAGCAAGGCAACCAACAACATCCATATCGGCAAACCCACATTCATTTTGAAAGAAGATTCAATTAACTTTTAAATATTTGAATCTTAAATCTTTAAATTCATATTCACATTGCCATGCCACCACAAACGTGAATCACCTGACCTGTGACATACGACGACAAGTCGGAAGCGAGGAACACAGCCACATTGGCAATGTCTTCAGGCGTTCCGCCACGATGCAGCGGGATGTTGGCTTCCCACTGTTTCAGAATCTCTTCAGGCAGATTCTTAGTCATCTCGGTAAGGATGAAACCAGGAGCAATGGCGTTGTGGCGGATGTTGCGCACACCCATCTCCTTTGCCGCCGACTTGGTGAAACCAATAATGCCTGCCTTCGAAGCCGCATAGTTGCATTGGTTGACATTACCACCCAAGCCAACGACAGAACTCATATTTATCACACTACCAGAACCTTGCCGCCACATGACAGGTTGAATGGCCTTAGTGAAATTGAACACCGATTTCAAATTCACATTGATGACAGCATCCCACTGTTCCTCAGTCATGCGCTTCAATGCCACATCCTTGGTAATGCCCGCATTGTTGACCAAAATATCGATATGCCCAAAATCATCAGCCACCTGCTTCACCACATTTTGCGTGTCCTCAAAATTGGAGGCATCAGAGGCATAAGCCTTCACCTTCACACCAACGGCTTCGATTTCCGACTTTGTTTGTTCAGCCAATTCATTGATAACCAAATCAGTGAATGCAATATCACAACCTTCTTGAGCAAAACGCAGGGCGATAGCCTTGCCAATGCCACGAGCGGCACCCGTAATCAGGGCAACTTTTCCTTTCAGTAATTCCATTTTCTTTTCGATTAAAGTTTGCAAAAATAGCAATTAATTCCGCAACAACGGCTCTGCATTCGGCATTTTGGTGTACCTTTGCATAAAAATAAGCACATGCACACCCTTTCAGTCGTCATCATTACCTTCAACGAAGAGAAAAAGATCGGCCAATGCCTCGATTCGGTCAAAGACATTGCCGATGAGATCATCGTCGTCGATTCCAACTCGACCGATGCCACGGAAGAAATCTGCCGACAATATGATGTCAAATTCGTGACACAGAAATGGTTAGGTTATTCCGAACAGAAAAACCTTGCCGACAATCTCGCCACATGCGACCTCATCTTCTCCATCGATGCCGACGAAGCCCTTTCCGACGAGTTGAAGAAATCCATTCAGACCTTGAAGGAAAACCAAATCGCTGACAACGAAGTATTTTCGATGAACAGACTGAACAACTTCTGGGGCCGATGGATCAAACGTTGCGGCTATTATCCGGAAAACAAGGTGCGCATTTGGCGACGCGGTTTCGCCCAATGGGAAGGTCTGATTCACGAATGGCTAAAATACGAGAGCGAACCCAAGAAGACCTTGCTCAACGGCGACCTCCTGCATTATTCCTACGACTCGCCAGAAGCCTTCAAAAAACAGCTGTTCCACTTTGCCGAACTGAACGCACAATCCTATTACGACCGAAAGAAAAAGACCGGAACCGTGTATTGGATTTTCAGTCCGGCCATCAACTTCATTCGCACCTATTTCATCAAAGGCGGCATTCTTGAAGGAAAGACAGGATTCTTCATCTGTTGGACAGCGATGAAAGCCACGAGACATAAATATAATTTGCTCAGAGAGAAGGTGAGAAGTGGAAAGTGTGATTGTGGAAAGTGGAAAGTGTGATAGTGGAAAGTGGAAAGTGGAAAGTGAGATAGTGGAAAGTTTGTAGAGACGTCGATTCATCGCGTCTCCAAATCAAATAAACAATTCAACAACAAACAATTCAACAACATAAATGGACAAACAATTTGAAGAAGAAATAGAACGCACGGTGGCGGCACTGAAAGCCGGCAAGACGATACTCTACCCTACCGATACCATTTGGGGCGTGGGCTGCGATGCCACCAACTCGAAAGCCTGCGACCGCGTTTTCGAAGCCAAGAAACGCCCCGCCAACAAGAGCCTCATCATCCTGGTTGACGGCCCCGAAAGGCTTAAGGACTATGTCGTTGACGTGCCAGCCATTGCCTACGACCTCATCAAGCATGCCACCACTCCGCTCAGCATCATCTATGCCGAAAGCAAAAACCTTGCAAAGAACGTCTCGGCCGACAAGTCTGTGTGCATCCGCGTGGTCAACAACGAGTTTTGCCAAGAAGTCATCCGCCGCCTCGGGAAGCCTATCACATCCACCTCGGCAAACCTCTCTGGACAACCTTCCGCACTGACTTTCAACGATATATCCGAGGAACTCAAGCAAGCTGTTGACTATACCGTCCAGCTCTTTCACGACGACATCAGCAAGCCCAAAAGCTCTACCATCATCAGGCTCAACGACGACAACACTTTTGAAATCATCAGACAATAATTCACATGAAAAGAACGCTTTTTCTTTTGGCTATCGTTTTCATTTCCACAATAGCCTCCGCCCAAAACCAAGGCAAACCTTCAAAGTCGCAACTTAACGCGCAAAAGTTCGCAAATACGCTTTATCTCATTGAAAACTATTATGTTGACACCACTAATAGCGACAAAATCGTTGAAGATGCCATCATAGCCGCCCTGAAAGAACTCGACCCTCACTCGGCCTACATCTCGAAGAAAGACGTGCAGAAAGCCAACGAGCCCTTAGTAGGCAGTTTCGAAGGCATCGGCGTCACCTTCCAACTCATACGCGACACCATCACCGTCATCTCCCCTGTGCCAGGCGGCCCTTCAGAAAAAGTGGGCATCATGGCAGGTGACCAATTCATCAAGATTGACGGCGAAGAATCGACAGGAAAGAAAATCGACAACGAATACGTGCAAAAACACCTTCGCGGAAAGAAAGGTTCGAAAGTGACCGTCAGCGTAAAACGCGGAAGCGACCCGGAACTCATTGATTTTGAAATCGTCCGCGACAAGATTCCGTTGAACAGCATCAACGCAGCCTTCATGCTCGACAACGGAGTTGGTTACATCAAGCTCGACCGCTTTGCGCAAGAATCGACCCAAGAATTCAAGAATGCCTTCAACAAGCTCAGCACACAAGGCATGACTTCACTCGTCCTCGACCTTCGCGGCAACTCGGGTGGCTATCTCAACACTGCTGTCGAAATGGTTGACCAATTCCTTGGCGATGACCAACTCGTCGTCTTCACCGAAGGCACCCATCAGCCTCGTCAAGAATTGAGATGCACGAAATCAGGCGTTTATGAACAAGGAAAACTCGTCATCTTGATTGACGAAGGTTCAGCCTCGGCCTCCGAAATCCTTTCCGGAGCCGTCCAAGACCACGACCGAGGCATAGTCATCGGCCGCCGTTCGTTTGGCAAGGGACTGGTCCAACGGCCCTTCAACCTACCCGACGGTGCACAGATTCGCCTCACGACCGCACGTTACCACACTCCTTCGGGCCGCTGCATTCAACGTCCATACGAAAAAGGCGTAGAAGACTATTATAAGGATTTAACCGACCGCATGAAAAACGGCGAATACTTCCATGCCGACAGCATACATTTCCCTGACTCGCTGAAATACAAGACCGAGAACGGACGCATCGTATATGGCGGAGGCGGCATCATGCCCGACATCTTCATCCCTGCCGACACCAGCTTCAGCAGCAAGCTCTACACCAACCTCGTCCGCAAAGGCATCCTCAACCGCTTCACTACCGACTATGCCCTCAAGCATCGCGACGAAATGAAGGCCACCTACCCGACTTTTGCCGACTACAACAAGAACTTTGTTGCAACCGACAAGTTCGTTGAAGGCCTGAAACAAGCTGCAGCTGACGGCAAAGTGGAATGGGACGATGAACAATTCGACCGTTCAGAAAAGTTCATCCGGATGCAAATCAAAGCCCTGATTGCCAGAAATCTTTGGGAAATGCAGCAATACTACGAAGTTGTCATCAGCGAAGACGATGGCGTTCAGAAAGCCATGGAAATCCTATGTAACGACAAAGAATACAAAAAGTTGCTAAAATAATATCCTTATTTGTGCACAAAAGGCACATCGCACATTTCAAGAATTTCGATGACCAACGCCCTTTCGTGAGCACCGAAACTTCCATCAGAACGAGAAATCCGAGTCATCATGCCAGAGAAGATGCTTTTCTTCTCATTCGGCATCTTTTTCAAGGTATCAAAAACCCCTTTTTGCAATTCGTTTCGAGGCATTGGGGTAAAGTCTTCATCTTCAAAACCGAGTTCATCCAAGCATTCCTTAACACATTCATGCTCTGCATTTTGACTTAAATAATCGGTTTTAACCAGATTGAAAAGCACATGAGCTATTGCCTCTTGTTCTACACGTGAAAATTGCACTTCCATTTTTCTTTTTTTCTGCAAAAGAACGGAAAAAATAGAAAAAAAGGAACATTGACATTACAAAAAACATTTAAACCCATTAATTTAAATCGTATGGGTTATTTTACTAATTTTGCCCGCATTAATATTTGCATCAATTTCACAATTAAATAACAAACAACTATCAAAATGAGAAAAGTAAATTTACTCTTGTCGGCAATCCTCATGATGGGGATGCTGTTCGGCTCACAAGTCAAGGCCCAAGGCCGCATCGACTTAGGAGGAGCCAAGTCGGCACAACAATGTGTTGACAACAACGCCAATGGTTTCACCGCCACTTTCTCGTTCAGCAGCATTGAATCAGAGAAAGTCAACACTGAAAAAGGCCTGTTTTCCAGCATCACGATGGACAACACCTACCCATTTGGCATGATTGGCGAGCCAACAGTTCCGGCAGTCAACAAGCTCATCGCTGTGCCTTTTGGTGCCAGTAACGTCAGCGTTGAAGTGAAAAGCTTCAGCACCACCACTTACGACCTTGCCGAATACGGCATTGCCACCCTTTATCCTCAACAACCTATGCTCCGCAAGGACCAAAAGCCTGGTGACCTTCCATTTGCCTACAACGCTGAAGCATACGCCACACGCGGTTTCAGAGAAATGCCTATCGCACAGTTTGAAATCCAAGGCACCATGCGTGGTATCCAAATCGGTTCGCTGACCGTCAACCCAGTGCAATACGATGCCGCCAACAACAGCATCCGAGTGTATAACGACATCGTCGTTGAAGTGAGCTATGGTGAATACGACGAAACCGTTGCCTACAACGAGTTCGCTCGCACCTTCTCACCTTACTTCGCCAGCATCTACCGTCAAATGTTCAACTGGCGCGACGACATCTATGATGAACACCCTGACCTCTGGCAGTCGCCTGTCAAGATGCTGGTTATCACCGACCGCATGTTCGAAAAGACCATCGAAGACTGGGCTGCATGGAAGAACCTGAAAGGTTTCTACATGGACATCAACTACACCGACGAAATCGGCACATCAGCCAACGCTATCAAAAGCTTCATCCAACAGAAATATCAGGAAACCGCTCCTACCTTCCTCATGATCATGGGCGACAAGAACCAAGTTGCCGCTTCGGCCACTGGTAACGAAACCCACTGCGTCACCGACCTTTACTACATGAGCACCGATGGCGACGAGTTCCCAGAAATGTTCCACAGCCGTTTCCCAGCCGAAAACGTCGAACAGATGGAAGCCATGCTGAACAAAGCCTTGGAGTATGAACAATACACCATGCCTGACCCAAGCTACCTCAACAACGTCCTTCTCATCGCCGGTGATGACAACGGTTGGGGTGTTACTGTAGGTCGCCCTGCCATTTGGTATGCCACAAACTACTACTACAACGAAGAACATGGTTTTGAAAACGTTTACGAATACAGCCACGGCCAATGGAATGGTTGCTACGCTCACTTGAACACTGGCGTCGGTTTCGTCAACTACACCGCTCACGGTTCGAACACCAGCTGGGCTGGCCCACAACTCACCGTCAACGATGTCAACAACCTGACCAACGAACACAAGTACTTCCTTGCCATGGGTAACTGCTGCGAAGCTGCCGACTGGGGTATCAGCGGCACCTGCTTCGGCGAAGCCATGGTGCGCGCCGCCAACAAGGCTGCATACGCTTACATCGGTTCCTGCCCATCAACCTATTGGCTCAACGACTACTACTTTGCTGTTGGTGCTACCAATCGTGCCGATGGTACCATGCCTACTTACGAAGAAACCACAATGGGTTGCTACGACGCCATTTGGAACGACGACGCCTACAACACCGTTTGCGCCATTCCTTTCATCGGCAACTTGGCCAGCAATGCTGCTCAAGCCCTTGGCTACACCCTCCATATCAACACTCTCTACTGCTGGCAAGCCTACCACGCCCTTGGCGATGGTTCCGTCATGCCATTCCGCGTTCAGCCTACCGAAAACGAAGTCAGCCACATGGCCATTTTCCCAATCGGCATGAGCACCTACGAAGTGAGCGCTGCTCCTGGTTCATACGTCGCTCTCTCTAAGGACGGCGAATTGATTGGCGTCGGTCTCGTTGGTGAAACTGGCACTCTCGAAGTTGAAGTCGAACCTGTCACCTCTGGTGGCGAAGTCACCCTTTGCGTGACACATCCTCAACACATCCCTCACATTGAAGTCATCCCAGCAGCCGCCCTCGATGGTGCCTATATCGCTGTGAACGAATACAATCCAACCAATGTCCACATCGGCGAGGAATGCCCATTGAACATCAGCTTCAAGAACGTTGGCACCGAAACCACCGATGGTACCACCACCATCACCCTCACCTGCGACGCTCCTGAAGTGACCATCATCAACGGCACTGGTTCATTTGGCGCTCTCGCTCCTGAAGCCATCAGCGAAACCCTCAACTTCAGCTACACCATCGATGAAAACGTAGCCGACGGCACCCGCTTCACCTTCCACACCACAGCCACTTGCGGCAGCGACGTTTGGGAAGGCAAGACTTATATCACTGCTGGCAAAGCCGTCCTCGAATACAATTCATATAACTGGAAAGGCGAATTCGTTCCTGGTGAATCATTCGACATCGCAGTCACATTCGACAACAATGGCCATTACATGGCTACCAATGCCGTTGCAACTCTGACTTCAAACAACCCACATCTCACCATCAACGAAGGCAGCTACAATGTTGGCACCATCGATCCAGAAGGTTCTGGCGTTGCAATCTTCAACGTAACCGTTGACGCTTCATGCCCTGAAGACGAGCAAATTACCATCGACTTCAGCATCACTGCCGACGGTGGCCTTACCGCTTCAGGCACTGGCGTACTGAAGAACAGCTGCATCGTCATCTTCGAACTCGCCGACAGTTATGGTGATGGTTGGAATGGCGCTTCACTGACCGCTTCATTCAGCGATGGCACACCTGACCAGAACATGACCATCAGTTCTGGCAACAGCGCAAGCTATGAATTAGAAATTGGACATAATGTCCACGTCACCTTGACTTGGCACGCTGGCTCATATGACAACGAATGCTCATACGTCGTCAAATACGGTGATGGCACCATCATTATGCAAGGTAACGGCGGCCAGGGTGGTCAATTCGATGTCAACTGTGGCCTCGAAGTAGATCCTGTCACCGATCTCGTTGGCACACTCAACGATGGCATCGTTGACCTCAGTTGGACAGCATCACTTAACGCAGCCGAATACTCAATCCTCCGCAACGGTATTAGCCTCGGCACCACAACAGAAACCAGTTTCACCGACTATGCACCTACTGCCGACTTCTGCACCTACTGCGTCATCGCTATTGATGCTAACAAAAACAGCTCAATACCTGCTTGCATCCAAGTCACCAATGTCCTCGACGTGGAAGAAGCCGAAGTTGAATTCAGCATCTATCCTAACCCAGTGAACAACACCTTATATATTAATGGTGACTCACAATACAGCTACGTGATGTACAACGGCATGGGACAACAAGTGGCCGCTGGCGAAGCCTCTGGCTCACACACCATCAACGTCAGTAACATCGCTCAAGGCGTTTACTTCATCCGCCTCACCAACGGCGCACAAGTCAGTGTGCAGAAGGTGGTTGTGAAGTAATAACACGACTTATCATTTCGGAAAAGCCATCCGGAAGGGTGGCTTTTTCGTATTTTCTATTGAACAAAACGCAAATCAACCATGGACATCAAATCTCGACTTTTTGAACTGCAAGACAAGGAATATGCCGCATTTCAGGCAAAACTGACACCGACAATTCCGGCAGACCGATTCATCGGCGTGCGCGTGCCGAATGTGCGCAAACTCGCAAAGGAGTATATCAAAAACCCTGAACACGAGCAGTTTATCCACGAATTGCCGCATCAGTATTACGATGAAAACATGCTCCACGGACTTCTGGTATCCGAAATCAAGGACTATAAGAAGTGCATCGAGGAAACCGACCGATTTCTGCCTTTTGTCGACAACTGGGCGGTGTGCGACATCATGTCGCCAAAGGTCTTCAAGAAACACAAAACCGAACTGATGGACAAAATCCGCGAATGGACGGCCTCCGACAAAACCTACACCATCCGTTTCGGCATTGAAATGCTGATGAGCCATTTCCTAGACGATGATTTCGAGGCTGAACATTTGGAAATTCCAGCCGCCGTTCGTAGCGAAGAATACTATGTCAACATGATGATAGCGTGGTTTTTCGCAACGGCTTTGGCCAAGCAATGGGACAGCACAATCGTGTATTTGCAAAACGATTTTGAGACGCGATCCATCGCGTCTCTACCGACATGGGTACACAACAAGACCATCCAGAAAGCCTGCGAAAGCTATCGGATTAGCGATGAGCAGAAGCAATATTTGTGGACTTTGAAAAGATAAAAATGATCAATTTAATAGATTGTTTTCAAATCAAACATTATTGTTATCTTTGCAAGTCAACACGTTAAAAACATTCCGACTATGAACAACGAAACATTTTACGATATTTTTCATCAGCTGAACAACACGCCACGACCATCACATCACGAAG
>CALBNP010000077.1 GCA_937896505.1 uncultured Bacteroidales bacterium | reverse complement strand
TCCATGATTATTTCTTAATTGTGTTAATTTTGAGTTCGATAGGTTGTTGAGCCTGTTGCTTGTGCTCTGGGCCTTCATAGACGTAGAGGTTCTTGAAGATGGCTTCGCCGAGCTTGTTCTTTGGAAGCATGCCCTTGACGGCGTGTTCGATGACAGCGATTGGCTTTCTCTTCAGTTGTTCCTTAACGGTTCTGACGCGTTGGCCACCAGGATAGCCTGTGTAGCGGACGTAGCACTTGTCTTCCATCTTGTTTCCAGTGAGGATGACTTTTTCTGCATTGATGACGATGACATTATCACCACAATCGCTGTGGGGAGTATAGCATGCCTTCCTTTTACCACGCAGAATCAAGGCAATCTGTGATGCCAGACGGCCCAAAATTTGACCTTCAGCGTCGATTACATACCACTGTTTGTTGGCATTTTCCTTGTTGACGCTTACTGTTTTGTAACTTAAGTAATTCATTTTGTTGTTATTATGTTTATCCAATTCAATAAAACACTACCCTTTATAAGAGCGTGCAAAATTACACCTTTCTTCGATACGAACAAACTTTTTTGTGCATTAATTCATCTTCGCCCATAAATTAATGCGTTTGAACTTACCGAAGTCAGATAATGGACTAGTTCTAACGAGGCCGCAAAAGTACAACTTTTTTCACTTACTGACAGCATTTTATGAAAATATTCTGTTTTTAGAGAAAAATGTGCATCATTCCCTTGTGGCAACTTCTCAACAATCAAAGCACTGAAGAGCAGTAAACAAGTACCTAGAACGCAAATACTTTATCCAATCTTCTTTTTTATCCAAAGACAAATCTTTTTCCATCAAGTCGAATAGATGTTCATAGGTGAGCGGAATACAAGTTTCAAATCCTTCATCAGAGAGAAGGCCATTGTTGCCATACGTTCCTTTGTATTCTGGTAAAGCATCAATTGAGAAATGAACATTAAGACTTGGAAACAATGTAATGCTATAAAAATGCTTAATGCAACCTTTAATAATCATCGAGGCTCCCAAAATATGATTCCGCCAAATCTGACGAAACTTATTTGAAATCAAAGCATCTTGAATCTTTTCAATATCTTTAAACCATCCAATTTCAGAAGTAACGCGGAAATACTTGCTATTTTTATCATTGATATGTCTATATTCAGAAGAACCAAATTTTAAAGGATAAGCGGATTCTGTATATTTCACTTCAATACCAATACCTGAAGGGTCGCCATCAGAGTTCGTGTACAAAATAAAGACATCAAATGCCGTATGGTCATCCAAATACTCAGAAATCGGCTCTGGATGGTATTCTATCTTTATTCCATTTACTTTCTGAATTTCTTCCTTTCCAATCAAATCATTAAACAATCGTTTACAACCTTCAAGGTCGTGCTGCATAGGAAAGAAAATATTGAAAGGAATATGCTCGCTTCTCAATAAGTTAGTAAGCATTTGCCCACTTGGAACTGAAGAGGTTTTCTCAACAGGTCTCTTGAGATAATCCAAGATTTCATCCCTATAACCTTCATAAAAAAACCAATCCTTTTTTTGCATCCTTTGTGGTCAGCACATTTTCCCATCTATCATAACCGACCTCCAACACATTCTCTCGCCACCAAATTTGCGATTTTCTCGCTGCTAGCTTGAAACGATCATAGGTGATTCGTCCTGCTAGACAAGTTCTTATATCATGATTTGTCATTTGGTTTTGATTGTCGTTTAGTGTGTATTTTTTCATTATTACTATGCTAAATTCTAATATTCAGATAATTATATGCAAAAAGAACCGCAAAGCGCATACGGCAGATAGGGTTTAAAGACGAAGCAAAAATAGGAATTATTTTGGAAGCTTGCAACACACAGCGCCATTTTTGTGGATTTTTCCGTTTCTGAACTCCTTTGACTTTATGGAGTTTTGTTCATCGCAAATTTCCACAAAATGTCCTCAAATCGCACGAAAAATATCAAAGCCAGTGCAAGCCGCTCTTTCCGCCGTGCCAACTAGTGAGTTTCTTCGCTGTTTCTTCGGGGTTTCTTCGGTGATGCTTCGGTGATTGACCGAAGAAACCCTGAAGAAAGTGTGCGGAAACGGCGAAGAAAGTATAGCCTTGACTACTTGTTGGCAATAACACGGAGATGTCAGCCCAACAATTCAGGATGCAAAAGAAAATCGAAAAGCGAAATGGTCAGAATACCATCATCATTATACCAAGGTTCCACTTCTTCTTTCTGAATCAGGATTTTCCGGAAAGAATCATCTATGTTCTTCAGCGAGAGTTGTTCCTGCTGCATTTTTTCATGCGTCGGCATTTCCGTTGCCGATTGAATATACAAACGCAGACTGCCTCTGTTAGCAACGAAATCGACTTCAGCCTGTCGCCTCACCGCATGATGGTTCTCATTGATGGCGATGATTTCCACCATTCCCACATCTACAGAGAAACCTCGTACCAGCAATTCATTATAGATGATGTTTTCCATTATGTGTCCTTCCTCCTGCTGCCGGAAACTCAACCTGGCATTTCTCAGCCCAATATCGGTGAAATATATTTCATAGGAGTTCCGATATAGCGCCGTCCCTTGACATCGAAGCGGATGGCGTGTGACATCAAAAACGAATCCTCAAGATAGTCGAGATACTTATCAACGGTATTCTGAGAAATCGACTTGCCTTTTACCGTTTGTATCGTATTGGCAATACGAAGAGGATTAACCAAGGAGCCAATACCCGAAGCCAGCACATTGACCACCTCATTCAGTTCGGCATTGCCACGCAGCCCGTAGCGTTCCACAATATCCTTAATGAAGACTTTCTGAAAGAGGTTTTTCAAATACTGTTCCTTGGCCTGAGGCGAATCGCGCTGCAAAATGAGTGGCATACCTCCATATTTGCTGTATGTCCTCCACGCCGCCATCTTATCACCATCAAATGCAGAGAAGAACTCGGAAAACGTCAAAGGATATAGCCGTATCTCATCACCACGATCACCAAACTCTGTAGCGATGTCTGTTGACAAGAATTTACTGTTACTTCCCGTGACATAGACATCTACATTATCAATATGCAGGAATCCATTCAACACATCTACAAAGTTGTCAGCTTTCTGCACCTCATCAATCAGCACGTAATAGCGACCTTCATCCACAATTCGTTCCGTTACATACCGATACAGATTTTCTGGCTGACGACACGAGATAAACTTATAGTCATCAAGTTGCAAACGTATCAAATGATCTTCTCCAACACCTTGTTGCATTAGGTAACGGACAAACATTTTAAACAACAGATATGATTTCCCACATCTTCTGATTCCAGTCACCACTTTTATTTGTCCATTCCACTGTTTATCAATTAATTGATTAAGATATAAATCACGTCTTATTTCCATATTTTGAATATCGTACTGAAAATTTCTGCAAAATAATGTATTTATTTTCACTATGACAAGTAAAATCAGAATTTTTTAGGCATAAAATGTCTGTTTCAGACAAAACCCTTACCTTTGCGCCCAAATTCATGCACTCAATGGTTATCGAAATCAATCACATCACCAAGCAATATGGCGAACAGCTTGCCCTCAACGATGTCACGCTGAATGTTGACAAAGGCATCGTGGCACTTCTCGGTCCTAACGGAGCCGGCAAATCCACATTGATGAAAATCATCACCTGCTTCATTCCGCCTACCTCAGGAACCGTGAGCGTCAACGGCTTCGACGTGATGGACAACCCGATGGAAGTGAAGAAAATCGTGGGTTACCTGCCAGAACACAATCCGCTTTATTTAGACATGTACGTGCGCGAATACCTTCAGTTCGTGGCTGGCGTGCATCATCTGACAGGTAAGGAAGCCGAGAAACGCATCGAAGAAATGATTGACCAAACAGGCCTCGGCTTGGAAGCCCACAAGAAAATCGGAGCACTCTCGAAAGGCTACCGTCAACGCGTCGGGCTCGCGCAAGCCATGATGCACGACCCGCAGGTGCTCATCCTCGACGAGCCTACTTCGGGCCTCGACCCCAACCAACTGGTCGATATCCGCAACCTCATCTCCAACCTCGGAAAGGAAAAGACGGTGCTGCTCTCCACCCACATCATGCAGGAAGTGGAAGCCATCTGCGAACGCGCCATTATTATTAATAAAGGTGTAGTGGTCGCCGACGACAAGATCGAGAACCTGAAACAGGCCAACACACCGAGCAACGTGGTCATCGTGGAATTCGAAAGCGAAGTCACGGAACAACAGCTGCGCCTCATTCCGATGGTAAGCAAGGTGCAACACGTCAAAGGCAATCATTGGATCATCGAGCCACAAGGCGAAGCCGACATCCGCGCCAACCTGATGAAATGGTCGGTTGAAAACAGCCTCATCATCAAGACCTTACAGAAAGAAGACATCAGCATCGAGGAAGCATTCCAAAAGCTGACAAAGTGATTTTTTCAAGAAAGGCATCCAAATAGTCTGGCTGACCACTATCGCCACTTTCTTTGCTTGCTCTGTGGCGTGCCATTCCTCAAACAAGATGCAGAATCCTTTGGAATGAATCAGCTTCCCATCAGCGAAAGCCTCAAAATAATACAGGCCGCAACCAAAGGGGTCAATCAAGCCGTTTGGCAAACCTTAGATTTGCAACGCGAAATGCTTCACATCAGATTTGCAGGACAAAAAAACGAAGTTGTTTGGTTGGTGAAAAAAAATAAATGATACTTTTGCAGCATTATTGGAGTTTTGAACATAACGATGCTAAAGGAAACGCAAAATATCGAGTTCAAATCAGCTTGGCGCGACGAACACC
>CALBNP010000076.1 GCA_937896505.1 uncultured Bacteroidales bacterium | reverse complement strand
TGGCGATAGGCTTGGCTTTCTTGCAATTGTTGCAATAATAGGAGTTAAACAGCTGGATGAAAGTCCATTGTGTCCATTTGTAATATTTCGGGTCGCTAGTGCGGACTTCGCGGTCCCAGTCGTAGCAGAACCCGATTTTGTCCATCTGCTCGCGGTAGCGGTTGATGTTTTTTTCAGTCGTAACGGCAGGGTGAGTGCCGGTTTGGATGGCGTATTGTTCGGCTGGCAGACCGTAAGCATCGTAGCCCATGGGGTGCAGCACGTTGAAGCCTTTCAGACGCTTGTAGCGTGCATAGATATCGGAAGCGATGTAACCCAGCGGGTGGCCCACATGCAGGCCTGCGCCCGAAGGATAAGGAAACATGTCAAGGACGTAGAATTTCGGCTTGTTTTTGTCGATTTCCACTTGATAAATCTTGTTGTCGCGCCAGTATTCCTGCCACTTCTTTTCGATTTCGGAAAAATTGTAATCCATATAGTTAGTGTTTGTTTTGCATCAAAAAACGATGAAATCACGCCATGCGAGGCATGACCACGAAAAAATCGTGCAAAGTAACGAAAAAACGGGCAATTTTCGTCAATAAATCCCGAAATTGTTCATGGCAGAAACAATTACGAAATTGAAACAATTGACGAAAATAGTTTTTTTGCACACAAGATGAATGAAATTTGATATAAAACACACATTTTTCTTGGACAAAAAAATCTTCAAACTCCCGAACAGAATTTCTTCAAACTCCCGAATAAAATTTTATTATAATGTTGTATGTCAAATATATACAATGATTTTATGGCGCATAAATAAATGAACAAAATCATGATGAACAACTGTTCATTTTATCATGCAAATCAGTAAATTGTATGACAAATAATCTCAACCAAACAAATCCAATTCCCCAGTCTTGGCGATGCGTGTCTTTCCCAAGTGCTTGTATGCCAAATCGGTGCATTCGCGGCCACGCGGCGTGCGCATGATGAAACCTTCCTGAATGAGGAATGGCTCGCACACTTCCTCGATGGTGCCCGGGTCTTCTCCCACAGCGGTGGCAATGGTGTTCACACCCACCGGTCCACCCTTGAACTTGTCGATGATGGTGGAAAGGATGCGGTTGTCCATGTCGTCGAGGCCGTGCTCATCGACATTGAGGGCCGAAAGGCCGATGCGGGCAATCTCGAGGTCGATGTGACCATCACCTTGAATCTGTGCGAAGTCGCGCACGCGGCGCAAGAGCAGGTTGGCAATACGCGGTGTGCCACGGCTACGGCGGGCAATCTCGAAAGCAGCAGCGTCTTCGATGGGCACATTGAGGATGCCCGCCGAACGCTTCACAATCTTCGAAAGCGTTTGCGCATCGTAATATTCCAAGCGCAAGTTGATGCCGAAACGCGAGCGCAACGGTGCGGTGAGCAAGCCGCTGCGTGTGGTGGCACCAATCAAAGTGAAAGGATTGAGCGTAATCTGTATGCTTCGCGCACTCGGACCCGTCTCGAGCATGATGTCGATGCGGTAGTCTTCCATAGCGGAATAAAGGTACTCTTCCACCACCGGGCTGAGGCGGTGAATCTCGTCGATGAAGAGCACATCGTTAGGCTCAAGGCTGGTGAGCAAGCCGGCGAGGTTGCCCGGCTTATCCAACACCGGACCCGAGGTCATCTTCATGCCAACGCCGAGTTCGTGGGCGATGATGTGCGACAATGTTGTCTTGCCCAATCCGGGCGGGCCGTGCAGCAGAGTGTGATCGAGAGCCTCGCCACGTTGCGCGGCGGCCTTCACGAAAACGCGCAGGTTGTCAACCACTTGCTTCTGACCCGCGAAGCTACTGAAGGCATCGGGGCGCAAGGCGTTTTCAAGGTCTTTCTCAGCCTTCGAGAGGTGTGATCCGTTTGCGTCTAAATTGCTATTCATGTCAAAATAATGTGGGGCAAAATTACAATTTTCGGCCGATATTTGCCAATCATTAAAAAAATGTAATTTTGCAGCGTTAAAGTTCCTAAAAATGAAACGTTTCTTTTTTCTATATCTTTTTTTGGTGATAGCCTCTTTGGCGTTTTCGCAAAACAGTGGTTCTCTGAATGTTAACCAAGATACGCGCATCGCAACACTGATACAGAAGCAGCGACAGATTCATGCCCTCGACAGCACTTTCAGCGGCTATCGCATCCATATTTTCATGGAAATCGGCAACGAAGCACTGGCCCATGCCGAAAAGGTGAAGAAGCAATTCGAGGAAGCTTTCCCCGACATCCCAATCTATCTTTCCTATTCCGAGCCTTATTTCCGCCTTCGCGCCGGCGATTTCCGCAACCGCGTGGAAGCCGAGAAATGCCTTCACCGCATCAAGCCACAATTCCGAGAAGCCTTCGTGACAGCAGACATGGTGTATGAGCCAAAAATCGTGATAGGAAACGGCAAATCCAATTAGCCGTAAATCTCTTTGAAATAAGTGCTTAGGAAGGAACTGACCGAGTCGTTAGTTCCAAACACTTGCTGCAACCGACGATGCTTCTGGTTGATGCCGCTTTGCGAGATGCCCATCAAGGCGGCCACCTCTTTTTGCTTCAGATTCAGGAAAAACAGGCAGCAATAGCGTATGTCGTTGCTGGTAAGGCGAGGATAATTCTTCACCAAGATGGTCGTCAGGTCGTCGAAGCTGTCATTCACCGCCTTCACGAGTTCAACCAAGTCTCTCTCTTTCAGCAAAGGCGTCGAACCACCTTTCAGGTTCTTGGTCATCACATCTTCTTTCTCAACCAACGACTTGATTTTAAGTACAATATGCGACTGCTCAAGCTGTTGCATACGGCCAGCATAATCGCCAGGCTTTTCCTCGAACGAGAGTTTCTTCTTGGTCATCTCCAGTTCGAGTTCCTTGTGCTTCAGCTCATTTTCCTTCTCCTTCATCGACTGTTGATGCTGCGCTTTGTTGCTGACCATCAATTTCTTCAGACGCTTGTAAAGCAGCAGCAAAATTGCCACCACAGCAGCAAAAATCAAGAACATGATGACGACATTCTTCACGTTGTTATACACCGAAATTTGGTGCTGCGACTGCAACTCCACATCCTTGACGTGATTCTCATAGTGCTGAACGAGAGCCAGTTTCGTTTTCGAACGCACCACTTCTTCGCCGAGGAAAGTGGCATAATAAGCCGCCTTTTCGTAATCGCCCATCTCGTTGCACAGCGAAATCATGTTATTGAGCAAGCGCGTGCGCTCGTATGGGCCAAAGGGAAAACTCTTCTCGTAATAAAGCAAGGCACTGTCGCTGACTTGATCCATGAAATAAAGTTCGGCCAACAAGCTATAGTGCGGTTTGCGCTCTATTTCGTCGGTTTGCGCGGCAATCGCATCGTAAAGCATGGCGTAAGCCCGTTCCTTGTCGCCTACGCTAAACAAGGTGCGTGCTTGGTTGTTCACCAAAGTCTGGCGGTTCTTGAAACCGATCTCAACATCCGAAAGGTTCGTGATAGCCGAATCAGCCTCATGGAAATAGACTAACGCACTATCTTGATTTCCAGCTTGATAGAAAATTTCACCAATGGTTTCAAGATTAAAAGCAGTACCGATGTCAACGTGGTTGCGGTTGAAATAGATGTTGGCTTTTTTGAGGTTTTCGATGGCGATGCTCCACGATTCGTTGTTGTAATAGATGACACCTATTTTATTATAGGTAAGAGCCATGAACTCGTTCACCAACGGAAAACGCTCAGCGCTCACCTTCTCGGCCAAGGCCAAAGCCTCGAAATAATTGTCGCAAGCCGAGAGGATACGGTCGCTTTTCTCCTCACAATTGGCAATGCAATAATACGACTTAGCCAACAGGAAATCAACCATTTCCGACGAAGGATACTCTTCGTGAAGGCTATCGTAGAAAAGATTGATGCGCTGATTTTGAGCCATCAGGAAAGAATCGATGGGGCCTTTAGTGCTGATTTCGGAAGCCAAGAGCATGAATTCGAAATAATCGGGCTTCTTGAGCGAGCGGATATTCACCGAATCGTGAAAAGCCATCAAGATTTTCATGGCACTATCCGACTGCAAAGTCATCAACGTGTTGGCTTTGGCAAAAACGGTGTAATGGTATGGAGCCTCCTCATTATCAAAAGGATATGATACTTCATCGCGCCTCTGACAGGCTGCTACGACAAGCATCAAAGCAAAAAAGACAAACCGAAATATAGCCCTGCTCACTAAAACTGAAATTTTGAGGGTGTAAAATTAGGCAAAAGTTCAATCGAAATCGCAAAAGCACTGAAAAATGATTGGGAACAGATTCCGCTGTAAACATCGGAATGGAGAAGATAGTTTGGTAATAGACGACGTATAATACTGTATTATAATTGATTACAACAATCATCGCCATTGGATAGATTCTCGATATTCTCCATTCCTCAAGCAATGCGTAGCGGAACCTCATAAAAATTATCTACAAAACTAATTAATTAGTTACAACATTAAATAATAAAATGTATATTTGCAGCGTTAAACGAGAGAAAAGTGGAAAGTGGAGAGTTTAAAGTGGAAAGCTGTAGAGACGTCGATTCATCGCGTCTCAACACTCAGTCACAGAGTCTCATAGTCAAAATGTCAAATCGTCTAATTGTCAAACCATTATGAAAGAGTTAACGAAAGCAGAAGAGCAAATCATGCAAGTCATCTGGAAAATCGGGCAAGGATTTGCAAACGAAATCATGGCGGCATTTCCCGAGCCGAAACCTGCCTACAACACCGTCCTGACCGTGGTGAGAATATTGGAAAAGAAAGGCTTTGTCGGTCACGAGACCTTCTGCAAGGCCAACCGCTACTACCCTGTCGTCAGCAAGGAAGAGTATTCACAAAACTCGCTCAAAGGATTGGTTTCCAACTATTTCAATGGTTCATACACCGAACTCGTTTCCGCCTTTGCGAAGAAGGAAAACCTCAGCATAGAGCAGTTAGAGGAACTCAAGAAAATGATTGAAGAAGCCATAAACAACTAAAGCCATGATTACCAACATCATCATCACATTCATCGCGACCGCTGTCCTTTGGCTGACCTATCGGCTGCTTTTCAGCAGCAGCAACCAGTTCCAATTCAACAGGTTCATGTTGCTTTCGATGACGGCATTCACCTTAGTCTTGCCCTTCATTCACATCAGATTTCCACAGCAAATGACTGACAACGTTGCCATTGCGCAAAATATCACGAACTATTTCATGCTTCGCGAAATCGCTGTCAAATCGCAAAACGCGGTTCCTCAAGGTTTCGATTGGCTGCAACTTATTGCCTATATCTATATGATAGGTGTCGTTGTGTTTTTAGTCAAAATGACGTTTAACATTTTGAGAATCTACGTGATAGCCAAGAAAAACGAGACGGAAAACATCGACGGGGTAAAGGTGGTGAAGACCAAAGAAGAACACATCCCCTACTCTTTCCTCAATTACATCTTCATGCCGGAAGGTGAAATCGACCCGCAGATTTTGCGGCACGAAATGAGCCACGTCAGGCATCATCATTCGCTCGACATCCTTTTCATTGAAATCGCAACTGCATTCCAGTGGTTTAATCCATTCATGCGTTTGATTAAGAAAGACTTACAGAATATACACGAATACACCGCCGACCGTGACGTCATCGACAACGGTGCGGACAAGACCGACTATATGATGTTGATCCTGCAGCAGTGCACGGCTATGGGAACAAGCGCTCGGCCAAGCGCCTCAACGCAAATAGCAAACAACTTCAGTTTTTCACTCACTAAAAAAAGAATTAAAATGATTACAAAAAAAAGTAAAACAAAAGGCCTGCTTTGGCGCACATTAGGTGTCTTGCCAGTGGCAGCCGTGCTGCTTGTCGCCAATGCGAAGGTGACGGCACAGGAAAAATCAGAAATTCCTCCGACCGAGAAAAAGGGATTTTTGGACACTTACAAATTATCAGTTAATTTTGGTGGTTTTGATGGTGCAGCGGTTGATTACGATGACCATGTATTGACCATCGATACCGAGCAACTCGATTTTGACGGTTTTGAAGTAGGCGATACGGTTTCAATTTCAGGTTATCAGGTTACGCAAATCGAAAAATCAGACCCAATTTCGGGCGAAATGAAAAAAGTGCTGAAAATCATCAATGCTCCAACGGGCGATGTGCATTTCACTGAATTGGGCGACAACAAGTTCGAAGTGACCATGCAGAACAACGACAGTATATTCCTGATGTGCGAACAGATGCCTGAATTTCCGGGCGGAGAAGAGGATTTGATCAAATTCGTTGCGACCAACGTAAACTATCCCGAACAAGCCAAAGACAATTCCATCGAAGGCAGATGCTTTGTCGGCTTCATCGTCGAGCCTGACGGCAGCGTGAGCAATGTCGAGATTGTGAGAGGCGTAGCCAGTGCTTACGAGGAAGAAAAGCCAAAGGCACTCGCCCAGCAATGTGACGAAGAAGCGATGCGCGTCGTGAAGTCGATGCCGAAATGGAAGCCCGGAATGAACGAAGGCAAGCCCGTCAGGGTCCATTACGTCCTCCCCATCAGTTTCAAACTGAAATGAGCTGACACATTGATGAAAGCAAAAAAAGTCTGGCGCAAACGCCAGACTATTTTTGTGGGTGAATGGTGACGGGTGAATGGTGATAACTAACTAATAACCATTAACTCATAACCCATAACCATCATGTCGTTTATTATTGGCCACCCACTTACATGTAAATAACGTCCTATCACCGAGTTACCACAAAGCGAGTCACCAAAGCGGGTCGGTTGTTACCACTCACCGAGAGGAGATAGACACCACTTTCAAGACTTGAGACATCAAGACGCATGGAGGCATTTGTGACAGCCATTTCAAGCACGCACTGGCCTATGACATCGTAAACGGCAATGCCCGTCGCACCCTCGCATTCAACCACAAGAACGTCGTTGGCTGGATTTGGATAGATGAACAAAGCGTTTCCCAAAATCTCGCCGAGTTCGGTAGGGTTGGATTTCAGGATTGGGAAACCTTGATTTTCAAAGGCATCGTCGAATCCCCAGACATCGGTTTCGTTGTTCAGCACACCGGCGAAAGCCCTGTCGCACATCTCATCTTCCGTTTTTGACGTGCCAACGCCCGATGCGCCGCAAGTGTTGAGATAATAGGCATTGCTGACCACATCAGCATTGGCTGGCTTGCCAATCAAGCCACCAATATTCGCACTTGCGCAAGCGACGGTTCCAACATTATAGCAATTCTTCAGTTCAATCGCATTGGATTGCCCAACGCAGCCACCTGCTATCTCAGCACCTTCCACCTCACCTACATTGTAGCAATTCACTATGGTAGAGCTTGTTACGAATCCGCCCAAACCTCCAGCGACTTTTCCATTCACGTTGCCTTCGTTGAAGCACTCCTTAATCACACTCGACTGTGAAACTTCGGCAGCAATGCCTCCCACACGGCCATTTTCGTTGACGACATCCGCCTTGTTGACACAGCGGCTCGCCGTAGCTTTAACCAACTTTTGGGCAATGCCTCCTCCCGAAGCCAAGCCGCTCATCACCTTCACATCACTAACGACGGCACGATTGCCATTCATCCCAGAAACAACTCCAAACAAGCCACCGTCCGATTCGGAATACAGATTGAAGATGCTATGTCCACCACCATCGAAATGGCCACGGAAGTAATTATTGTAAGTGCCAGAGATAGTGCATCCCGATTGGTAATCATAATAACTCTGTGTTCCGATTGGGTTCCAAGGCATGGTCTCACTGCCATTGAGGTCAATGTCTGTAGTCAGCTCGAAATAGAGGCCTTCGGTTTCAAAGCCATACGCGCAAATATACGACAAGAAAGCCAGGTTCTCGGCCGATTCAATCAGGATGGGCGATTCTTGGGTGCCTTCGCCCCGTGTCCACATCGTGCATTTCCCGTTCCAAACGCTGACTTCGTCTTGTGCCATCGCACCTACAGCCACCAAGACCATTACGATAAGTGTATATATCTTTTTCATGACAATTCGATTTTAATTGTTTGACAATAAGTTATTTGAAAGTTATTTGGCGACCTGGTTAGCGAAAAAGCTACGGATATAGTCGATGAAACCGTCTTTGCGTTCCATCTGAGTTTGTTCCTCGTCGCTGAACACGGTGATTTGTGCAAAATCGAGTTCCTGCATCTGGCCCGCATTCAAGTGAAAGGGACCACATGAACCCACCACGCGTCTGTCGCTGGGTTCGTTACCACCTTCTTCCTCAGTATAATAAAAAGAGTATTGCGGGACTTCGAAACCCGTTCCCCACATGCACGGATCGCTATCGCCCGGATAGAAGAACCTGAAGTCGAAGCCCATGAGGCACATCAACATATAATAATCATTGGGATTTGGCGAGGTCATTGGTGGAAAATAGTAATTGTCGTGATAGATGCAATAGCACATGCCGTATCGCTCATCGTCAGCCACACCATTGCCGAAGCCATAGCCGTTGTAGGCATACTGGTCAAACGGATGCCCTGGGTCTTGAAGCATAGCGCAGTCGCCATTGAAGGCTGGATTGTCGCGGCCATCGGCATCCATGAAAGGGCCTGCCAAGATGGTACCGACCTGCACTGGCCAATCATAGCCATAACCTAACTGTTCGTCGCCATCTTCGTCAAAGTCGTCGCCATTATAGGTGAAGAACGAACTGCGCTGCACATCGCAACCCACATAGTCGTCATTGGCATAACCAAGATCCATGTCGTCCCAGACGGCGAGATAGCAATCGTGATAATCATTCGCCGAACGGTTGAAGAACTTGTAATTGAAGAAGATAGTGTTGTTCAAGGTATCATTCTTGTAGTCGGAAAAAGCGTAAACCATGCCATGGACTTCGATACCCAAAGGCTCGCCACCCGACTCGGTGTGTACACCCGCATTATCATTGAAGATGTAGAAAAGGCATTGGTCGCCCTTGATGTCAGGATAATCGCCATCCAATGGGTTGTAGCGGTTATCGCCATTCACATCGACGAAAGGAGCGAGATTTTCGGCAAAACCCTCCTCGCCATGAGCAGGCCAAGTGAGAATGTCATCGGGAATCTCATAGTTTTCATCGCCATGATGTGCAATGAAATCATCTATCTCCTCGCGCGTGAGGTTCCAAACGTGATGATACTTCATCTGAGTCATCATATCGGTGGAAGCGTCAGACAAACGCAATGGACCCGACCAATAATCAGTACCATACTGTCCATGAGTCATGGCTGCAAGGTGGAGATTATCCTCGGCATCGAGGCCACTCAACATAAGCGCCTGTTGATAAACCGAACTCTTTCCACTCCCGGCAGGAACTTCCTGCGGCGTGCAAGAATTGTTGTCGAATGCACAAGAAGTAATGGAACCATCGCCCATGACGCGCATTCTCACGTTGTTTGCTTCGATATACGAATACGGAGCAACCATCTGGCTTTGTGCCCAGAAGGCAACAAGACAGAAAGCAATTGTAAGGTAAATCTTTTTCATAAGCACAAATATTAAATTGAATGACTACAAAATTATGAATTATTTATTGATTAGATCCAAATTACAAAAAAAGCCCAGCGCAATCACTGCGCCAGGCTTACAATCATAACACTAACTAAAAACACTACTTTTAACTAAATCAAACACATTAAATGAAAAAGCATTCTTATATGATGTGCAAAGCAAAGGCAATAGAGTCACCGTGCAATGCAATAGAGTTTCGGAAAGAGGTAGAGGCGAGTCTTGCGGCGCACCTCTACGGAAATATATAGAGTTTCGCGAAATGGAGGCGCTGTGATATTTCAATGTGGCTTTCATGACTGAAACTTTTTGTTCGTTGTTTGTGCTGCAAAAGTATATCCGCACAAAAATTTTGTCAAGCATTTTTGCCTTGTTTTTTCATAAGTAATAATAAGTAAATCCTCGCAACCGAATGATTACGAGGATTTTAGGTTAAAATAACAATTTTAATAAGCAATAATAAGAATTTTCTTGTAACAGATTGATTCTTATTTATTTACAATTACAGAAACGCAGCACGCTACGTCTCTACATCAGGCCAACCATTTTTCGATATTCCCGACCACAATGCCCAAACGCAGTTCGAAAGCTTCTTCGGTAGCAAAGCCGATATGAGGCAACATGACGAGATTTGGCGCATCGAACAATGGATTTTCCTTTTTCAAAGGCGGCTCGGTTCCATAGACATCGGTGGCAGCACCAGCGATGTCACCGTTCTTCAAGGCATTGGCCAAAGCCAACTCGTTGACGACAGGACCACGGGCTGTGTTCACCAGGATGGCGGACGGTTTCATCAAGGCGAAATCCTTCTCGGTAATGAAATCGCGTGTGTCGGCGTTCAAGGCGATGTGCAGCGTGACGATGTCGGCTTCCTTCAGCAAGGTCGCCTTATCGACGAAGGTCACGCCCTCGACGGTCTTAGGCGTACGGTTCCAAGCCAGCACCTTGCAGCCGAAAGCATTGGCCAGCTTTGCCACGCGCTGACCGATGTTGCCCATGCCGATGATACCGATGGTCTTGCCACCGATTTCGCGTCCGGGCATGATGCCCTTGCGGTTACATTCGCGCGTAATGATGTCATTTTCACGCACTTTGCGATAGACGTCAATCATCAAGGCGAGAGCCAATTCGGCGACGGCTTCCGTGGAGTAGCCAGCGGCATTCTTCACCACGATGCCACGACGTTGGCATTCTTCCATGTCGATATGGTCCAAGCCCGTAAAGGCGATGGAGAGCATCTTCAGGTTGGGGCATGCGTCGAGGAAATCCTTGCGCAATGGAATATTGCTTTCCACAATCACGTCGGCACCTTCGGCGCGGCGTTTCAGCTCGGCAGGGTCTTCGTTGCGGTTAGGGAAAACCACCACTTCGTGGCCCATCGACTTCAGGCCAGCGCAAGAATTTTCGACCACTGCGGGATTCAGCCCAAGCGGTTCAAGAAAGACGATTTTCATGGTTTAACTTACTTTGCAGCAATCATTTCGATTTCCACCAAGGCTTTCTTGGGCAGTTCCTTCACGGCGAAGG
>CALBNP010000075.1 GCA_937896505.1 uncultured Bacteroidales bacterium | reverse complement strand
CAAGTGGCGCAGCAAAGGAAATGTCGGCATGGATGCCTTCCTTTTCGACCGTCTCGAACTGGCAGCGGTGGATCTCATCGACCCAAAGGCAAGGCCCGTTGAGCGCATCGCTGCTGTTGATTGTCACCGGCAGTTCGGCTACTTCATTGTCTTGATAATCATCGGCATGATTGATGAAAGGTTGCACGAGGTTCTGGAAGTCGGCATCGGGTTCCTGGCCTTCGGTTGAAATCAGTTCGACGCTGATTTTCGACTTTTTGTGGTTCCTGAAAGTGACTTCGGCTTTTGCAAGACCTTTGGCGCGACTTCCAGAATTGAGCACATAAACGGTGTCGCCTTCAATGTTGGCTACGGCTTCGGCTTTTTCCCTGTGGTCGTGACCGTAGAAAATCAGGTCGAAACCCGGCACATTTTCGGCCACCCATTTCGTGGCGTTTTCGCGACCAAGAGGTGTGCCTTCAGGCAGGTTTTGCTCGGCAAATTCCCAACCCGAATGGAAAAGTCCGACCATCAAGTCGGGATTTTCCTTTTCCTTAATGACTTTCACCCATTTGGCAGCAGCTTCTTCCAGTTGGTCGAAACGCAAGCCCGGGCGCAGACGGTCGGGAACCCAGGTCACGACGTATGGCGTGAGCAATCCCAAAACGGCAATCTTGCAGCCGTCGCGGTCTAATATAATATAAGGTGTAAAATAAGGCTCGCCCGTTGACTCGTCAATGACGTTGGCACAGAGGATGGGCACTTTGGTTTCGGAATAAACGCGGTCGAAGACCTTTCTTCCAGCCTCAATGTCGTGATTGCCGACGCAAACCGCATCGTAAGGGAAGTGATTCAGGAATTCCGAAGTCAGGTTGTGGTTTTCGGCATTCTGGTTGGAACAATATTGGTAGGTCGTGCCCTGCATGTTGTCGCCCGCATCGAGCAAAATTAGGTTGTCGCCCAGTTCGGCTTTCATCTGTTTTATGTATGCTGCATCGTTGCCAAATTCAGCAAAATTGCCGTGTGTATCAGTGCTTTCGATAAAAGTCAACTTGGTTTCTTTTGGCTGGCAAGATGTTAGGAATGCGGTGATTAAGGTCATGAATAGGATACTTTTTTTCATTTTTTTTCTTGATGTTAAGTTGACCGCTAAAATAGTTAAAAAAAGCGTGTTGGGTTTTCGAGAACATAAAATTCATAAAAATTGAAAAAAACATTTGCCTGAAATCTGACAAAATCGTATTTTTGCAAGTCAATTCCTAAACCGAGTGTCAAATGGCCGATTTAAGCATCATAGTATCCGAAATAGAGGTGAAATTGCGGAAAATGATTGATGCAAAGAATCAGTTAGCCATTGAAAACAAGCGGCTTGAGGCGGAAAACGCAGCGCTCACGGACGAAAATGTGATGTTGCGCAAATCCACCGAGGAGTTGAAGGATAAATTAAATAAAAGTATTATTGTTAACGCACTCGACAACGAGGAAGAAATAGAACAAGGAAGGAAGCTCATCAAGGAGTTGGTGAAGGAGATTGACAAGTGCGTTTCGATATTGAACAGTAAGGAATAATCAGATAAAAGGAAGTCGGAGAGATGGATGAAATCGTAATCAATATCACCATCGTGGACAAGCCCTACCGCTTGACGGTGGCCCGCTCCGATGAACAGAAAGTCAGGAAAGCGGCAAGCCTCATCAACGATCGTGTGAAGTCGTATTCAAGGCATTACGATTTCAAGGATGTGCAGGATCTTTTGGCGATGACAGCCTTGCAATTTGCCACTTCCGCAGTGAAATATGAATCTGAAGCCGCCTTTAAGGATCAACATCTGGAACGCAAGCTGAACGAATTGAACGATTTGCTGAGCGAACAACAATAATCCCGCAGTGATTGAAAGGGACATCGCTCTTTGAAAATATGATACTGTCAGCCCATCGCATCTGGTAAACTCAACATTATCAAACACATCATTCGGTTTACTCGTGCTTTTCAAAAACAGGCCTCATTCCCTTCGGGGAAGTGCTTCGGCACCGGTGGACGTTTGCGGGAGACGGTGGCCATAAGCGTATCTTTTCGAGTTTACGCGTATCTCGTTGGGTAGGCAGTATCTTTTTCGTTTATTCCTCATTTTCGGGTAAAAACAGAGTTAAAATGTTATTACTCAGTATCCCTACATTATCGATTATTATCGCTGCAGTGGCTTTGGTTGTGGGCCTTGCAGTTGGGTATCTCGTCACATCCACAGCACTGCGTAAGGCAGTCACCAAAGAAGCTGATGCTTATCTCGAAGAATCGAAGGAAAAGGCCGAAGTCATCAAGAAAGAACGTATCCTGCAAGCCAAGGAGAAATTCCTTGAAATGAAGAACGAATTCGAAAAGACCACGGGCGAAAAGAAACGCGAGATTCAGAAGAACGAAAACAAGGTGAACCAGTTGCAACAACAGGTGAACCAACAGAAGGATGAAGTGCTGCGCAAGGCAAAAGAAGTGCAAGCTGCACAGCAACGCATTGACGCTCAGCAAGAATCGTTGACAAAGCGTAAGGCCGAGTTGGATAAGATTTATGAAGAGGAATCCAAGAAACTGGAATCCATCTCAGGATTGTCGGCTAAGGAAGCCAAAGACCAACTTGTGGAACTTATCAAAGAAGACGCTCAAGCCGAGGCTATGGTCTATGTGAAGGAAATCACAGAAGACGCCAAGATGAGCGCTAACCAAACCGCAAAGAAAATCGTCCTCGAGACCATTCAACGCACTGCTGCTGAAGTGGCTATCGAAAACACAGTCAGCGTGTTCAATATCGAAAATGACGAAATCAAGGGTCGCATCATTGGCCGTGAAGGTCGTAACATCCGCGCTCTTGAATCGCTTACAGGAGTTGAAATCATCATCGACGATAGTCCAGATGCCATCCTCATCTCTGGCTTCGATCCTATCCGCCGCGAAATTGCACGCCTCTCGTTGCAGAAGCTCGTCACCGACGGCCGTATTCACCCCGCCCGTATCGAAGAGGTGGTCCACAAGGTTGAAAAGCAAGTGGAACAGGAAATCATCGAGACAGGTAAACGCACCGTCATCGACCTCGGTCTGCACAACATGGCTCCTGATTTGATCAAGATGATTGGCCGCATGAAATATCGTTCGTCCTACGGACAGAACCTGCTGCAACACTCCGTCGAAACGGCTAAGTTGTGCTCGACTATGGCTGCTGAATTGGGCTTGAATCCGAAGGCTGCCAAGCGTGCAGGTTTGCTCCACGACCTTGGTAAGGTGGCTGAAAACGAAGACGAATTGCCACACGCCATCTTGGGTATGAAGGTGGCCGAGAAGTTCAAGGAAAAGCCAGACATCTGCAATGCTATCGGTGCCCACCACGATGAAATCGAGATGGACAACCTGATTTCACCTATCGTTCAGGTGTGCGATGCCATCTCAGGCGCTCGTCCAGGCGCTCGCCGCGAAGTTGTCGAGGCTTACATCCAGCGTTTGAACAAGCTCGAAGATATGGCCATGTCATATCAAGGTGTTGTTAAGACCTACGCTATTCAGGCTGGCCGCGAACTGCGCGTCATCGTGGGTGCCGACAAGGTGAGCGATGCCGAGGCCGACCGTATTGCTTACGACCTTTCGAAGCAAATCCAGACCGAGATGACCTATCCTGGCCAAATCAAGATTACGGTCATCCGCGAAACTCGCGCTGTGAGTTATGCGAAGTAAGAATTGAAACGAGAAAAGTTTATTTGATGATGAAGGCTACCTCAAACGAGGTGGCCTTCATTATTATTCCACACCAATTTTCATTCTTCCCATCAGACGTTGGAGTGGAGAAAGGATGGTGAGAAGCAAGTCGTAAACAATCAATCCTGGAAGAAGGCCTTTCTCGCCCAAACGTTTCGATGTTTTGTGGTAGATAAACATCTGTGTGCCAAAGCGCAACAAGAAGAAAACGGCGAGAATCGGAATGTAATAAATGGCACCGATTGAGAGGTCGAAAGCATGTGGCAAGCACAGTAAGGCGATGAACGAGGCATAGAACAAGAACTGCGACCACAAGAAAATGCCTTGTGAGACCTTGGCGCGCACATCGTATTGTGGAATGGTGGAATAACGGCTACTTTTTTGGTGCATCCAAAGGCCGAAACTATTGGTTGGAATGGTGCGGACAGCGTTGTCGGCATCAATCAGCACTTCGGTGTTCTTCTTGGTGGCCACTTGACTGATGAATAAGTCGTCGTCGCCAACTGATGTCGTGTAGTGCGAAGTGAATCCTTTATTTCTGTAGAACAACTCTTTGCGATATGATAAGTTTTTTCCTGTGCCCCTGTAAGGCTTCCCGTTCAGGGCTGATGAAAGATAAAGAAGTCCTTGCTGGATGCAATCGAAGCGCATGATTCGGTTGAGCAATCCTTTCTTGAACATCATTGGGCAGTAGCCGATGACGACTTCGGTGTTGCGTTTGTAGCAGTCCACCACGTTGCGCAGCCATTTGTCGGTGTCGGGGCGGCAGTTCACATCGGTGAAGATGAGCAGGTCGTTTTTCGCCGACTTGATGCCCATCGAAAGCGGGAACTTCTTACCATTGAAGAAGTTAAGATGCTGATGGAGCAAAACGGGTTTCACTTTTGGCTCGATTCTTTCCAAGTCTTTCAGATAGTCTTCGGTGCCGTCTTCCGAACAATCGTTCACCACAACAATTTCAAAATCAGGGTAATCCTGTTTCAGCAAGAGGGGCAACAACTCCATGAGGTATTCGTAGGAGTCGCGTGTCCAAAGCACAATGGAAACGGGTTCAAGTTCGTCGTCGGTCTTTGAACGTCGGTTCTTCTTGTAGAAAGCGACTTTCGAAAAAACCAGCCAATGATACACCAACTGGATGACGAGCGTGAGGCCGAAAACGATTAAGATAATGATACTTAATATATTATTTGAAAAACTGATTTGCATATTACACTCCTTTCAATGAAGTGCAAATATAGGAAAGATTTTGCTTATTTTTGCAGCCTAAAATCAATTTGCAATGAAGAAATCTGCATTTGTGTTGCTAATGGCGCTTTTCGTTTCGGCGACTGGTTTTGCCCAAACGAAAAACATTAATATGCGAGCTAAATCGGTGAATGGCAAGCAAGTAGCTATTCCTAAGGCTGGAAAGAATACGAACGCTGTCCTCAGTCAGACGACCATGTTGGTTGATGGAAAGATCTATCCATTCTTGGCTTTCTCCTTTGTGTCGTGTGTCGGCGATTCGTTGACGGGCAAAGTGAGTGTCACAGTTGAGGCAACGGCTAAAAACGATTCGGTCATGATTGATTTCGGAAAGAATTGTGGTGAAAACCTTTGCTTGCGTGCCGTTGATATGAAAGGAAATCTTTTTGAAGGTGCTTTTGCAGAAAGCTATGACAAGGAAAAAGCATTGCCAGTAGGCGAAGCTGTTCGATATGTCTTTGAATTTGAGAAAGTTCCTGTCGGATTGGATATGTTCCATTTTGTGAAGGCTGAGTATGAAATCAAGAATGGTGAGACAACCGTCAGCTCGCAAGAATGCAATCCGATTGGCGTGAAATATGCCAAAATCGAGTGGAAAAAACTATAAATGGCGGCAAAATGAATCAGATGAAGTTCACGATAACCTCAAACGACCCCAAAAGTTCAGCTCGTGCTGGCGTGCTGCAAACTGACCATGGCCCTATCGAAACGCCGATTTTCATGCCTGTCGGTACGGCTGGAACCGTGAAGGCTTGTCATATCCGTGACGTGAAGGATGAAGTGAAAGCTCAAATCATTCTTGGCAACACCTATCACCTCTATTTGCGTCCAGGATTAGAAGTGCTTGAATCTGTTGGCGGACTGCATAAATTCAATGGTTGGGATAGGCCGATTCTGACGGATAGCGGTGGCTTTCAGGTGTTTTCGCTGACCGGAATCCGAAAGATGAAGGAAGAAGGAGTCGAGTTCCGCTCACATATCGATGGCTCGAAGCACATGTTCACTCCCGAAAGGGTGATGGACATCGAACGTAGCATCGGAGCCGACATCATGATGGCTTTCGACGAATGCACGCCTGGCACTGCCGATTATAATTATGCCAAGCAGTCGATGGAACGCACCCATCGCTGGCTCGACCGGTGCGTGAAGCGTTTCTCTGAGACCGAGCCATTGTATGGCTATTACCAGTCGCTGTTTCCTATCGTCCAGGGTTGTGTCTATCGCGACTTGCGTGAAAAATCGGCTGAATACATTGCATCGAAGAATGCTGACGGCAACGCCATTGGTGGTTTGGCTGTGGGAGAACCAACGGAGAAGATGTATGAGATGATTGAACTGGTCAATACCATTTTGCCGAAGGACAAGCCACGTTACCTCATGGGTGTGGGTACGCCAGCCAATATCTTGGAAGGCATCTCGCGTGGCGTAGATATGTTCGACTGCGTTATGCCTACGCGCAACGGACGCAATGGGATGCTCTTCACTTCGGAAGGTATCATGAACATGAAAAACGAGAAGCGGAAATTCGACTTTTCGCCTATCGATCCTAATGGTGAAACTTTCGTGGATACACAATATTCAAGGGCTTATTTGCGTCATCTGTTCGTCTCGGGCGAGTCGCTCGGACCTATGATTGCCAGTTTGCACAACATCGGTTTTTATCTCTGGCTTGTGCGTGAAGCCCGCAAGCACATCATCGTTGGCGATTTCGCCGAATGGCGCAACATGATGCTCGTAAAAGTTACTACAAGGTTGTAAATGAAGAAATTAGATTTATATATATTCAAGAAGTTCATCGGGACATTTTTCCTGGCCATATCACTTTTAGTGGTTATTGTTATTGTATTTGACCTTTCCGAAAACCTCGATTTATTTCTTAGGCACAATGCTCCTTGGCATAAGGTGCTTCTAGAGTATTATGTCACCTCTATTCCATATTATATCAATCTGTTTATTTTTCTTTTCACTTTCATTGCTGTAGTGTTTTTCACTTCGAAAATGGCATCACATTCCGAGGTAGTGGCCATTTTGAGTAGTGGTGTCAGCTTCTGGCGTTTTCTTTATCCGTATATATTGGCCGCATGCACTTTAGGCATTATGTCTCTTTATTTTGGTAACTTCCTGATTCCTAAAACTAACGAGATACGTCGAAATTTCAAGAACGAATACATGGAGAGCCTTATCCGTTCAACGAACAACAATCATGTCCAGATTGCGAAAGATGAATATGTTTATGTGGATGGCTACAACATTGGCAAGGATTTGGGCTATCGTTTCTGTTGGGAAAAATTTGAAGGCAATGATTTGAAATACAAACTTTTGGCAGATATTGTTTATCATGATAGCGTAGTGCCAAACAAGTGGAGAATTGACAATTATACGATTCGCCATATTGAGGGTGAAACGGAATGGATTGAACAAGGCCGTAGGATGGACACTATCATCAATTTTGTGCCAACGGATTTCTACCAGATGAAGGAAGACTATGAGGAGATGGATTATTTCGAACTTCGTGATCATATTGCGAAGATGAAAAGCAAAGGCACCGAAGGCGTGAAGGTCTACGAGATTGAGATGCAACGCCGTTGGGCTTCGCCAGGAGCCATCCTCATCCTTACCTTGATTGGTGCGGCTTTGTCGAGCCGAAAAATGAAAGGAGGCATGGGAATGCATTTGGGCTTGGGCATCGTAATCGCTTTCTCATACATCCTTTTCATGCAGATTTTCAAGTCGTTTGGAATTTCGGGCAATATCTCACCCTTTATGGCTGCCTGGACACCGAATTTCATGTTTTGCATCCTCGGAATTTACCTTTTGAAAAAAGCCCCAAAATAAATTTCATGTCATAAAGGTTTCGTTTTGTTGTTTTTCTTAATTTCGCCATTCAATTCTATTCAACAAAAACTTTAATCATGCATATTGCAATAGCAGGAAATATAGGTTCGGGCAAAACTACGCTGACGCGTTTGCTGGCCAAGCATTTCAACTGGAAACCTCATTACGAGGAAGTGGAGCATAATCCTTATTTGGATAGCTTCTATGAGGACATGCAACGCTGGTCGTTCAACATCCAAATCTTCTTTCTGAACAGCCGCTTCCGTCAGGTGATGGACATCCGAAACAGCGGAGAGAATGTGATTCAGGACCGCACCATCTACGAAGATGCCAACATCTTCGCCGCCAATCTCTATTCGATGGGTCTCATGGAAACGCGTGATTTCGAAAACTACAAATCTTTGTTCGAACTGATGACCAACTTCCTCCAACCGCCCGATTTGCTGATTTACCTTCGTGCTTCGGTGCCGACGCTCATTCGACATATCGCCAAGCGTAATCGCGACTTCGAACAGTCCATCAGCATCAGCTATCTGACCAATCTGAATGAGCGTTATGAGGAATGGATTAGCAAATATAACGATGGTAAGTTGCTGATTATCGATACCGACAACCTCGAACTCGAAAATCCAGAGGACTTGGGTACGGTCATCGACCGAATTGAAGCCTCACTTAATGGTTTGTTCTGATGAAAGTTGTTGGAATCATACCTGCACGTTATGCCTCGACGCGTTTTCCGGGTAAGCCGCTTGCGGTGATAACTGGAAAGACCATGATTCGTCGGGTTTACGAACAGGCCTTGAAATCGAGGCTTGATGGCGTTGTCGTAGCTACTGACGATGTACGCATCGCTGATGAAGTGATGAGCTTTGGCGGTCAGTATGTGCTTACCGACCCCAATCACCGCAGTGGTACCGACCGTTGCCGCGAAGCGCTTGATTTGCTTGACGATGCTTTCGATGCGGTTGTCAACATCCAAGGCGACGAACCTTTCATCGATCCCAACCAAATCAATTTAGTGGCTGACTTGATTTGCCGTGGCGACACGCAGTTGGCTTCGCTGGCCAAACGTATCCGACTTGAAGATGAACTTTTTAGCCCAAATACAGTGAAGGTGGTGATGAATAATGAAGGCAAAGCCTTGTATTTCAGCCGCCAACCAATCCCTTTCATGCGCAATGTCGATGCTCCAGAATGGCTTGAGAAAGGTGTTTTCTACAAGCATATTGGCATTTATGCCTATAAAGCAGAAGCCTTGCGAAAGGTAGCCCAAATGTCGATGTCAGCACTGGAAAAGTCGGAGTCGCTTGAGCAACTGCGCTGGCTTGAGAATGGTTTGGAAATCCGTATGGGCATCACTGATACGGAAAATGTTTCCATCGATACTCCTTCCGACCTCCAAAAAGCTGAGTCTTTTTTGACTTCATCGATGCTGAATAGAGTAGAATTAAATTCATCAATGCAGCTGATGAGCGGAGCCGATACACCACATAGCATATAACATATTCACATGAAAACCATCACTGAAGCCATATCCGATCTATTGTATGTCCGTGACATCGTTGTAGTGCCAGGCTTGGGGGCATTTGTCAAGAAACCGATTCCAGCGCAAGTGAATCGTGTGGCAAACTATTTCTCAGCTCCATCGTGTATAGTTGAATTTGATGATAATTTGCGTGAAGATAATGAATTGATAACCAATTATATAAAGGTTGAAAACGATATCCAGGATGATGAAGCTAAGCGTTTGCTGGCTATATTTGTGAGCGATTGCTACAATAAACTGAAAAATGGTGAAGAAGTCTCTTTGATTGGCGTTGGAACTTTGAGATACGATTGGCATTCTAATATTGTACTCGAACAAGATACATCGTTGAATTTCAATGGTGATGCTTTCGGCTTGTGTGATTTCACAGCAACTCCTATTGTTCATTCAGCAACAAAAGATGAGATTAGGGCTGAAATTGAACAACAGCAGAAAGAGAAGAACATGCCAGTTACTGTTGACGAGGATGCTATACATAACGATGACAGTTATGATTACGACTATGATGATTATTATTATGCTCGCCCCATTTGGCATTGGATTTTGTTGGCTTTATTATTATTGGCATGTGTGGCATTTGGCTTGCAGTATTTCCACATATACAACTTCAAGAGACTGTTTGTGCCCAAAGCACCTATCGTTTATACTCATGACTCGGTAAAAGAACCAGTGAAGAACATAGCTGTTGATTCCATTGTGCTGATAGATACCATTATTAGGAATGATGGTGATAGCCTGCAAATTATTGTAGAACAACCATTGGAAGATATTGAACCAATTCATCAGATTGAATCAACTGAAGAAGTTGTGCCAGTACCGGTAGAAAATGAAATATTAATTGTGGCAGGTTGCTTCTCAAATGAAGAGAATGCCACTAAATTAGAGGCGAAATTGAAAGCCCGTGGTTATCAAGGCGCATGTGTCGAAAAACATGGCACTAAATGGTTCGTTAGTTACGGGCATTACCATACTGACGATGAAGCGAAATCAGCCCTCGCTAAAATCAAGGCTGATGGTGACGCGAAGGCTTGGATTAAGAAATGACTTCCTTATTCTGCTTGAGTTTGTCCTGCTCCAAAAACCAATCCAACAATATCATTGATGATTTCGTTATTTCTTTCGGAAACAGGAATTTCGTGTGTGCTGCTGCCCTTCAGCAACTGCTCGGCCTGGCCAATGATTTCAGTGTCTAAACAGTCGGAGGCAATTTGAATGTCGTTGATGATGCTTTCCGCTTCGTTGATGTGGAGCGAAACCTCGACAGCACCCCAATCGAATTGGGCGCGTTTGGTGGTCTGGAAATGTTCCCAACGGGCAAAAAGGAAATCGAAGGATGAAATGCGCTTTGTGGTGGCTCGCACTTCTTCGTTTTTTGATAAATTCTCAAAATCAAGCATGACTGGCGTGCAACCATACACTTTGGCAAACGAGCGGATGAGCGGCTCCTTGATGCTCTCGGAAGTGAGTTCGGGGACGGCTTCGCTCAGGTTGATGACACGGCTGCTGACACTTTTCACGCCATGTTTCTGTAGTTTGGCTTGGTTGACGGTGAGGTAACGCATCATCTTTTCGCCATCGGTCTTGATGAGGATGGTGCCGTGATGCAGGTTGTTGTTGCCTTTCGAGAATGCGTTGCCTGAGAATTTGCGACCTTGATAGGTGAGGTCGTTGCGACCTGAGATTTCGGTTTCCAAGCCATAACTCAGCAAAGCATCTTGAATGACAGAGAGTTGCTTTCGTACATCGTAGTTCTTGCGGCTGGCAATGAAAGAGAAGTTGATGTTGCCAAGGTCGTGATAGACGGCACCGCCACCTGTGCCACGCCGCATGACGTGGCCGCCTTCGTCGAGAAGCATCCTTACGTTACATTCCGAATACGGATTTTGGTTATATCCGATGACGACAGTCTGCTGGTTCTTCCAAAGATACATCGTTACGATGTCTTCTTCTTGATGGTCAACGAGATAGGCTTCGACAGCGCGGTTCAGGAATGGGTCGTATTGGTTGCTGATGATGACTTGTGTTTTCATTTTGGATGCTGATATATGAAAAAAGCCCGCTTTTCAGCGGGCTTCTGTAGTCTCTCCGGGATTTGAACCCGAGTTACCAGGATGAAAACCTGACGTCCTGACCAGACTAGACGAAGAGACCATCTTTCTGTCTTGTTTTGACGCTGCAAAAATATAGAAAAAAACGATGCGAACAACAATTTACCGAATAATTTTTTCTTTATTTATGTAACTTGTTGAATGTTATTCAAATAAAAATGAAACCAAGAACGTTTTGTTTGACAATTTCTGGATTGGAGCGTCGTAAATCAGACTTTGTGTCTCGTTTCGTTTCACGATATCGAGCATTCCGTAGCTCATTTTTATCTCGATGCCCATCTTGAACCACTGGTTGTAGATGTCGAAACCGGCTCCGATTTCGAAGGCGCAGTCGAAACGGCGGGTGACCAGATTGTTGATGTATTCGTTACCGCTGCTGTCGGTCTGCTTGTTGCTTTTTTGTGAGGCAAGGTCGAGCTTTGGATTGACGCCGCCAATGAGATAGGCTCCGATGTTGTTGAATCGCTTTGAACGGTATTTGATGTGAAGCGGAAATTCGACGAAAGTGGTGAAAATGGGCTTGTCGTTGATGGTGTCGAATCTCATGCTGCCGTTCTTGTCCTTGATGGCGATGGTGTAGGAAATGTTTCGGTCGGCGAAACTCAGCGTGGGGATGAGGCGCAAGTCGAAATATTTGCCGAGGCGTTTGCTGCCGATGATGCCTACGGTGAAGCCGGGCATGATGTCGCTCTCTATGTTATAGACGCTGATGGATTGCGTGGTTTCGCCACTGACAGGTCCCATGGGCCAAGTGCTTGGCGAGAATTGAAGGTTCTGATAGTTGTCAACGGTCTTGATGGTGTACATCATCTCGTTGAATCCCAACAGAAAACCGAAGTGGTAAGGCTCTTGCTCGTATTTCGGCAAGTAGTTCATCACTTTTCGTTGGGCCATGACTGGGGTCATGAAACAAGTCGCAATCAGCAGCGCGATGGCGATTATTTTGGCGTATTTCTTCACTTTCGTTCTATTTTTAATGTTCGTGTAACGATTTGTTTCCGCTTTTATTGCATGAAAAATGCGTGCAAAAATAGGAAATTCTATTGGATTGTCATTTGAAAGCCGAATACAAAGT
The DNA here is from genome assembly GCA_937896505.1 of uncultured Bacteroidales bacterium. GTDB lineage: Bacteria > Bacteroidota > Bacteroidia > Bacteroidales > F082 > Limimorpha. Next base: position 2,710 of record CALBNP010000075.1, on the reverse strand, counting down.
GGCGATACCGAATGACAAACTCCTTTTCTCGACTTGCTGGAAACCTTTCTCCCTTAATATATTAATAAAGGTATCAGGTGACGGAAAGTTTTGGACAGAAGCAAGTAAGTAACTATATGCCGATTCGTCTTTTGAAATCCAAGAACCGATTTTTGGCAGTATGTGCTTGAAATAGAATAGGTATGCTTGCTTTATGGGGAAGATTTGAGGCATCGAGAACTCTAAGATGCACAATTGGGCATCGGGCTTCATGGCACGATGAATCTCCTTTAGCGAGCTCGGTAGGTCTTCGAAATTGCGGGCACCGAAGGCGATAGTGACAGCATCAAAGGTACCGCTTGCAAATGGAAGATGGGCGGCATCGCCTTGTTGTAACTGGATGCTGTTTTCCAAACCTTGCTTCTCGACTTTCTCTTTGCCGATTTCGAGCATTTTTTCTGAAAAGTCGAGGCCTGTAATATGGGCATCGGGCAGAGATTTCGCCAGCTGCAAGGCAAGGTCAGCGGTGCCAGTGGCAAGGTCGAGGATTTGCTTCGGATGACGAATAGCTATGGTTTTCACTGTCTTGCGTCGCCAGATCTTGTCGATATTGAGCGAGAGCAGATGGTTGAGAAAATCGTAGCGCGGCGAGATGCGGTCGAACATCGCGGCGATAGGGGAGTGGCTGTGATTAGTGATTCCGTCGGTCATGACTTCCGTTTATGGCTGCGAAGATACTGAAATTCGGCTTTGGGTTGTAACATTGCAACTTGTTGCAGGTAAATAAAAAAATGCTGATTTTTGCAGCGTGTTGTAACAAAAGCGGCACGAGTCCGTTTTATGGAAAATCAAAATCAATAATACATATAGCAATGGATAACTCAAAAAGATTACAGCGGAACACACAAAACAAGGTCATTGCGGGTGTGTGTTCGGGCTTGGCCGATTATTTCGGCATCGACGTTACCTTGATGCGCGTGCTTTTCGTCGTGCTTCTGCTGGCCGGATGTTTTGGCTTTCTCATCTATTTCATCCTTTGGATTGTGATGCCCAAGGCAAAAAACGATGGAAGTCAATTGTATGACAATGTTGACGCTACGGTTCAGCAAAGCGGCAAAGGCAGCTGGATTGCGGGTTCCACTCTTATTGCCATCGGCGGTTTGTGCCTCATCGCCGATTGGCTCCCAAAATTCAATTGGTCAGTCATTTGGCCAGTGTCGCTCATCGTGCTCGGCCTTTTGCTTATTGTTCCACTTAAAAACAGAAAATCATGAAAAGCAGAAATCTATTCTTAGGAATCATTGTCCTTTTCGTCGGCATTGTTGCCTTGCTGGCATCGTTTGATGTCATTAGTTTCAGTTGGAGTGTGGCCTTGCATTTGTGGCCTATGTTGCTCATCTTCATTGGAGTGGCCATTCTGCCCATCAACGATTATTTGAAGTCGGGGCTGTTGGTCATACTGCTGGCGTTGAGCTGCCTGTTGTATCACCACGAAGAGAAAAACCATGCTGGCTCATTTTCTTGGTCAACATCTGTCAACCGCAATAAATCCAATTGGAAATCGGATGACGATGACGATGGAAATTGTGAATCGTTTGTTCAAGAGTTCTCCGAACCTTTTGGACCATATTCACGTGCCACTTTGAATGTGGAGTTTGGCGCTGGCGAATTTGAGGTTAATCGTCCCTGTGCCGAATTGGTTACTGTGAAGAGCTACAGCGACTTTGTGAAATATAATTTCCTGGTTGAGAAAAGCGACGAGCACGCCGATGTTCATGTTTCCTACAAAAAAGATGGAGCAAGTGGCATCCGCAACAAAACAAATAATGAACTTGAAATAGCTCTTAGCGATGTGCCATTGTGGACGGTGAATATCGAAACAGGTGCCTCTGACTGCGATTTCGATTTTTCGCCCTATAAGATTGAGAAACTTTATATCGAGTCGGGCGTGAGCGATTTGGAAATTCGTCTTGGTGACCGTGGCTGCGATACGGAATTGATTGTTGAATCGGGTGTTTCCGACATCAATATTGAGATTCCGGCATCGATGGATTGCAAGATCTATGTCGATTCGGCCATCGTTACCAAGGATTTCGAGGGCTTCGAAAAGGTCGAAAAGGGAATTTGGCAGTCGTTTGGCTATGGCTCTGCTGAACATAGCGTTGTCATAAAGTTGGATTGTGGCGTTTCGGACATCGATGTGGAAAGATACTGATTGGCCACTATTTCGTGGAGCTTCGACACATGTTTCGCAATTTGTTTATCTTTGCGGCATAAATCAACAATTGAACAATAGAAATGTCGAAGAAAAACAAATTGGAACGATTTGCCGAGAACAAGACTTTCCCGAACTTGTTTGAATATTCTTACGAACGCATCATGTCGGAGGGCTTCCCGCTGCAAGGGAAGTGGCACTCCGACTTTTTCCATAACGATAATCCCATCGTGCTCGAATTGGGCTGTGGCAAAGGCGAATACACCATCGGCTTGGCAAGGGCGCACAAGGATATTAATTATATAGGTGTCGATATCAAGGGCGCACGCATCTGGCGCGGCTTGAAGCAATCGAATGAGGAAGATTTGAAGAATGTGGCCTTCATTCGTGCCCGCATCGACCAGATTGAGCATTTCTTCGGAAAGGACGAGGTGGCTGAGATTTGGGTCACTTTCCCCGATCCGCATCCTGGCGAAGGCGAACGCAATGCCCGCCACCGCCTGACTTCGCCCGAGT
>CALBNP010000074.1 GCA_937896505.1 uncultured Bacteroidales bacterium | reverse complement strand
GCTTCATCAGATGGGACGGCACCAAAGAGGAAAATGTGAAAGGCAAAATCACTTTTAGAATCACCTCTGCTTGCGAAATCATAGAAGGCAGAGGGCAAGTAACTGCCACAAACGATTGGGACAAAGTGCTCGATGCTTACGAAAACTATGTTGACAGATACATCGCTTGTTTGAAGAGGATTGCTGGTGGCGATATGGATGCAATGCCGCAATATGCAAAGCTGTTGGAGAAAGCAGAGGAATTGGGTGAACAGCTGGAAAACGCTTCGGGCAGCATGACGACGAAGCAAGTGAACAGATACACGAGGATTAACAAGAAAATGCTGGAAGCAGCAGCAAACGGGTTTAACTGACATGAACACCAAAGAAGCGTTTGAAGACCCACGCATCGTGATGCTGGAAGAAATCATCTTGGATGAGTACGAGCACGGGAAACAAGTCGAAGAGGAAAGCATCATCAAGAATGCGCTGCACCATCGGTGGATGATACTGCGTGAGCTGATGCAGTACGATGAGGAAAGCAAAAGGCTGCTGTCGGATTTCAACGACAGGATAAAGGCAGCAGCCACTGCCCTCTTCAACAAGACGAAGGGTATCTACGAAGGTATGATGAAACTTTATGACGGCATCGGTGACCTTGAAGTTGAGGGGAAGCTGAAACTGGGTTATTCTTACCCGACAGTGCATCCCGTCCAGACTGAGCGAGCGGAAACGATGTGGGAGGTGATGACCCAAGGCGGCTACGACCGAATGTATTCCACAGACGGCTGCTCATGGAGTCTGAAATGGGACCAAAACGGAAACATGACGTCACACGAAAACCTTGAAGCATGGCTCGGTATGGCCGATGAAAACGACAACTGGAACGAGGGCTTGGATTACGAATGGTCAAAGGACATGCACCTTGTTTATCCTTTCCACAACCTCTACGACAACCGACATTTCAGCCTCTATGACCTTGTTTATGTGAGCGAGTTTGAGTTTGAGATTTGTATCAGGATGGATGGAGAGCTTGTAGTTTCGGGATGAAAAAATGCATTGAAATAAAGCATGATTGAAAAAAAATTATTTTTGCAAGCATAATAACAATTAAAACAAACAGTATCATGTCAATAATAGGAACAAAAACACTGGATTACACGGATGTAACATACGGCATCATCCGTATCAAAGAAGGAGAAATCGCCAAGCATCTACCCACGCTATATCGCCCCATCATCATCGTTGACGAACATGGTGTGAAATATCCGAAACGGATGCATTTATCTGTTGTTAATCGCATTGACGGCCTTACGAAACTGTATCGCGCTCACAATGTCAAAATTGGGGATACGGTGGAAATGGAATTAGACGACAATATGCTGAAAATGTTGTTCAAACATAACCCTGAAAACAGAGCTTCTGAAACTGCAACAGTCACCGAGATTTCATTCAAAGAGCAGGAAGAAGAGAAAGATAAGCTATCGGAAGTGCTCAATTCCATAAAGGACAAAATAGACAGATTGGAGTATCTGTTTTACGACAATGAAATGAATGTCCGGGCGGAACTTGTGGAGCCAATTCTTAATCAATTGGGGTGGAGTTCCCCTGAACTCGCCAGAGAACAAAAAGGCCGTGATGGAAAAAGGGCGGACATTGCTTTGTACAAAGGTAATACTTGTATGTTTTTGGTGGAAGTAAAGGCTATTGACGAGGATTTAACTAATGAGAAATTGAAAATGCAGTTGATGTCCTATCTTGATGACAACCGCTTCATACAAGTTCCTTATGGCATTCTTACCAATGGTCAAGTCTGGTTGCTATTTGATCGTAATGGCACTTCGCTTCAAGGCATTGATTTCATGCATTCTGACGAAAAAGACATCATAAAGTTCTTTAGCCAATTCCACTATAATTGTATGAGAATCGATACCAATTTCCAAAGACTTGAAACAGGGGATTTTGGTTGGGCGCATCCAAAGAAAGTAGTGGACTTTTCCATTATGGAAAGAATAGATGATGAATCGACAGAACCTGGAAGAATCATTTCATCTAAGCAAAACGTAACGCAAACTTTTAAAAAGTTTATCGAGGAACATCTTGAAGATGTAATTAGGCTTCAGGATGAAAATCGATTCTCTGTTACAATTCTTTCAACAAAGGCTAATGAACTCCGCAACAGCAGCCCGGTCACTCACAAGAATAAAACATATCACATTACGGGGGATCATACCACTTTCTTAAAACGAATGATAATCAAACAGATTATAAATGAATTGGATCTTAATACTGTTGTGGAAGAAATAGTAGTGGAAGAAATAGTATAAGATTTATTGGAATCATTTGGACGACCTGCTTCTCACATAAATCAGAGGCAGGTTGTCTTGTGTTTAAAAGAAAAAACAGACTCTGCCTGAAAATGGCAGAGTTTTGTTTTTGTTTTGCCGATGAAATCAACAAAACAAAAGCATCATGAAAGAAAAATCAACCGCATTGCTTGACATTGAAAAGATTGTCAAAGCATCAGAAGACTCCCAAATGAAAGGCCAATTCA
>CALBNP010000073.1 GCA_937896505.1 uncultured Bacteroidales bacterium | reverse complement strand
GACATTGAAAAGATTGTCAAAGCATCAGAAGACTCCCAAATGAAAGGCCAATTCATGGCAAAAAACGCACAACCGCTTGAAAGACTTGCCAACAAATTGGGAATCAGCAAGGAACAGACCACTTTGTTCGCCATCATCGCCTACTCATCGTATTGCTCCACGTGTTCCCTTTCTGACATCAAACGCCACCTTGACTGCAAAGACCTCGACATGCTACGGCTTGCTCCCGACCTCAAAGCACTTCATCAGGCAAGGCTCATACGGAGCAATGGAAAAAGAGGATTGTATAGCGAAGAAAGTTACTACGTGCCAGAATACATTCTAAATTGCTTGTTGAACGATACGGAGATTGAGAAACAAGAAATAGGCAACCTCAACTTTGAAACATTCATTCTGCAATTAGACTCGATATTCAAGGAAAAGGACGAGAAGGAAACCTCATTTGAGTGTTTCGTCTATGATGTCCATGAACTCATAACGGCCAACCCACAATTGGATTTTGCCACAAAACTTGACAGACTGAACTATGACGACAAAGAACTTGTCTTTCTACTGAAATTCTGCCTCAGCACACTCGTCGACAGGGAAGAAAAACTTGAATTCCGTGATTTTGACGACCTTTTCGACAATGAGCGACAAGTAAAGGCGGAGTTTAATCTGCTATGCAACGGACAGCATCGGCTCATTAAGGACAAGTTGGTGGAGCCAGCAGGCCATGAGCTTTTTGGCGGTGACACTTTCCGGCTGACCGACCACGCCAAAGAAACTTTGTTGCCCCAAAAATGCCTCAAACAGACACCTGTTGACCTTGACGAACTCACCTTGGCCACAAGCATCGCCGAGAAACGGCTGTACTATAACGCAAACGACCAAGCCCAAATAGAACGGCTGAAAAGCCTGCTGCAACCGACATCCTTCAGCGACATCAGGCTTAGGATGAAGCAACAAGGGATGCGCAGCGGCTTTGCCTGCCTCCTGTATGGCGCACCAGGCACGGGAAAGACCGAGACCGTGCTGCAAATCGCCCGCGCCACTGGTAGAAATATCATGCAAGTCAACCTTTCGGAACTGCGCAGCATGTGGGTGGGCGAAAGCGAGAAAAAGGTGAAGGCTGTCTTTGACCGTTACCGCAATTTTGTGGAGTATTGCGACAAGGAACCCATCTTGCTTTTCAACGAGGCGGACGGTATCATTGCGAAACGTTCCACCAATGCCGTCCATGCCGTTGACCAGATGGAAAACACGCTGCAAAACATCATCCTGCAAGAGATGGAAACCTTGGACGGCATTATGATGGCCACGACTAACCTAACACAAAACATGGATTCGGCCTTCGAGCGTCGTTTCCTTTACAAAATCAATTTCCATAAGCCCGACCTTGCCACGCGCCTCCTCATTTGGCAAAGCATGATGCCCGAACTTCCCGAAAACGATGTGGCCATCCTTGCCGAACGCTACGACTTCAGCGGTGGACAGATGGAAAACATCACAAGAAAAGCCACCGTTGAGCATATCCTGACAGGCCAAATGCCGAGCCTTGAAATGCTCATCGGCTTTTGCGAAGAAGAAAACATCGTTGATAACAGGCCGAAAATCGGGTATTAGTCCACAAAAACAGTAGCAACATGAAAGAAGAAAAACAGAAACTAACCCTGCAAATACCATCAGGCATCACAGACATTGGTGACTTTGCGTTTAGGTATGAAAGCTTTGACGGCATCAAGTCAATCGTGCTGCCCCACAGCGTTGAATACATTGGCGAGAGTGCCTTTGAGAACGCGAACAATGTAAAGTATATCGTCCTTTCTGGCGGCATCAAGCGGATTGGCATAAACGCCTTTGCGCGGTGCAAACAACTGGACTCGATAGCCTTCAGGTCGGGACCCCCGTATTGCCTCAATTATCTGACCCAAAACGGCGTGCTGTTTGAAAGGAACTACGACCGCTTTAGCAAAAGCCACGGCTATTCTTTGTTCCAATACCCGTGCGGTAGAGCCAACAAGGAATACACGATACCTGTAGTGGTGGATGATGGTGCAACTGATGGCGGTGTAGAGGTCACGGAGATAGGCGAAAATGCCTTCATGGAGTGCCAACATTTGGAAGCAGTTTACTTCACGGCCTATCCTGGCACGAAAATGAAGATTGGCAGATGTGCTTTTGCCTGGTGCAGTAACTTGGACACGGTTAGGCTTTCCAAAAATATCTCAAAGATTGACCCTACAGCATTT
>CALBNP010000072.1 GCA_937896505.1 uncultured Bacteroidales bacterium | reverse complement strand
ATGAAACTCCAGTTCTCCCCTAACCTATCCTACCAGCAGGATGCCGTGCAGTCGGTGACCGGACTTTTCGAAGGCCAGCTGCGTGGCGAGTCGAATGTCATCTACAACCTGAATGAAGATGGAACATTCAACTTCATCAATGGCGTTGGCAACAAGATGAGCCTGTCGGAAGAACAGGTTCTGGAGAATCTGAGAAAAGTGCAGGAAATCAACGAAATTGCGCCATCCGACCATTTGGAAGGAATGCACTTTTCGGTGGAAATGGAAACCGGCACGGGAAAAACATACGTCTATCTGCGCACCATCTACGAACTCTACCGAAAATACGGTTTCAAGAAATTCGTAATCGTTGTTCCATCAGTGCCCATCCGTGAAGGTGTTCTGAAGAATCTGCAAATCACACAAGAGCATTTTCAAAACCTCTATGACAACATTCCCGTAAGATATTATGTCTATGACCGAAACAAGATTTCCCAGTTAAGAGGCTTTGCCACAGGCGATAACATCGAGATTTTGGTCATCAATATTGACTCTTTTGCCAAAGATGAAAATGTCATCAACAAGCCCAACGACCGTTTAAGTGGTCAGGAACCCATCAAGTTCATTCAGTCCGTCAATCCGATTGTGATCGTGGATGAGCCTCAGAACATGGAAACCGAAAAGCGCGTGGCAGCTATTGCCAACCTAAATCCGCTATGCACCTTGCGTTATTCCGCCACGCACCGCAACCTCTACAACCTGATTTATTCGCTCAATCCTGTCAAAGCCTACGATTTGGGCTTGGTGAAACAGATTGAAGTGGATTCCGTTTTGGAGGAAAAATCGCTCAACGGCGCGTTTGTGGAATTGGTTTCCATTACGGCGACGAAAACGAAAATCACCGCCAGAATTACCATCGACTGCAACGATAAGGATGGTGTGAAACGAATGACCGTCAGCGTCAAGGCGGGCGACGACTTATATCAGAAATCCAATGAGCGCGAAATCTACCGCAACGGCTATATCGTGGAAGAAATCGATGCCGCTAATGAATATGTCTCCTTTTCAAATAATGACATTCTTTATCAAGGCGAGAAACGCGACGATTTGAACGATGAGGTAATGAAATTCCAAATCAGGAGAACGGTCGAGGAACATCTGAAAAAGGAACTGCGACTGAACAAGTTGGGAATCAAAGTGCTGTCGCTGTTTTTCATTGACCGTGTGGCGAATTACCGTTCCTACAACGAAGACGGAAGCGAAGTGAAAGGTAAACTCGCCGTATGGTTTGAAGAAATATACAACGAACTGATTCACAATCCAAAATACCAATCTCTGAATGCATATCCTTTGGAGAAAATCCATAACGGATATTTTTCACAGGACAAGAAAGGTCGTCTCAAAGACACTACAGGTGAAACCCAAGCCGATGATGACACTTACAGTCTGATTATGAAAGACAAGGAAACACTTTTGGACATGGAAAATCCATTGCGTTTCATTTTCTCCCATACGGCTTTGCGTGAAGGCTGGGACAATCCCAACGTATTTCAGATTTGCACCTTGAACGAAACCAAGTCCGAAATCAAGAAAAGGCAGGAAATTGGGCGCGGATTGCGTCTGCCTGTCAACCAGTCGGGCGAAAGGATTTACGACAAGAACATCAACCGTTTGACCGTCGTCGCCAATGAGTCTTACAACGATTTTGCAAAAGCCCTTCAAACGGAAATTGCTGCCGATTGTGGCGTTGATTTCTCGAATCGTATCAAACCGAAACGCGACCGCGTGGCCGTGAAATACAGAAAAGGCTTCGAAGCCGACCCGCGTTTCTTGGAAATCTGGGAAAAACTGAAAGGCAAAACGACTTATCGGGTCAATTACGACACCGAGGAATTAATCTGTCAAGCGGCAAAAGCCGTTAAGGAAATGCCAGTGATTGAAGCACCTACAGTACGCTCAACCAAAATGAAAATCGGTATTACCGCTACAGGAATCGAAGGCAGCTATGCCAGCGAGGTGGTGGCAAAATACACCTTGAGTTACGACATCCCGGATGTTTTGAATTACATTCAGAACCGCACTGAACTAACCCGCAGTACCATTTGCAGAATCCTTCAGGAATCAGGACGCTTCGATGATTTGGCAGTCAACCCACAACTATTCATGGATTTGTCGGTGGCGGCCATCCAGAAAGTGCTTTACGCGATGATGATTGACGGCATTAAGTATCAACGCATTGGAAATGAATCCTA
>CALBNP010000071.1 GCA_937896505.1 uncultured Bacteroidales bacterium | reverse complement strand
TGGACAATATCCTCGGCATCAAGGACCTCCGCACCGACAAGCGCATCGACTTCGTTGGCGGTATCCGCGGCTTGGGCGAACTGAAGCGTCGCGTCGATAACGGCGAAATGGCTGTTGCTTTTGCCATGTATCCAGTTTCGATGAAGCAAATCATCGACATCGCCGACAGCGGCAACATCATGCCTCCAAAGACCACCTGGTTCGAACCTAAACTCCGTTCAGGTCTCGTCATCCACACCTTAGACTAATATATTAATAAGGTATAAACGAAAAGCAGTTGCCGGAAAACCGACAACTGCTTTTTAATTTGAATAGATTGACCTTTATTTCATTATTTCAACCAATTCAAGGTCAATAACCATCGGTGAGTATGCAGGAAGCAATTCCTCGTCAATCACATATTCGCCGAAAGCCAGTTTTGAAGGTGAAATCAGGCGCACCTTGGCACCCTTGTTCATCGTCATCACAGCCTCTTCAATGGCAAGAATCATTTCGCCCTGGCCAATCGTAAACGGCAAAGGATCATAATCGTAACTCGATTCAACGAAATCGCCTTTCAAGTTGTGAATGATATAATGGACTTTTACCGTCTCGCCCCATTGAGCCAAATCGCCATTACCCTCTTCCCTATTGATAATGTAAAGTCCTGATTCTGTTGGCGTTTCAGCAATACCATTTTTCTCAACATAATCAGAAATCATCGTTTGCTCAAGAGCCATCATACGTTCGGCTTCAGCCTGATGTTGCTTTTCTTGCTCTTCTACCTTCTTGTCATATTGCTCCTTGCTAAGAATCTCGTGAACCATAGCCTTAGCTTTCAAAGGAGTATAAGGCAAAATTATCTGCTCATATCCAGTGCTGTCGAATCCCAAAGCCGAAGGAATGATGAAATTAATCGTTCCACCTTTCGAAACCATTCCAAGAGCTTCAGTAAAGCCTTTGCAAATGAATACTTCCTCCTTGTCGATAGCGATAGAACCTATTTGGAAATCAACAGGTTCGACGCCAAAAGAGCACATGATGGTGTCGTCATCAAGCGTACTTAAGCAGAAATCGAAGTTTACGAATTCGTCCTTTTCCGCCACGCGGCCCTTCCCACTCTGGCTCAAAACTATCAAACCAGATTCGGTCAGCCTATTATTCGGATCATTTCTGAATGGTTCAAGGATGCTTTGCTCTTCAGCTTTTAGGCTGTCGAGCAAAGCTTTGTTTTCAGCCTCAATTTCCTCAAACGGCTTCACCGAAACAAGTTTCAGGTCGTAATAGATTGGCTTTCCCGCATATTCCTCTGGAGCTTCTGTACCCATCATTACTTGGAAGACTGAATCGGCCAAGACAGCCAGTCGAGCCGAATCGCCAACATGCATCATCAGCAAAGCATCCGACACATCGCCGACAAAGTCAGCTTTCTCAAGTTCAAGATAGATAGGCTTTTGTCCTGCAGTAGTGAACAGCAGCGAATCGTCAAAATACTGAGCCATTCCAACTGTCACGCCATCATGGAGTCGTGGAGTGACTTCTGAATCGCCTTTGCTGTAGAACTTCATATAGGCTCCGTTTTCCATTTGGGTGAAGCCTGGGAAAACGGAGTCGTTATTGCATGAGCACAACAGCAAAGCAATTGCGGAAACGGCTAAAAGCTTTTGCAGTTTTATCATAAATTATTCGAAATCAACCAATTCAACTTCGAAAATCAAATTCGAGAATGCTGGAATTGTACCAGCTTGACGCTCTCCGTAAGCCAACTTAGCAGGAATATAAAGAATACCCTTCTCGCCTTTCGACATCATAGCGACACCTTCATCCCAACCAGTAATGACATAACCCATACCAAGAGGAAATTCAAAAGGTTCGCCACGGTCAACCGATGAATCGAATTTCGTACCGTCAAGCAGCGTACCTGTGTAGTGAACCTTCACTTTCTTACCAGCTTCGGGCTTTGCGCCATTGCCGGGCTGAGTGCAAACATAAACCAAGCCTGATTCGGTTGGAGTAGCTTCAATATTGTTTTCGGCAAGATAAGCCTGAAGTGTTTCGTCAGCTTCAGCAAACTTTTCGTCCATTGCAGCCTGAATTCTTGCATTCACTTCCTCTTCTGTCATAATGTCGATAAGCTTGACTTCCCAACGAACAATCGATGTAGAATCAACAAAATCAGGAAGAACGCGTGCCATGAACATTTTCAGGAACACCGAGTCGGCTGGCATAATCATCGACATGGAGTCGCCCTTGTGCATCATAGTAAAGCCTTCATAGAGATCACCTGCAAAAGACGATTCGCGAACCATGTCGTAAACAGGTTGTGGCATGTCCTTAGTAGAATACAGCAGTGAGTCATCCAGATAATAAGCCAAGTCAACTTCAACGACTTTGCCCAATTCAGCTGTAGGGCCATCGTTTTTGACAAGATACTTGTAATACAAACCACTTTCAGTTTGTTTGTATCCCGGATAAGGAGATTTTTCACACGATGTGGCAACAAAAGCCATCATCAAACCGCAAGCAGCGGCCAAGAGATAAGATTTCTTCATTTTTAAATTAGTTATTTAAATATTTAAGTTTCAATTTGTTGAATCGTTTCAATCACTTTGGGAAAGTTATATCAAGCACTTCGATGTCGAAGATGATATTGCTGAAAGCAGGAATGTTATTGTAAGGATTGGCACCATAAGCCAGATAGTAAGGCAACACGAAAGTAGCCTTGTCGCCGATAGTCATCATGCCCACGCCTTCCTTGAAGCCAGCCAGCACTTGCGTCTCGCCATACGTAATTTCGTATGAACCACCAAGTTGCTCCGTCGAGCCAAGTTCCTGTCCATCCAAGACCTTTGCGTCAAACTTCATCTTGACAACAGAACCTACTGAAGGCACCTTGCCATTGTTTTCCTTTTCAAACTTGTAATACAAGCCCGAAGCCGTGCGTTTTTCAAAGCCATTTTCCTTCACATAACGTTCCAAAGATGCTTCCGAATTGGTCTTCATCTTTGCAATTTCCTCTTTTTCAATGGCTTTTTGCTCTTCAACAGTGATAATCTTGTTCAAGGTAATGTCATATACCAGATTTGAGAAAGCTGGCATTCCGAACACAGCCTTGTCGTCGTAAGCCATCGAAAAAGGAATGATGGCACGCACCTTTTCGCCAAGATGCATCGTTGGGAGCACTTCTTCCCAGCCAGGAATCGCATAACCATCACCTAAAACGAAGGAGAACACCTCGTCATACTTTGACGAAGAGCCAACCAGCTCGCCTTCCAGAGTATAGACATCATAATCTACTTCTACCTTTTCGCCTTTCACTGGGCAACGGCCTTTACCATTCTTGATTGGGACAATATAAATTCCTGATTCAGTAGGTTTTACATTAATTCCATTCTCAGCAATGTAAGCAGCCAAAGCCTCTGTCGATTTCTTTGCTTGCTCTGCTTTCATCTTCTCAATCTCGGCCTTGTAAACATCTTCCGCCTTCACTTCCAGCAACTTAATCTCATAGCGGAAATAGTCGTCAGGAGTAATTCCGACCTCATTCGGGTCTTGATGATAATAAACAGTAGCGATGGAATCGGCCTTGATGTAGAATGAAGCCGAATCACCTTCGTGCATCATGGCGTAGGCAGCCTGCAAATCACCAGGGAAATGAGGCTCGGCAAGTTGAATCATCGCAACGCCTTTGGTTTCAGCCCAATCATAGAACAATGAATCATGTAAATAGCAAAGCATTTGAACCTTCAGGAAATCAGTCATTTGAGGAGCCTTAGCCGCCACGTCTTGATTTATGAACTGATAATACAAGCCGTCTTCAGTTTGCTTGTAGCCAGGAAAACGTTTCGAACCTTTGTCGTTACATGAAACAAAAAACAGCATGGCAGACATGCTCAGTGCCGTTAAAAATAAGCATTTTCTTTTCATAAGTTATTGAATATCTTTAATTTTTATCGTATAAACCAAAGTTGCATACTCGGGAATCTTATCGTCGTCGCCATGAAGTCCGTAGGCCAAATGGAATGGAATAATAACCTTTCCGTAATCGCCAAGGTGAAAATACGACATAGCTTCATCCAAGCCCGACTCAACGGTCCCGCTACCAACTTCAAAAGTCTTAACTCCATCATTTTCTGACGAATAAATCAAATCACCGGCAATGGAATGCAATTCAAAATCCATAGTGACAGTTTGCCCGACCTCGATAGACTTGTCCGAACCATGCTTGATGATTTGATAGCGCAAGCCTGTACCAGTTTGTGTCATTTCCAATCCGTGGCGCGCAATATAGTTCGTAATATCCTCTTCTTCTTCATTCAAGAGATAGCGGTTTGCAGTTTCCATACTGCTTTTCATTTCATTGACAGAAATCTCAGGCTGTGTCTTAGGTTTCTCCTTACACGAGCACATCAGCGATAAAGCTATGACTACCAATAATATGCGAACTACTCTCATTTTATTTACTTAACAATTCTTTGTATTCGGGCAAAACCGACTTCAGTTTTTCCACCGTTTGTTCAAGCGTGTCGGTTGTGGTTCCTCCAGCTGCATTGGTGTGTCCACCGCCCTTGAAATGTTTGTTAGCCAATTCATGGACCGAAAAGTCACCTTTCGACCTAAACGACAACCGGATTTGGTCTTGACGTTCAGTAACAAGAACCGACATCCTGATTTTATCGAGCGACAATGGATAGTTTACAATCCCTTCCGTATCACCCACTTGATAGTTAAAACTCTCCAACTCACTCTTACTCAATGAGATGATTGCAGTTGAATAATCATCCAGAATCTCCATCTTATTGATGGAATAGCCCAACAAGCGCAAACGGTTTTCCGAGAAAGTATCGTAAACAAGTTGATGAATCTGATTATAGGAAGTCGAAGTCTTGACCAACTGGCTGCAAATCTCAAAAGTACGCGGATGGAAAATAGAATGTGCAAATGCACCAGTATCCGTCATAATGCCTACCAAAAGATTGGTTGCAATATCTTGTTCAACTTCCTCATTTTCATAATGGAAGATGATTTCTGCCACCAGTTCCGAGGCACTCGAAACCTCAGTCTCTGACAATGCACAGCAAAATTGCGACAAGTCTGGGTCACGGTGATGATCCACTAAAACACGTGGGCAACGCGTTTTCCCTATTTCGTTATGCAACAATCCGCATCTCGACAACGAATTGAAATCCAACATAATAATGTAGTCTGCTGTCTGAATCGCATTTCGACTTGCCTCAACATCATTTTCGAAAACCAGAATATCCTGCGCTCCCGGCATCCAAGCCAAAAAACTCGGAAAAGCATTCGGGGCAATAGGAATAACCTCATGACCACGACGCTTCAAGAACGACGACATGGCCAAGACCGAACCAATGGCATCACCATCAGGATTAACGTGACAGACGATGACAAACTTTCTATGTTCTTGAATTACAGCGTCAAACTTATCGAAAAATGAGTTTATTTGCATAGTTATAAAATGAGTTGCAAAAATACATAATTTCTGAATTGAAATCCATTCTTACACCTTATTTATATATGCAGAAGTCAGCGAGGCAAGACCTCCTCAAAGGTATGGTCGTTATACACAAATATAATTCTCTGCAATTGCGATGTTGCTGAACTCACTTTTTTTCCCTCTTTTACATCAACCATGTTGTGGGAATCAAACAAGGTTCCCTGAAAATCTTCTACGATTTTTGGTTGTTCTATAGAAGTCTTTGGCTGGTCAATAGCAACCTTTTCCTCAACAGGTTTTATCGCAAAATCGGATACGGTCATCGGCCCTTGACCGAGAACAATCCAATCCAAACTATACTCCGGAAAGGTTTCCTTCAGCTTTTTCACGAAATCCAAACTCGGATTGTTACGTCCCGACAAGAGGTGCGAAACATTCGATGGTTGGATTCCAAGTTGAATGGCAAACTCGGCAGCGGTTAAATTCTTCGCTCTGATGATATGCGAAATCCTATCTTTCATTTCTGGATAATCCATGGCTACATCCTCCCAAAAAACTTGATTTATGTCACTATTTCAGTTGACAAAAGTAAACAAATAATTGTTACAAAACGCAATAGTTTTCATTTTAGTTTTGTAAACATACATAACAACTTTATTTCCTATAAACTATAACTTTATATAAATATAATCATATTACTATATTACAATTAGTTATATTAAATAGTAATATAGGTATGATAAATTGCATAAATTTGGTATTTATTTAGTATATTACTTTATTTAAAACTACTTATTTTATTGTATTATAATGATTTAAATTTAATAGTTTTATATTTACCATTATATTCACTCATTTATAATGATTTACAAATCTAATTATATATATTTAAATATATAAACATTTGTATATTATGATGTTTATCAACGTTTTAAATTACATGTGGTTTACATTTGTAATTTTTAAAGACAGCAGAATATGACAAATTAAAAACTCAATATTTCGCGTTTTTCCTCGAAAAATGAATCACAATACCACCCACAAACAGAACCCTCCCTACGGCCTTAAAAACGCTTTTTCGTGCATCTAGGTCGAAATCCGTTTTCTTCCCTCCCATTCTACTCTATTTACACACATTTGAGCCACATCAGCTACACCTTATTAATATAGTATCTATCGTGTCATAAAAATGACTACCTTTGCAACCCAAATGAAACGGCAAGATCAACACATACAAAAACTCATCGAGGAAGGCGAACACCAGATGCTCGATTTCAAGTTCGAGATTTCCGACAGCCGACGCATCGCCCGTTCCCTAGCTGCCTTCGCCAACACCGATGGCGGACGGCTCCTTGTTGGTGTAAAAGACAATGGTGCCATTGCCGGCGTCCGCTCCGACGAAGAGATACACATGATCGAAGCCGCAGCCGAAATGTATTGTTCACCCAAAGTAGAATATCAGACCAAAGAATGGGAGATTAACGGTAAGACGGTTCTAGAGGTCATCATTCCCAAAGACAACCACGACAAACACAAAGCTCCCGACAATCAAGGCAACTACAAAATCTACGTTCGTGTCAAAGACGAGAACCTTGTCGCCGACAGTGTGTTGCTCAAAGTTTGGAAACTCAACAAGTTTTCGCGTCCTGCAAAGATTGCCTTCACAGAAACCGAAGAGAGCCTACTCCGCTATCTAAATGAGTACGGATCCATTACTCTGCAAGATTTCCAAACAATGGCACATATAAATAAAAAGAAAGCTGAGACAATTTTGGCTGATTTCATCATGATTGGCACAATAAAAATCGTCCAAACTAGCCAAAACACCACCTTCCAGCTTGCAAAATGAATCTATTTTTCCAAAATAATGGCATTTATTTTCTTATTTTTAGTTGTTTCCTAAAATTTATCACGCTGACAATCAGCGGTTAGCGATACATGATGCAAAATAGTTGAAAAAAGTGCTTGTTGTTTTGTGGGAATGTTGTACTT